>NZ_JAUSLW010000206.1 GCF_030645195.1 Phenylobacterium sp. | reverse complement strand
TCGCGGCGGGCCTTGTCGCGGCTGATGACCGCTTCGCCCATGGCGTTCTCGACGCGCTCGAGGAAGACCTCGACGGTGGAGCCGACCACGATGGGGGCGGGATCATCGCCTTCCTGGTTGAATTCCTTCAGGGACACGCGGCCCTCGGTCTTCAGACCCACGTCGATGATCGCGAAATCCTTCTCGATCCCGACCACGATCCCCTTGACCACCACGCCTTCCATGAAGTCGCGGCCGCCCATGGACTCGTCCAGCAGGGCGGAAAAGTCGTCGCGGGAGGGGGACAGGCTCATATCGTCAGCCATAATATTCTTTCGTCTTTCAGATGACGCCGCCGGTGAAACGGAAATGGTCCGACCCGCATGAGCGGTCGGAGTCCCGGCGTCGGGTTAAGGGTTGCAAACCGAAGGCGTCGGGGCGGACCCCAGCGCGGTGAAATTCGCCCGCAGCCATCGAGGGAAAGGTGCGTTTGGATTGCCCGTCAGGAGGTTTCCCACCGGGCTCGCGCCGCCTCGACCGTGCGGCGGGCCGCATCGGTGGCCTGCTCTATAGTCATTTGCGTGGTGTCCAGCAAGACGGCGTCGGAGGCGGCCACCATGGGGCTGTCGGCGCGGCCCCCGTCGCGGGCGTCGCGCTTGGCGATATCCTCCAGGATCTCCGGCAGGCTGACCGCCTCGCCCTGGGCCGTCAGCTGCTTCCAGCGCCGCTGGGCGCGCACCTCGGGGCTCGCGGTGACATAGAGCTTGGCCGGGGCTTCCGGGCAGATGACGGTGCCCATGTCGCGGCCGTCCAGCACCGCGCCGCCGGGCGTGCGGGCGAAGGCCAGCTGCAGGTCGCGCAGGGCCAGGCGCACCGCCGGATGCACCGCCACCCGGCTGGCGCACTCCCCGGCTCCCCGGGTGCGGAATTCGGGATCGTCCAGCATGGCCGCCGTCAGGGTCAGGGCCACCGCCCCGGCGTCCTGCTCGGAGTCCAGGTCCTTGCCCGCCCTGCGGGTCAACACGCCCACGGCCCGATAGAGCAGGCCGGAGTCCAGCACCGGCACATCGTAGAGCGCGCCGAGCCGATGGGCGATGGTCCCCTTGCCCGAGGCCGCCGGCCCGTCGACGGTGATGATGAAGGGCGGTTTCATGGCGCGTTCTCGCAGGCAGATGTCGTCCCTTCTCCCCTTGCGGGAGAAGGTGGCCGGTCGGAGACCGGTCGGATGAGGGGTCGCACCGGTTTGTCCGAGCAATCCAACGTCATCCCGGCCGAAGCGCAGCGGAGAGCCGGGACCCAGGGGCTGCGCGCTCCGCCCCTGGGTCCCGGATCGACCTGCGGTCGTCCGGGATGACGGGACTTGGTTGCGGGGGGAGCGTGACCCCTCATCCGACCCTGCTCCGCAGGGCCACCTTCTCCCGCAAGGGGAGAAGGACGCGCGATTTCAGCCCTCACGCCAGCTCCCCGCCCAGGCCGCGCATCATCTGAACAAACCCCGGGAAGCTGGTGGCGATCATGCCGGGCTCGTCGACGCTGACCGGCGCCTCGGCGGCCAGGCCCATCACCAGGTGGGACATGGCGATCCGGTGGTCGCCCTTGGTGACCACCCGGGCTCCGCCGGCGGCCGGATGGTTGGCCCGCGCGGCGCCCACCACGATCAGCCCCTCGGCCTCCTCCTGCACCCCGATGCCGCAGGCCGCCAGGCCCTGCGCCATCAGACGGATGCGGTCGCTCTCCTTGACCCGCATCTCGCCGATGCCGCGCATGTGGGTCGGCCCCTCGGCGAAGGCCGCGGCCACCGCCAGGATCGGATATTCGTCGATCATCGAGGGCGCCCGCTCCGGCGGCACGTCCACCCCGCGCATCGCCGAGTGTCGCGCGGTGACGTCGCCCACCTGTTCCCCGCCCTCATCGCGCAGGTTCGAGATGGTCAGGTCCGCCCCCATTTCCACCAGGGTGGTGAACAGCCCGGTGCGCAGCACGTTGAGCAGCACGCCCTCCACCGTCACCTCCGAGCCCGGGGTGATCAGGGCCGCCACCAGGGGGAAGGCCGCCGAGGAGGGGTCGCCGGGCACGACGATCCTCGTCCCCGTCAGCGTCTGGCCTCCGGCCAGGTTGATGTGGCGCGCGCCATCGCGGTCCTCGACCTCGACGACAGCCCCGAAGGCCCGCAGCATCCGCTCGGTGTGATCGCGCGTCGGCTCCGGCTCGATGACCCCGGCCCCACCGGCCGCGTTCAGCCCGGCCAGCAGCACCGCCGACTTCACCTGGGCCGAGGGCTCGGGCAGGCGGTAGTCGATGCGCGTCAGGTTCCCGCCCCGCAGGGTGAGCGGCAGCCGCCCGCCGGTGCGGCAGGCGAAGACCGCCCCCATCTCCGTGAGCGGCTTCATCACCCGGTTCATCGGCCGGCCGCGCAGGGAGGCGTCGCCGGTGAAGGTGGCGCTGATCGGGAACCCCGCCGCCGCCCCCATGATCAGGCGGACACCCGTCCCGGCGTTGCCGCAGTCGATGACGTCGTCCGGCTCGGAAAATCCGCCCTGGCCCTCGACGCGCCAGGACCCGACCCCCAGGCGCTCCACGGTCGCGCCGAAGGCGGCCATGGCCGCGGCGGTGCGCTTCACATCGTCGCCCTCAAGAAGCCCCTCGATCCGCGTCGTCCCCCTGGCCAGGGCCCCGAAGATCAGGGCGCGGTGGGAGATCGACTTGTCGCCCGGGGCGCGCACGCGGCCTCGCAGCGGGCCGCCGCGTTGCGCGGTCAGTCCTGCCGACGTCATGGGAATGCCAAGCCTCCTTAAGGCTCTGCCGTTGTCACGAGGGGGTTTGCTTTTGACAGCGGCGCCGGCCCGTGGCAAGGGACCCGGCTTCATTCGAACCCCTTAGAGGCTTAGCCCTTGGCCAATCCCGAACTGGGCGCAAAGCAGATCTGTCCGAACTGCCAAGCGAAGTTCTACGACCTCACCCGTCGTCCCGCCCACTGCCCGAAATGCGCCACCGAGTTTGATCCGGACGAGGCGGTGCGCAGCCGTCGCAGCCGATCTCGCGTCGCCCCCACCGACCACGAGGTCGAGGAGGAAGGCGAAGCCCAGGTCCGCGGCAAGTCGGAGGCCGATGACGACGAGGAAGAAGAAGAGGTCGTCACCCCGGAACTCGACGAGGTCGTCGACGCTCCGATCATCCCCGGCGACGACGATGACGACGACGCCGAACCGGGCGCCACGCCCGAGGACGAGCTCGCCGGCTTCTCCGAGGACGAGGAAGACCTCGAGGAGGACACCGACGACGTGCCCTTCCTGGAAGAGGACGACGAGGACGACTTCGACGACACCGAAATCGAGGGTCTGCCCGGCGAGGGCGACGTCGAGGACCGCTAAATCTGACTGCGACAAGCCGCCTGCAAATTTCCTCTGCAGGCGGGCTTGATCGCGGACAACTGTCAGACTAGGTTCCGCGCCTCTTCGGGGAGGGCCTGGTCCGCCCCCGGAGAAACCCGAGACCTCGGGGCTTTAGCTCAGCTGGTAGAGCGCTTGCATGGCATGCAAGAGGTCAGCGGTTCGACTCCGCTAAGCTCCACCATCCCTTCCCCGGCCCTTACAGGGTCGGGGAAAGGTCCACTTTCCAAAGCCTTATGAC
>NZ_JAUSLW010000205.1 GCF_030645195.1 Phenylobacterium sp. | reverse complement strand
GATGCTGATCCCGGAAGTCATCGGCTTCCGCGTCACCGGCGCCATGCCGGAAGGCGCGACGGCCACCGACCTGGTGCTCACCGTCACCCAGATGCTGCGCAAGAAGGGCGTGGTGGGCAAGTTCGTGGAATTCTACGGTCCCGGCCTCGCCGGCCTGACCCTAGAAGACCAGGCCACCATCGCCAACATGGCCCCGGAATACGGCGCCACCTGCGGCTTCTTCCCGGTGACCAAGGCCACCATCGACTACCTCACCGCCACCGGCCGTGAGCCCCACCGGGTCGCCCTGGTGGAAGCCTACGCCAAGGCCCAGGGCCTGTGGTTCGAGCCCGGCGACGCCGATCCCGAATTCACCGACACCCTGGACCTCGATCTGGGCACGGTGCTGCCGTCCCTGGCCGGCCCCAAGCGTCCCCAGGACCGCGTCCTGCTCTCCGAGGCCGCGGCCGAGTTCAAGTCGGCCCTGGGCAAGGAGTTCGGCAAGGCCGATCCGGAAAGCGCCGAACAGCGCATCCCCGTGGCCGGCGAGAAGTTCGACGTCGGCAACGGCGACGTGGTCATCGCGGCCATCACCTCCTGCACCAACACCTCCAACCCCTCGGTGCTGATCGCCGCGGGCCTGGTGGCCAAGAAGGCCATCGAAAAGGGCCTGAAGGTGAAGCCCTGGGTGAAGACCTCGCTGGCCCCCGGTTCGCAGGTGGTCACCGACTATCTGAAGAGCGCGGGCCTCACCAAGAGCCTCGACGCGCTGGGCTTCAACCTGGTGGGCTACGGCTGCACCACCTGCATCGGCAACTCCGGCCCCCTGCCGGAAGCCATCTCCGAGGCGGTGCAGAAGGGTGACCTGGTCGCCTGCTCGGTGCTCTCGGGCAACCGCAACTTCGAAGGCCGGGTGAACCCCGACGTTCGGGCCAACTACCTGGCCTCGCCGCCGCTGGTGGTGGCCTACGCCCTGGCCGGTTCGATGAACATCGACCTGGCCACCGAGCCGCTCGGCGAAGGCAAGGACGGCAAGCCGGTCTATCTGAAGGACATCTGGCCGACCTCCGAGGAGATCGCCACCCTGCAGCGCAAGCACGTCACCCAGAAGATGTTCGCCACCCGCTATTCCGACGTCTTCAAGGGCGACAAGAACTGGCAGGGCATCAAGGTGGCCGGCGGCCAGACCTACGCCTGGGACATGGGCTCCACCTATGTGCAGAACCCGCCCTACTTCCAGGACATGAAGATGGAGCCGGCCCCGGTGACCGACATCGTCGAGGCGCGGGTTCTCTCCGTGTTCGGCGACTCGATCACCACCGACCACATCTCGCCGGCCGGTTCGATCAAGGCCACCTCTCCGGCCGGTGTCTATCTGCGCGAGCACCAGGTGCCGACCACGGAGTTCAACTCCTACGGCGCCCGCCGCGGCAACCACGAGATCATGATGCGCGGCACCTTCGCCAACATCCGGATCCGCAACAAGATCACCCCGGACATCGAAGGCGGGGTCACCAAGCACTTCCCCTCCGGCGACGTCATGGCGATCTATGAC
>NZ_JAUSLW010000180.1 GCF_030645195.1 Phenylobacterium sp. | reverse complement strand
CGACGCCCCGGGTGTCCCCGGGGCGTCGGGGTGGCGGGAAGGAACATGGATATGAGCGAGACCACACATCCGGCGGACGCGAGCCTTCAGGGATTTCACGAGACCGTGCTCGACGGCTAGCCGGAAGCCGTCATCGTCGCCGCGCCCGATGGTCTGATCACCTTCGTCAACGCGGCGACCGAGACCCTGCTCGGCTACGGCGCCGGAGAGGTGGTCGGCAAGGCCATAACCGTCCTGGTGCCGCCCCAACCGGGCCGCCGGGCCGATCCCGTCAAGTGGCTGGCCCGCTGGGCGGCCGAACCGGACCTGGAACAGTCCCGTTTCCTGGACCTAACCGCCCGCCGCCGGGACGGTCGCGAGATGCCCGTCGAGGTGCGCGTTCGCGAAGGCCGTATTGGCGACCGTCAGCGATATTTCATCACGGTGCGCGACAACACCGCCCGTCGGCAGGAGCAGGTCGCGTTGAAGGACAGCAATCTCAGGGCCGCGCGTATCCTGATGGTGGCCGAGGACGCCATCGTCTCGATCGATGCGGACCAGAGGATCATCCTCTTCAATCTCGCCGCCGAGCAGATGTTCGGCTACCGCGCCGAGGAGGTGCTTGGCCAACCGCTCACCATGCTGATCCCGCCGCAGGCGCGAGCGACGCACACCGGATACGTCGAGAGCTTCCGCGACTCCAAACAGGCGTCCCGGATGATGAGCGAGCGCTCGGAGGTCCGAGGCTGCCGTCGGTCCGGCGAGAGTTTTCCCCTCGAGGCCACCATCACCAAGGTGATGGCCGCCGGCGCCCTGACCTATACCGCCCATCTGCGCGACGTGACCGAGCGCAACCGCGCCCGCGACAAGCTGCAGGAGAGCGAGCGGCGCGTCCGCGCGGTGTTCGACCACGCCGCCGAGGCGATCGCCCTGCTGACCCCGGACGGCGCCATCGTGGAGATCAACCGGGCTGGCGAGGCGCTGACAACCTCGGACCATCCCCTCATCGGCGCCCCGCTCTGGGAGGCGCCCTGGCTCGGCGTCGATCTGGCGGTGGGGCCGATGGCGGCCGAGGGCCTGCAGGCGGCGATTCGGGCCGCGGCGTCCGGAAAGGCCACGCAGATGGCGGTGGAACTGGTGAAGGACGGCAAGCCCTTGCCGATCGATGTGCGCCTGACGCCGATCGCAGACGCCGACGGCCGTGTTGTCTATGTCCTGGTTGAGGGTCGCTTCGACCCCTGAGGCGCGATAGCCGAACGCCGCTGGCGATATTGGCGCCGGTCGCGCGCGAGTTCGATGACCGGGCTCCTGTTCGCCGCCGCTAACCCGCCGCGCCGGTGGCCATCTGGAATAGGGTCAGCGCCACCTCCAGCAGGATCAGCCCCACCACGATGGCTTCCAGACGCAGGGAGCGCTGGGTGTCGATGAGGTCGGTCATCACCGTGACCGTGTCGCCGATCAGGTCCAGCTTGCGCCCCAGGGTCTCGGCCCGCTCCACCAGTTCGTATTCGTCCTCCAACCGGGCATAGAGGCGCTCCAGGTCGGGGCGGTCCCAGAGGATGTCGGGCTTTTCGCGCACCGCCACCCGCTCGGCCACCCGGTGCTGCACCAGCAGGGCTGAGCCGATCAGCTTGACCATGGCGCGCCGGCCGCTGGGGCTGCGGCCCTGTTCGGCCAGGACCCGGGCCCAGGGCTCGATGGTGTCGAACACCTGGGCGACCTGGCGTTCGTCGTGGGCGAGCGCGGCGCTCTTGGCCACGGCGTCGGCCACCACCAGCAGCTTGTCGGGCGACAGGGCGCCGATGCGCACCACCCCGTCGGGCTGGACGCCCTCGTCCTGGTCGTCCCGGGCCGCCAGGCGGATGGTCTCTTCCTCGTGGATGTCCAGGTGGCCCTGCACGCGGGGGCGGATGCCGCGCAGCACCTCGTCCTCGGCGATGGGGTCCAGGCCGATCAGCACAGCCACCCCGTAGCGGAACACCACCACCAGCCCATGGCCGACCCGGAAGGACAGCGGGGCGGTCGAAAGCGCGTCGCGCCGTTCCAGGCCCGCGGTGTCGATCCGCTCGCCCAGCACCACCGCCCGGGCGGTGAGCGGCTCCAGGCCGGCGGGGATGGGAAGCGGCGCGGTGTCCATGCCTCACACCACCACATGCGCGGCCAAGGTTGAAGCCTCCCTGGGCCGGTAACATCGACGCGCTGCGTTACAGCAACTTAACCCCCCGCCGCTTGGGGCTCCTCTAAGCTCGCCCCAACAAACGGGGGAGGCGTCGATGAGTCTAGGCAAGGTGATGATGGCGGCGTGCGCCTTGGCGCTGTCGGCGACCCAGGGGTGGGCCGCCGAACCCTCCGCGGCCGAGGTCCAGGAGAGCGCCGACAACATCAAGGCCCACGTCACCTTCCTGGCCAGCGACCTGCTACAGGGCCGCGAGGCGGGATCGCCGGGCTACGACATCGCCGCGGCCTATGTGGCCTCCCAGATGGCCCAGCTCGGCCTCAAACCCGGCGGCGACAGGGGGACCTATTTCCAGCACGTGCCGATGGTGGCCTACCAGGCGGCAGACCAGGGGATTTTCGTGCTGCGCGATAAGGTCGGCAAGGCCATCCCCCTGGTGTTTGGCGAGGACTATATTGTCAGCCGCAATCCGGTGGCGGCCCAGACCAAGGTGTCGGGTCCCCTGGTCTTCGTCGGCTACGGCGTCGTGGCGCCCGAGCACAAACGCAACGACTATGCCGGCCTGAACGTGAAGGGGAAGATCGTCGTGGCCCTGTCGGGCGCGCCCGCGGGCTACCAGACCGAGGAACGGGCCTATTACGCCAGCGGGCGCACGAAGCGGGCCCTGGCCGAGGCCCGCGGCGCGGTGGGCTTCCTCCAGGTCGGCACGCCGGGGGACGAGAAGCTCTATCCCTTCGCCAACGCCGCGCGCCAGTGGAAGAGCTGGGGCATGAGCTGGCGCACGACGTCCGGCGGCGCCTTCGCCGTGGCGCCCAAGGCGCCGCTGCTGGCCGCCATCAGCGTCAAGGGCGCCGAGAAGCTGTTCGCCGGCGCCCCGGCCGACCTCAGCCGCATCGTCGAGATGGCCCAGTCCAAGGCCGCAGATCCGCCGCGCTTCACCCTGCCGCTCACCCTGGAGGCGGCCTTCGCCACCACCATCAAGCCGGTGGAAAGCTCCAATGTCCTGGGCCTGATCGAGGGCGCCGATCCCAAGCTGAAGGATGAAGTGGTGGTGCTCAGCGCCCACCTCGACCACCTGGGAGTGGGAGAGCCCGTCAATGGCGACGCCATCAACAACGGCGCACTGGACAACGCGGCGGGCAGCGCCACCACTCTGGAGGTGGCCCGCATGTTCATGGCCTCGGGCCAGCCGCCCAAGCGGACCATCCTGTTCCTGCTCGACACCGGGGAGGAGAAGGGCCTGGTGGGGGCCGAATACTTCGCGCGCAATCCCACCGTGCCGCTCTCCAGCATCGTCGCCGACGTCGACCTCGACATGCCGATCCTGACCTACGACTTCACCGACGTGGTGGCCTTCGGCGCCGAGCGTTCCAGCATCGGGCCGGCGGTGCGCCGGGCGGCGGCGGGGATGAACATCGCGCTCTCCCCCGATCCCATGCCCGACGAAGGCCTGTTCACCCGCTCCGACCACTACCGGTTCGTGGAGGTCGGCGTACCGGCGGTCTTCTTCATGACCGGCTTCGCCAATGGCGGGGAGAAGGAATTCCGCACCTTCCTGGCGCAGCGCTACCACAAACCCAGCGACGACCTGAGCCAGGCCATCAACTGGAACGCCGGCGCCAAGTTCGCGCGGCTGAACTACGAGGTGACGCGGGAGCTGACCGACGCCGCCGAACGGCCTGCCTGGAACAAGGGCGACTTCTTCGGGACCAAGTACGCCGGAAAACCTCAGCGCCAGCCGTAGTTGAAGCTGATGGAGATCCGCTCTTTCCGGGCGGCGTTGGGCGGCACCTCGTGGCGCAGCCAGCTCTCCCACATCAGGATCGAGCCCGGCTCCGGCTGCAGGTAGACGAAGGTCTTGGCGGTCTCGGTGGCGTCGGCCAGGCGCGGCGGGGCGGCCATCATCAGCGGCAGGCGGGGATCCTCCAGCTTCAGCGCGCTGGCCCCCTTCGGTGTGGCCACATAGACGGTGCCGGAGATGACGCTGTGGGGGTGGATGTGCCCCGAATGGGCCGCCCCAGGCTTGAGGACATTGACCCACAGGCTGTCCATCCGCAGCCGGCCACGCCCCAGGTCCAGCTCCAGGGCCTTGGCGTAGGCCCGGGCATGCTTGTCGAGCTTGGTCTTCAGCGCCCCGAACACGCTGGCCCGCTGGGGCAGGTCGTCCAGGGAGGCGTAGGAGGTGTAGCCGCCATAGGC
Organism: Phenylobacterium sp.; assembly: GCF_030645195.1. Taxonomy (GTDB): domain Bacteria; phylum Pseudomonadota; class Alphaproteobacteria; order Caulobacterales; family Caulobacteraceae; genus Phenylobacterium. The sequence goes on along the minus strand of NZ_JAUSLW010000180.1, from coordinate 8,401 downwards.
GTGCTCGCGGCACCAGGCCTGGCCGGCCAGGTCCTCGTCGGCCAGCATGTGGGCCGCTTCCTCGAGCTCGGCGTTGAACTCGGAAAAGCCGCGCTCGGCGGCGAGGGTGGCCTCATAGACCTGGGTGACGAAGAGCGGACGGGTGGACATGCGTCCGCGCTAGCGGGCGCCGGGGGCCTTGTCTAGGCCAGGATATCCAGCAGGTTGTCGCTCATCTCGTCGGCGGTGCGGATCACCGCCAGGTTGGCGCTGAACTCGTGCTTGGCCGTGATCTGCTCCACCACCTCGTGGGTGTAGTCGACCTCGGCGGTGGGATCGCCCATCTGGACCGTCCGCTGGGCGGAGGCTTCGAAGCGGCGGGTGGCGGCGAACAGGCCATACTGGGCCGTGGCGATGGGGTTCATGGATCAGGCCTCCTGGCCCCACCCTGAACCCCCCGCGGTAAAGCTTTCGCCAGCGAAGATGGTGAACGAATTCAGGCGCCTGAAAACCGCCACCGTCCTGGCCTGTCATGCTATCGAAATCACGAAGGATTTTCGCAATGATCCGCACATCGATGATCGCGGCCCTGGCCCTGGCGGGCTCCGCAGGCGCGGCCCTGGCCGGGCCGATGAGCAATCCGCCGACCGAGCGGACAATTTGCATCGACGTTGGCGGCCAGAGCCTGCCGGTGGTGTGCAGGGTCCCGGCGAGCCGGCTCGATAAGCGCGAGGACTTCTGCCTCTGCCACCAGGGCGCCCGGGTGATCGCCCCGGTCTGCGGCCCCGGCCAGAAGGCGCCGGCGGAGAACCTGGCCTATGAGCGCGCGCGCCGCGACGCCGCCCGTGACGGCAGCCTGCTCGGCGACCTCTACAGGGGCCAGCCGATGTGCGTGGCGGCGCGCGACCCGCTCAGCAATAACTGAGCGGGCAGGCCCTAGGGCCTATTTCCCCAGGGCGCCATAGACCAGTTTCTGGAACACCGGCAGGGCGACGCGACCGCCCATGCGCTGGCCGGTGGCCAGCTGGCTGGCGGCCTCGGGGCCGAGCGGCATGGAGTTCTGGATCAGGTAGAGCATGACCATGTCCTCCGCCGGGTCGGCCTGCCACCAGGTGCCGAAGGCGCCGGGCCAGCCGAAGGCGCCCTTGGAGCCGGCGCCCATCCAGGCCTGCTTTTCCGGGTCGGTGATCACCGAGAGACCGAGGCCGAAGCCCTGGCCCATCCAGAAAGGGATGCCCATGAAGGGGATCTCGCGCTGGGCGTCGGTGAGGCGGTTGGTGGTCATCAGCTCCACGGTTTGCGGCTTCAGCAGTCGCACCCCGTTCAGCTCGCCCTTGCCCAGCATCAGGCGCGCGAAGGTCAGGTAGTCGTCGGCCGTGGAGATCAGGCCGCCGCCGCCGCCGCAGAAGGCCGGGGGCGCGTCCTCATGCAGGAAGGAGACGTCCTGCAGCTTGTCGGTCTCCGGATTGACGCGATAGAGCTTGGCCATCCGGTCACGCTTCTCCGGCGGACACCAGAAGTCGGTGTCGGTCATGCCGAGCGGGCCGAGGATCCGCTCCATCAGGAATTCGCGGAAGCCCATGCCGGCGATGCGGCCCACCAGGAAGCCGAGGACATCGGTGGCGTGGCTGTAGTGGAAGCGATCGCCTGGCGGATAGGACAGCGGCAGCTCCGCCAGCCGCTCCATCCAGATGTCCGGGGCGTGCGGGTTGCCGATGGGGGAGCCCAGCGCCTTCTCATAGGCGTGCGCGATGGGCCCCACCGAGGTGAAGCCGTAGGCCAGGCCCGAGCGGTGGGTCATGAGGTCGTCGATGGTGATGTCGCGGGGCGCGTCATAGACCTCGTCCAGCGGGCCGGTGGCGGACTTCAGCACCTTCATGTTCGAGAACTCGGGCGCCCATTTGGTGATGGGGTCGTCGAGGCTCACCTTGCCCTCTTCCACCAACATCATCAGGGCGACGGAGGTGATCGGCTTGGTCATCGACGCGATGCGGAACAGGGTGTCGCGCGTCATCGGCAAGCCGGCGGCGATGTCGCGCATCCCGAGGGTGTTGACCTGGGCCACCTCGCCCTTGCGCCACAGCAGGGTCACGAAGCCAGACAGGTCGCCCGCGTCCACCACGCCCTGCAGATTGGGCGCGATCTGCGCCAGACCCTCGGTGGAGAAGCCGCCCAAAGACTGATCGCCGTCCATCGTCATTCCACCCTGCTGATCCCGGGTCCATGATGCCCCGTGTTCTGTGACGTGATTGCGTCGGGTGACGCAGGCGCCGTCAAGCAAAAGGGGAGGGCCGCCATGGCCTATGAACGGGTCGGCGAGCCGATCGCGCCGCATTGGGTGTTCATCTTCCGCCTGATCCGCAACGTGATCCTGACCCTGGTGCTGATCGCCGGCTCCCTGGCGGCCGGGATGTGGGGCTATCACACCTATGAGGCCAAGCCCTGGATCGACGCCTTCGCCGAGGCCGCGATGATCCTGTCGGGCATGGGGCCCCTGAGCGCGCCGAACACCGACGCCGGCAAGCTGTTCGCCGGGGGCTATGCGATCTATTCGGGCCTGTTCCTGGTGGCCACCGCCGGGATCATCCTGGCGCCGGTCCTGCACCGCCTGCTGCACCACATTCATGCGTCCGACGAGGACGAGAACCCGTAGGGGTCGCCTGCGATTGACAGATCGGAGCCCCGCCGCTTAAGCGGGGCCATGGCTCTCGTCCTGACCCGCACCCAGCAACAGCAACGCCGCCTTCTGGCGGTGCGGGTGCGCGCGATCGGTCCGGGCTAGGTCCCGAACCTCTTCGAATGAGCCACCCACCCCGCCCGGCCGGCGGGGTTGTCTTGCTGTCCGGGCCTTCGCCAAGGAGACCCCCAATGACCAAGTTCTTCGCCAGTGACGCGGCCATCGAGCGTATCGGCGCCGGCCTGCTGGACCGATCCCTGCCCAAGAGCGAATGGACCCACGCGGCCCATTTCGCCGCGGCCCTGTGGCTGCTGCGCCGCCACGGCGTGGCGGAGACGGCGCAACGGATGCCGGGTCTGATCCGGGCCTATAACGAGGCGGTCGGCGGGGCGAACACCGACACCGAGGGTTATCACGAGACCATCACCCAGGCCTCGATCGCGCAGGCCGCCCGCGTCCTGGCCGGCCGGCCGCCGGCCGAGCCGCTGCACGAGGTGACGGACCATCTCATGGCCTCGCCCCTGGGCGACCGGGACTGGCTGCTGGCGCACTGGAGCAGGGACCGGCTGTTCTCCGTGGCGGCGCGGCGCGCCTGGCTGGCGCCGGACCTCGCGCCCCTGCCGCAGGCTTGATAGCCCGGCACGGCCTTTCCTCCCCCGGGAAGCGGAGCGGAACGGGGGAGGAAAGGGCGCGCTGGAGGTGGGGCGGCGGCCGTATGCTAGTTTTTCCTCCCCCATTCCGCCCCGCTTCACGGGGGAGGAAAAGGGCGGCGCTAGGGGCCGATCATCGATGCGGCGAGGACGCGCAGGCCATCGGCGATCTCGTCGACATCCTCGAAGACCGACGACGCCGCGATGCGATGGACGGCAAAGCCCCGCGCCATGAGGAAGCGGTCGCGCCTCTGGTCATGCCGCATCTGCTCTGGTTCTCCGTGGCGATGGCCGTCGATCTCCACGACGAGTCGCGCGGCGGGGCAGAAGAAGTCGAGGATATAGGGACCCAGCGGATGCTGCCGCCGGAAGGCGGGCTGGTCGGGGAGGCGGCGCCTCAGGCGGGACCAGAGCAGGACCTCGGGTTGCGTCATCGATCGCCGGAGGGATTTGGCGCGCTTGGCGGTGAGGATCGATGAACGCACGCTGCTCTAGCCCTCCCCCAGGCCCCAGCAGCGGCGCGGAAAGCCAGCAAGATCGTTCACGCCTGCTGCCTCTTTTTCCTCCCCCGTAAACGGGGGAGGAAATCGATCTAGTGGCACGCCTGTCCGGCCCGCTTGCGGTCATAGGCCGCCACCAGGCTCTGATAGGGCGGCAGGAAGGTGTGCAGCTTCACCGCCTTGCCGTCCGTGGAGGTCCCGGCGACGCCGGAGCGGATCTCGAAGTGCATGTGGATGGTGGTGGGCGTGCCGCCGAAGTCGTTGGAGGCCTTGCCGAGGTTGGCGCCGGCCTGGACACTGTCGCCTTCCTTCACCGCCAGCTGGTTCATCCGCATGTGCAGGTAGCGGTAGACCCGGTGGGGGGGCGCGGCGCCGGTGAGGGTGACGGTGTAGGTCCCGACGTCGGTGATGATCCCGGCCTCGGCGGCCACCACCCAGTGGAGGTCCTTCTTGCAGGTGGCCGGGCGGATGTCCTGGCCCTGGTGGCCTTTGCCGGACACGCAGAGCGGGCTGGCGTAGCCCCGGCTCTCACAGAAGTTGTCGCGCCAGGGCAGGCTGTAGTTGCTGGAGTCGCACTGGCTGGGCTTGTCCTTCGGGCCCATGCCGCCGCCCGCGCCATAGACCTGGGAGTTGGCGAAGGCCGCCTCGGCGAAGGGGAAACAAAGGTCGGGCGACCAGACCGTCCGGTCGAGATAGCCCGAGCCGGATTTCGCGATCAGGTCGCCGGCCGGGAAGTGGCCGAAGCTGCCCGCCGACGGGGCGTCGGGGGTCTTGGCGGGATCGGCGGCGGGTTGGGGCTGGGCCTCGTCGGGAAGCTGCTCGACGCCGCCGTCGCCGACGGGCTCCTCCGGCTCGGCGGCCGGGCCTGAGGGCGTCGTCGCGCCGGAGGCGGTGGGTGTTCCGGGAGGGCCGGCGCCGGGGACGGGCGGGCTTCCGAACCAGCCGGAATTGTAGCCCACCAGGGCCAGCACCGCGAGGAGGATCAGGATCAGAATGACGAGCGGCGCGCGCATCTAGGCCCCCAGTCCGGCGGCCTGACGGGCGGCCTTGCCCATCACCACGACGGTGCTCTTGGCCACCAGGCCACGCACGAAGCCCTCGGTGCGGCAGCGGGCGTCCGACGGCGCGTCGCAGCGCAGCTCGACGGTGTAGAGCACGCCGTAGCGCACGAAGCTGGCGAGCTGGCCGTCCACCGTGCGCTGGACCACCAGCTGCTCGGGACCGACGGCGGGCAGGTTCAGCTTGGAGCCGGCGGGCAGGGGCGTGGTCTCCGCGGCGCCGGTGAGGGAGACCCGCGCCCCGCTCAGATTGGCGGTGATCGAGTAGTAGTCGCCGAAGGAATAGAGCCGCGCCCCGCCCATCAGGTCGGCGTCGGCCGGCAGCAGGATCGGCAACTTGGTCTTGTCCACCGCCGCCGGGTCCAGGCCCCGGCCGAGGCCCGGGCCGGTATTGCCGCTCTGGCGCAGGCCGCCGACCGCGCCGCGCCAGTCTATCCCATCGGGGCTCGGGGGGCGGGCCCCGGGGTCCACGGTCGCCGGCGCGGCCAGCACGCCCGGACGCGTGAGGGCGGGGCGTGTCGGCGTCGTCTGCGCGCTGGCGGTCACGCAGGTCAGCGCGGCGCCGGCCGCGATCAGAGCTCGGATGCTTGGACTACGCATTGGCCACCCCCCGCGTCGTCGCCAAGCTTGGCGCATTTGACGCACGCTGTTAACCCTCGGTTGCAACCCAATTCGGTTTTCCCCCTATCGCGCCGAAAAGACAGGCGAATTCTCCCGCTGATTGAAGCGGGGGCGGGCGTCGCGACTTGACGCGGCGTCAGGTTTGTTGCGCCGCCGCAATTGAACCGGCCCCGGTTGCTGGCTATATGCACAGCCGTTGTCGACGCGGGTTTCGCGCCAGTGTGCGCCCGCGCCTTGCGTAAGGAAGCGCCCATGCTCGTCACCCTGATGAAGGCCAAGCTGCACCGCGCGACGGTGACCCAGGCCGACATGGACTACGAAGGCTCCATCGCCATCGACCGCGAGCTGCTGGACGCCTCGGGCATCCTGCCGCACGAGCAGGTGGACGTGCTGAACATCACCACCGGCGCCCGCTTCACCACCTACGCCATCGAGGCGCCGCGCGGCTCCAAGGTCATCGGGGTCAATGGCGCGGCCGCCCGCCTGGTGCAGAAGGGCGACAAGGTCATCATCGTGACCTACGGCCTGCTGCCGGCCGAGGAGGCCCGCAACTACTCCCCCACCGTCGTGCTGTTGGACGACGCCAACGACATCAAGAAGGCGGCCTGATGCGCGCGCTCGCCCTGCTGGTGGCGGCGGGCCTGAGCCTCGCCGCCTGCTCGCCGGGCGCGCCCAAGGGCATCGATAAGGCCGCCCTGGACGCCGCGGTCAATCAGCGGGTCGGCGATCCGGGCACCTGCGTGCTGATCGGCGAGACCGGATCGGGCGACGTGGTCTACCGCTTCGGCTCCGCCGTCACCTGCGGCCGGGTCCTGCCGGCCTGCAATGGGGCGACCCGCACGGTGGAGGCTCTGCTGAAGGTGACCGCCAAGAGTCGGGCGCCGGCCAATGTCAGCTGCGACAGCTCCCCCGACGGCGCGCGCACCGTGGCCTGGGCCGCCGGCGGGGTCGAGACCCACGACGAACTGGTCTACGCCGCGGTCATGGAGGGCGACAAGACCCCGCCCGGGGTGGTGATCGCCGACAAGCTGAGCGCCGCCTTCGCCGCGGCCGGTTTGATCAAGAAATAGCTCCTCCCCCGCGAGCGGGAGAGGAGCGATCGCCTTAGCGCGTCAGCTCATAGAGCCCGGTGACGTCCACCCGGACCCGCAGTTCGCCGCCGGCCACGGGGGTGGACTCGGCCTTGTCCATCCGCGCCATGGCCATCATCGGCATGGGAGACGGCGGGGTGTAGCCGCCGCCTTCGCTCAGCGTCACCAGCCGGCCGATGCGGTAGCCGGTGGCCCGGGCGTAGAGGTTGGCCTTGTCGCTGAGCGCCTTGACGGCGTCCTCGCGGGCCGCGTTCTCCGCCGCCGTGGGGTCGTTGAGGCCGAAGGAAATGCCGTTCACCTGGTTGGCGCCGGCGTTCACCGTGGCGTCGACGGCCGAGCCCAGGCGGGCCAGGTCGTGGACGGTGACCGTCACCTGGTTGCTGGCCTGGTAGCCGCGCAGCCGGGGCGGGTTGTTCTCCACATAGTCGTATTGGGCGTTGAGGCTGAGGCCCGAGGTCTGGATGTCCTTGTCGGCGATGCCGGCCCGGCGCAGGGCGGCGAAGATCTTGTTCATCTGGGTCGCGTTGGCGGCCATGGCGGCCGCGGCCGTCGCGGCCTCGGTGTTCACGCCCAGATTGATGGTGGCCATGTCGGGCGCGATGCGGGTCTCGCCATAGGCCGAGAGGTTCAGGGTGGTGGCCCGGAACATGGAGTCGGCGGCGGGCGGGGCGGCCTGGGCGAAGGCGGCGGGCGCCGCCACCGTGGTGGCCAGGAGCAGGCTGAGGGCGCCGGCGCGGACGAAGGTTTTCATCGATGTCTCCCAAAGGGGTGCGAGCTTGACTGTACCACCCCGCTCTCGAACGATGAACGGGGGGACAGGGTTCCGTCATGACAAGGCCAAGCTGAACGGCGGCTTTAATGGACGTGCAGCCCATGCTAACCCGCAGGCCGCTGCAGGGGCCTGTAGCTCAATGGTTAGAGCCGACCGCTCATAACGGTCTGGTTGTAGGTTCGAGTCCTACCGGGCCCACCAGCGTCTTCCTAAGGGCTTGTCCGAGCACAAGTCTTTGGTCCAGAACAGCTTCTCGGCTCCACCTGTCACACATTGGTGTACCACTTTGAGCGAGATCGACTTGGGCCGTTATCCTGGCGTCTACCGCCGAGGCAGCACGTGGTACGTGAAAAAACGCGTGCCCATGGACCTGCGCCATGTCGAAAGCCGCGAGCAGATCGCCATAAGCCTGGGGACCACCGATCCAAGGGAGGCCGAGCGGCGCTATCCATTTCGGCTGGCCGACATCGAGCGCCGGTTTCACGAACTGCGATCCGAGCTAGCGGCTCAGGGCCCTGTGCAGGCCGCACTTCGGACGGGGCGGCTCGAACTCCTGTCTGATGCCGACATCGAGACGCTCGTGGGCGCTTGGTTCCGAAAGCGGGCCGCGTTGCGGGAGCCGTCCTTCGACACGCTCGATGCGCGCACCCATCTGGACCATCTGGCGGACGACGAGAGCCGTATCCGTGCGCCTGATCCGCATGACATGGACCCCGTGGAAAACGCCGCCAACAGGCTCCTGCTCGACGCGGGCATGGCGGCGAGGACCCGAAAGCTGGGGCACTCGCGGACCAAGGCGGCGGTTCCCGTCGTAGATCGCTCCACGTCCCAGTACGCGTACTTGATCAATCTCGTCCGACGAGCCTTGCTAGCCGACATTGCAGTGTCGCGAGATCAGTTGGACGGCAGGCAGGCGGCGACGTTTGATCCGCTGTTCAACCCTGAGGGAGTGCGGTCTCCACACGCCCCAATGGCCGCGAGCACCTCCGCTGCGATAGGTCGGCGCACGGTCGCCGATATGGTCCGGGAGTATTGGCGATACCGGGAGGCTTC
>NZ_JAUSLW010000171.1 GCF_030645195.1 Phenylobacterium sp. | reverse complement strand
GTTGGTCGCGGTCGCAGACGTGATGGTCAGAGCGTCGCCATCAGCATCGGTGTCTGCGCCCCCGCCTACCGCGCTGCGCGGATCGAAGATCAGAGCCTGGCCGACCGGGGTCGTAAGGCCATTGTCGGGATTGGCGACCGGTGCTCGCTCTTGGGCCCGGACGGTAAGGTTGACCGTCCCGGTGCTCGTGGCTCCGGTCGGATCCCGAACCACATAGGTGAAGCTCGTCGTCCCAGAGAAGCCGGCGTTCGGTGTGAAGCTCATGCCGGTTCCGCTCCAGTTGAGCGTGCCGCCAGTCACTGTGCCGACCGACTGGATCACCAGCCCGTCCTTGTTCGCATCGGTGTCGTTCAGCCGCGGATCAAAGCTGACCGGAGTCCCGTAGGCCGTGGTGATCGTGTCGTTGGCCGCCACAGGCGCAGTGTTCGTCGGAGCCATCGACGGATAGGGTTGCATCGTCTGGGTCGAACCCAGCTTCACCAACTGCGCCTTGCGAAGCGCCACGCCAAACGTCGTGTTCGCCGCGCGTTTATCGCCCGTCGCTCCCGTATCGATCAGCAGGCTTGCGTAGCGCGCATTGGAGGGGGCGTTGATGATCGCCTCAACGCGGGTCCACCCATTGAGGGTCGCCGTCGTCGTTGCGGAAGCGCCGATGCTGTTCCAGTTCACATCCCAATAGAAGAGGGAGATGCCGACAAAGTCGGTGACGCCAACGCCCTTCATCTCCAGAGCGACCCCAAGCCGGTCGCTACCGCTCAGCGCCCAGTTATCCCCACCGGTCGCACCGTTGAGCTGCAGTATGCCAGAGAAGGTGTGGGTTCCGTCGTAGGGGGCGAGATTGGCGGTCGCCAAAGTCTTCTGCGCCACCACAGCAAATCCATCGCCCTGATAGTTGGCGTTGTTCGCAATGCTGTAGGCGACGCCGGTGCCCGCATCCGACCAATCGTAAGTTGAGCCCGCATCCAGCGCACTAAACAGGTTGGGGTTGTAGGCATTGGCGGTGACGGTGGTGGCGGAGCTGTAGACGCCGGCGCGATCCTTCAGCCGATAGGTGAAGCTCGTCTGGCCAACAGGGCTAGCGGCAGCTGTATAGGTGATAGTCGAGCCGTTGGTTGTCACCGATCCGCTGGCGGGGTTCGAGACGATCTCCACCGTCAGGGTGTCGCCAGCATCCGCGTCGCTGTCGTTGGCCCGAGGATCGAAGACGATCGATTGACCTAGGGTCACCGAGATGGTGTCGGCGACGGCCACCGGAGCCGTGTTGGGCAGCGAGACATTGACAGTGACCGTGCCAACCGTCTGCACCGTTCCGTCGGAGACGTTGTAGGTGATGGTCGCAGCGCCGGTGGAGCCCGCGGTCGGCGTGAAGCTGATCGTCGTGTCGTTGAGCAGGCTCACATTCCCGGAGCCAGACGCCAAGGCTGCGCTGACAATGGTCAGGGCATTGCCGTCCGCATCTGTATCATTGCCGAGCGGCGTAATCGAAGTCGCGGTCCCGGCGGTCGCCGAAACCACGTCGTTCAGAACGCTCGGACCATGGTTGGTCGTCACAACCCCAGAGGAAGCGGCGGCGCCCGGAACCTGCAGCGTGCTCGGTGGACTTGCCTTGAACGCGGCCAACTGAGCGGCCGAAAACTGAAGCGCATAACTGCGGGTCGCGGTCACCCGATCTGCCGCGTCGTAGGTAAAGACCTTGGCGGCGCCGGTGGCGTCGATCGTCTCAATCAGACGATGCGCTGCATCGTAGACGCGCCATTCCCAGCGGTCGGCGGCGTCGGCCGCGGGTCGGATGTCGGCCACGGACACGATGGCAGGCTTCCCGGCTCCGTCGATCAGCGACGCCAACTGCCAGCCGGACAGCTGGGTCTTATAGGTGACGGTCTTGATGAGCTGGTCGGCGGCGTTGTAGCCGTATTCGGTCAGCGTCCCGGTGGGACCTACCTCAGCGATCTTCCGCCCGGCGTTGTCGTAGAGGTAGTGGGTCTTGCCTCCGGTCGGATCGGTCACCCCGCGCAGGCGCCCATCGGCGTCGTACAGGTAGGTTGTGGTTGCTGTGGCGACGCCGGTCCCGGATTCGCTGTAGCTGATCAGTTCTCCGGCCAGGTCGTAGGTAGACGTCCGGAACAGGTCGTTGGCCAGTCTAACCGTCGTCGTGCTGGCGGTGTCGTTGAACTGGACGGTGGTAACGGCGTTGGCGAAATCCGTGGTCGAGATCTGGCGACCCAGGCCGTCATAGAGAAACACCTCGGCCTGACTCGCGGTCGAAGGCATTCGGCTCCGCAGCTTGCCGAACTGGTCATAGACGTAGGTGGTGGAGCTGCGTTCCGTACTTCCGTCGCCGTCGCCGTTCGCAAAGACCTTTCCGTAACTGGTGACCGTCGCGATATTGCCGCGGAAGTCGTAGGTGGTGTCGGTGCGGGTCGTGGTGCTCCGGTCGGCGATCGCGGTGACCCAGGCGGCCAGGGTGTTTTCGGAGATCGTCGCGGTCACCGCCAGAGCGCTGACGTCGTAGAGATTGGCCGGGTACTGGATGACCGAGGTCTGCTGGCCGGCGGCGTTGTAGCGGTACTCGGTGACGTCTCCCTCGGCGCCGACCACGAAGCGCAGGTGATTCTCGGAATCGTAAGTGTAGCGCGTCGTCAGGGGAATCGTGGCGTTGGCGCCCAGGTAACGGGTTTCGGTCAGGACTTCGTTATTCGCAGTTCCATAGCTGCGCTCGGTCCTGTCTCCAGCTCCATTGACCTCGGACAGCCGGTTGCCGGCGTCGTCGTAGGTGTAGACCGTCATTGCGCCATCGGGCGCAGTGACCGACTCGACGTCTCCGGAGGCGTTGTAAGCGAAGTTCGTCACTTGCGCCGCCGCGCCGCTCACCGCCGGTGGGGCGGTGATGCTGGTGAGCTGGCCGCCGACATCGTAAGCGAGCGCCGTCGCGAACCCGAGGGGGTCGGTGACGGTCGTGATCCGGTTGGTGGTGTTGTAGGTGAAGGTCGTCGTACGCGCCACGCCACCAACAGTCTGAGTCAGACTCTGGACCCGGTAGGCTCCGCCCGCCGGAACCTGGGTATAGGTGATGCCCAGAACATCAACGCCTTGTTGCCTGATGCTGGCAATGCGCTTGCTGGTGCCGTCATAGATATAGGTGGTGACGTACTTGTCGTTGTCAGTGGTTATATTGTCGTTCGGGCTATGGTCCACCGTGATGGAGACAAGACGGGCGCCCCCCGGATTTGTGTCGTAGCCATAGCTCACCCGAGTCGACTTGCTGAGCGTGTCGACACCCAGAAGGTCGGCATGCCGGAAGGTCTCAACCTGCGTGAGGTTGGTCCCCGCATAGACGAGATCGGTGTACTCGCCGTTCTGGGTCGTGACCCTGGAAACCAGGCCCGAGCCATTGTAGGCGAAGGCCAGGTTGTTGCCGTCGACATCGGCGCGGCTGGTGATCCGACCGCCGTTGTTGTTGTCGTAGATTTCGGTGACGCGGGTGGTCCCGTCCTTCCAGGTCCAGGTCGAACCCGAGAATGTCAGGGTGTCGTAGGCGCCCGCGCCCTCCTTGCTGACATAGGCGCTGCGGCCCGTGTCGTAGGTGTAGGTGACGTCCGACCCATCCCAGTCGATCCGCTTCACCGTGCTGCCGAACTGGTTGACGGTGCCGGTCAGCCCGGTGACCTGACGCGAGACGCTCGCGCGCCAATTGTCGCCGTTGTCGTCGGTGAAGGTCCCCAGGCTGTTGTAGGTCCGGGCGACCGCGTCGTCCTCACCCAATCCGATCAGCATTTCGTCGGTGTTCTGGACGATCAGGTTGCCGGTGGCGGCGTTGACATAGACGTTGTCGCCCACCCGCCCGAGCTGCGTTTGGCCAAACTGGCCTCGCGATCCAAGGACCCACGCAGAGCTGCGTTCCAGCCCCAAGCCCGTCGTCCCAGCGACTACAGCAACCATTGTCCGCCCCTCAGATCGTCGTCTGGCGCGGATGGATGAAATCCACGCCTCTAAGGTAGGTCCGGAGGGAAGTCCGGCATGTTTAACGGATTTTAGGAATTGACCGTCGAATTCTCATAAATATCTGTTTTTAATTGACTTATATTTCGCTCTGGGGTTCGGCCTCGGCTCCTTGTGAGGCGCGACAGTCACCGTTAGGTTGAGCTTGGTTCGCGGCCCCGCCACGGTCGGCCGCACACAAGGTGACCCATGTCCGTAGCCACCGCGCCGAAACTGCCAAGGCTGCTCGGCTTCCTGGAACGCGATCCCGGCAACCTGCAACTGCTGGCCGACGCAGCAGCAACCGCCCTTGACGAAGGTCAGCCGGCGAAAGCGATCGACCTGCTGGACCGCTATGCGGCCACCACGCCCCTGCCCCCCGAACTGCTAAATCTGTCCGGCGTCGCGGCGCTTCAGGAAGGGCGGTTTGGCGAAGCGGCCAAGGCCTTCGAGGATCTCCTAGCGCAGGGTCATGATGACCCGGGCCTACGCTTCAACTTGGCTTGGGCCAAGGCGATGCTCCTGGATTGGGCTCGTACGGCGGACCTGATCGACGATGCGACGGTGGCCGCGGCGCCGAGGGCCGCTGCTCTGAAGGTCGAGGCGCTCTGCCATCTCGGGAAGCTTGAGGAGGCACTGGCCTGGGGCGGCCAGATCGCCGCGCAGCGGCCGGGCGACCAGGCGCTGATGGGGGCTCTGGCGGTCGCGGCTATGGACGCCGAACAGACCGATCTCGCCCGCGCCTACGCCCTGAAGGCCGGGACGACCCACGAGGGGCTCTCGACCCTGGGCATGTTGATGCTCGATCAGGACGACGCCGACGAGGCGCTAGTCACCTTCGACCGCGCGCTGGCGGTCTACCCGCACAGCGCGCGCGCTCTGCTGGGCAAGGGCCTGGCTCTGCTGTCCAAAGGCGATCCGCGCGCCGCGGCGGGACAGCTGGACGAAGGGGCGAAGATCTTCGGCGACCATCTCGGATCCTGGATCGCCTCGGGCTGGGCCCATTTCGCCAGCGGCGATCAGGTCACGGCGCGGTCGCGGTTCGAAACCGCCCTCGCCCTCGACGACACCTTCGCAGAGAGCCACGGCGGCCTCGCCGTCCTCGATGTGATCGAGAACGATCTGGAGAGCGCCCGGCGGCGAACCGACATCGCCCTGCGGCTGGACCGGGTCTGCTTCTCAGGCGCCTTGGCGCGCTCGATGCTCCTGGAGCACGACGGCGATCCGGCAACGGCGGAGCGAATCCGCCAAAAGGCCATGAACGCGCCGATCGGCGCCGCGGGCCGCACTCTCGCGCAGGCCATGACGGTCATGGCTGGCCGCAGGCCCTCTTGATCCGATCAGCGGGCTGATGCGCGAAGTTCGCCCACGAGGCGGGTGAGTAGCCGGGAGGACCCGGCATCATCGTCCAGGGCGTCAGTCACTCTGTCCACCACCTGCTGGAACTTGGCGTCGTTGATCAAGCGCGCGTCCAGCTGATCGACGAGAATGCTCTGAATGAAGGCGCGCCGGAGTTGACGTTCCTCCACGCCGTCAACGCCTGCAAGTGCCTGTACATTCTCCAGGGGCGAGGCCGGCTGTTCACTCGACGACCGCCGCCGGGCGGTTACGCCATGCGATTTGGACCGCTCAAGCAACCTCTGGCGAAGCAGAAGGACGAGCTGATCGACATTGGAAATCGGATCCATGGAAGTCCCACTTCGCGCGCTGCCTCCAGACACAGACGCTGCAGACGAAGATCATAGGGCGTCTCTTCAAAGAGCGCACGCCATCGCGCGCCAAGATCTAATACGAGCCCCTCGCACCCTAGCAGGCTGAGGAAAATCCCGATGATCGGCGCAGATTGTTGCGTCTGATCGGGGATTTGAGGGACACTTGCCCGGCGGTTGCGCCCTGTGCGGTGTGCCGGGGGGCGTGCGAGGCGGACTTGCGGGCCTGGTTTCTCGATCACGCGACCTGGGCCACGAGCTTGGGCAATCGGATCAGGTTGTAGGCGGCCAGGGTGAAGGTGAATTGCCATCCGACCCGCCCGAGGCCTCGGTGTCGGGTCTTGCGCAGTCCGGCGGCGGACTTGGCCCAGCCGAACACCTCCTCGATGCGTTTGCGGATGACCTGGCTGATCTTGTAGCCGGCGTGGCGGGTGGTGCGTCCATCGAGGGCCGAGCCCTTCACCTTGGCCGCCACGTGTAGGGCGATGTTCAGAGTGCGCAGCTCGTTCACGAAATCCTCCACGTCATAGCCCTTGTCGACGCCCAGGGTGATGCGCCCGGGCCGCTCGGCGCGGGGCTCGATCATGTGCAGGGCGGCGATGCGCTCGGCATGGCCGTCGGCCCGGGTCAGGCAGGCGTCCACCACCAGCCCATGGCGGTTCTCCATCAGGGCGTGGCCGATGAAGCAGAGCTTGGCCTCCTGGCCCGGCCCCTTGCGATAGAGCCGGGCGTCCGGTTCGGTGGTGCTGGCGTGGGTGTCGTTGGTCCTCGACAAAGCGCCGCGCCAGCTCGGCCAGCTTCCGCTTGGCCGGCCCCGGCAGATCGCCGTGCGCCCGCGCCTGGAGTCGATGTAGATCGGCCCCGCGGATCGCTGACCGGTCGAAGCTTGGGGGGCTCTCCGGCCCGCACCTGGGCCTAGTAGCCGCGCCCGGGCGTCGGGATTTCGTGACGATCGCAGATCTTGCGAAGACCGACGTCCGAGACGCCGAGCTCGGCTGCGATGTCCGTCAGCGGACGCTGCCAAGCCGCTTCGAACAACGCCTGCCGCGACATCACCGTCATTCTCGTCTCCATCACTCCATACCTTCAGCGCCTCTATTCATACGGGTCTCATGCGCCCGCCAAGAACGCGCCGGGCGGGACATCGATCGTGCCCGCGGAAATTCGTCTCGGTGCGCTTGAACCGGTTGGCGTAGACTACGGTGGCGCCGTGTTCGCCCTTACGGACGGCGACCTCCACCCTCGACACCCCCAACGGGCGCCACCGCGCCGGCTCGCGGGACAGCGCATCTCGCGAACAGACGATGAACATTGAGGTTGGCCCACACCGGTCGGTACGGCACTCTTCGAGGATGAGCAGCGAATCAACAGCCAGCGTCGCGGGCCAACGCCCACGGGCGGGGACGACCGCCGCCCATCCCAAGACGGGACCTGCCCCAGAGGAAACCCGGCCAATCAAGGGTCCCGAGACACTAGTTCGGGTTCGGATCTCGAATGTCGCTGTTCGGGCGGCGATCGATGCGGTCGAGGACGACTACGCGTGGTGCTGGAACGTGCTCCTCGCGCTGAGGACAGGGCGGGTAGAACCCTCGACCGGCGAGTCTATCGTTCGCTTCCAGCTGCGCCTGTTCGACGCCCTCAGCCGGCTCGAGCGCCTCTATTTCGCAATCAAGCACGAGCAGAAGCGGCTTATCGCCGCCAAGGCGCGCTACGCGCCCAAGTGGTTTAGCCGTCGCATGGCCACGCTGGACGCGCGCGGAAAGCTGCTGCGCGCGGCTGTCGGCATCGGGCGGGCGCTGGGCGACGGCTTCGCATGGTTCTTCTACGAGCGCGACCGCAACCTGGTCGCGGAGCACCTGGCGCAGGAACGCCAGATCCTGCTGCCCACCGGCGTCGGCGGTCAGGGCGAGCGCGCCATGCTGGAAAATCTGCAGGGGATCGGCCGGATGCTGCTGATCTATCACGGCACGACCAGCTTCCTGCGGATGGGCGACGTCTCGTTCGTCGACCTCAAGACTCTTCGGGTCGCCGCGATCGGCGAACTCAAGACGCAGCGCATCAACGAGCGCGCACTCGGCCTGAAACTGGCGCTGATCTCGGGCCGCCGTGACCTGTTCCCGGACCTCACGCAAATGCGTCGGAGCACGACCCCGCCGCGGCCGCTCGACCCGAATCTGGAGGCGAAGCTGAAGCGCCAGACCAAGCGCATGGGCGACGCGTTCGGTCGCGCGCGCACGGCGACGAAGGACCCTGTCCGCGACTCCGAGGGCAAGTTCCATTTCACCGAACTCGACGACGTGATCTCGCGGGCCGGCAGCCGACGTCCGGCCTATGCGAAGGCAGGTCCGAGCTTAGTGGTCGGCGCCATGCGCTACCGCCGTGGACGCTCGCTCTCCGCGCGGCTGAGCACCCCGCCGTCCAATCCGAACCGCGCGTTCGGCGACGTCGTTCAATGGGCGACGTCGATCCTGCCGCCAGCCTTCACGGACAACGCCTTGTTGCTCGGCAGGGTCAGTATCGGTGACGACGGACCGGGCGTCACGGCAGACGCCATTCCAATGGCCTGCTGGCCGCTTCCCGACGATGCGTTGCGCGCGCTCGTCTTCGGTGAGGTGTTGCTCCTGACGCTCTACAACCCTGCCCACTTTTGGGCGGCGCTACGCGAGCGCGGCTTCTCCGTGACTCTCGGCGAACGCGCCAGCGTCCGGCGCGCCGTGCGGACGAAGGGCGACCAGGAACTCCATTTGGAGCATGCCGACTATTTCCACGGCCTTGTCCAGCGGAGCTTCGTGTCGCTCGAAAGCGTCCTCGGAATGGTGGACCAACTGCTCGACCTAACTGAGGAAAAGGCGGCCGAGGGCTTTCGGAAAATCCAGATGCGACCGCTGGTGACGCGGGGGCCCGTGAGTCTGGAATCGTGACCCGCCTACGCTACCTCCTCGGCGAACCTATCTGTGAATCACGCCGCCCAAGTTGTGGACAGCGGGAACGTCCCGATCCCTACTCTCGCCCAACATCGCGCACTGGACGACGGCGTCGCTTAACGCGCGGGAGACCAGTCGCCTGCGCACTGCCCACGCCACCATTTCCTTCCCCGCGGCTCGCCCTGGCCAAGACAGGCTCGGGGACCTGGGATTGCAGGCTTCCCCGGCGATGTCCCTTCCAGCCGGGCCCGCCACGGGCTACGAAACCCCCGTGGCTTATCGACTCGCGATCTTCGACTTCGACGGCACCCTGGCGGACTCCTATCCGTGGTTCACCAGCGTCCTCGATCACATGGCCGCGCGGCACAACTTCCGCGCCATCGACGCCGAGGAGCGGGAATCGCTGCGCGGGGCGAGCGCGCGCGCCATCATGAAGACGGTGGGGGTCTCCACCTGGAAGCTGGCGCGGATCGCCAAGGACTTCCGGGCCATGAAGAAGGACGCCTCCTCCGGCATCCCGCTGTTCCCCGGCATCCCCGAGATGCTGCGCGACCTGCACGGGCGCGGGGTGGTCCTGGCCCTGGTGTCCTCCGACACCGAGGCCAGCGTGCGGATCGGCCTGGGGCCGGAGCTGTCGGCCCTGTTTGTCCACTTCGACTGCGGCGCCTCGCTGTTCGGAAAGGCGCGGAAGTTCCGCCGGGTGCTGCGCAAGCTGGCCGTGGCCCGCACCCAGACCATCTGCATCGGCGACGAGGACCGCGACGCCCAGGCCGCGGCCAAGGCCGGCATCGACTTCGGCGCGGTCACCTGGGGCTATTCGACCCCGGAGAGCCTGATCGCTCACAATCCCAAGCTCACCTTCGCCACGGTGGACGACATCGCCGGGATCGCCGGCTAAGTTCCGCCCTTAAGTTTCGAGATCGCGCAGTAGCCTGCGGCGTGACGCGACGACCAGCGCCAGGTCGTAGGGATAGGCCAGGGTCTCGCGGGCCAGCATCCTCAGCCAGTGGGCGCGGGGTCCGGCATAGCCCGGGCGGATCGGGCCCTGGCGGCTGGGGACCCCCAGGGCGCCAAACAGCATGCGGGCGCGGGGGATGTGGTAGCCGTCGGTGCAGACCACCGCGCCCTCCAGGCCCTCGGCGCGGATGAAGCGGGCGGCGGCCACGACGTTCTCCAGGGTGTCGCGGCTGAGCTCGTCCAAGACCAGGCGGGCCGGGTCGATCCCGTGCCCGATCAGCAGGCCGGCCATCAGCGAGGCCTCGGAGGGCCCGTGACGGCCCACCCCGCCGGAGCAGAACACCAGGGCGTCGGGATGGTCGGCGGCGGCCTGGCGGCCATAGGCGACGCGCCGGCGCAGGGTGGGGCTAGGTTCGCCGTCCGGCCAGACCGCCGCCCCGAAGATCACGATCGCCCAGGCCATGGGGCCATGATGGCGGGCGAGACCGTCCGCGGCTATTTTTTAGTTGAGCGGGATGCGGGCGGAAAACCGGTTCCCACTTTTCCTCATCCCGCTAGCCCGCGTTCATCGGCGGGCTGTGTTCCTCGATGATGTCCTCGCGCTCGGCCTTGCGCACCGCGCCGCGGACGTTGAGCCGCATCAGGACCTCGGTCGCGCCGTAGCGGGCGTGGGCCTCGTCCAGGGCCGCCTGCCAGTCGCGGGCCGACAGGCACTCGGTCTCGCCGGCGAACAGGATGCTGGCGCCCTTGGGGGTCACCTGGGCGATGACATAGTTGGCTCCGACCGGCGGAAGGGTCCGCTCCTCTTCGAGGGCGGAGTAGCGGTAAACCGATCCGGACTTGCCGGCGAAATCGATCTGGCGGGTCAACGGGACGCTCCCGGCAGTTGGACGACTGAACATGGGGCCTCTGATACCCGAGGGAATTGGGCGAAAGATAGGCTATGTCGACAATCAGCGATCACCAGAGCGCGAGCACGGCCGCCGATAACCCGCAGAGCACGGAACAACCGGCGCCATAAGGCGTTCGGCGTGGGGGGGCGGCTCTGCTAGGTTCCCCCCCAGGCTCGACTCAAGCGAGCTGTCCCTCCAGGAAGGCGAAGACGCGCGAGCCGATGGAACGACCCGCCGATTTCACCGTCAAGGACGCCCGCGACCAGGGGGTCATCGAACTCACCGGCGACTGGACCGCCGCGCTGATCGGGCCCGCCGCCAGCGGCCTGCGCGACGAGCTGGCCGGCCGCAGTTCCGTGCACCTGGACCTGACCCAGGTCGGGCGCATGGACACCGCCGGCGCCTATGCGGTCATCCAGGCGGCCGGGGACCGGTTCGAGGCCGCCAAGGTCAAGGCGCGTCCCGAAACCCAAAGGCTAATCGAGCTGGTCAGCCAGGCCGCCGTGGTCAAGCCGCCGCCCACGGTCAAGCCACGCGGCTTCCACGAACTGACCATCCGCATCGGCAAGGGCGTGATGGACCTGTCCAGGGAGGTCCTCGACACCCTGGCCTTCGCCGGCCACCTGCTGGTGGTGCTGTTCCGGACAATCATCAATCCCCGCCGCATCCGCTGGGCGGCCTGTGTGTCCCTGGCCGAGCGGGCGGGTCTCGACGCCATCCCCATCGTGGTCACCACCTCGTTCTTCATCGGCGCCGTCGTCGGCCTGCTGGGCGCCAACATGCTGCGCCAGTTCGGGGCCGAGGTGTTCGCCGTCGAGCTGATCGGCATCGCCGTGACGCGGGAGTTCAACATCCTGATCACCGCCATCCTGCTGGCCGGTCGGTCGGCCTCGTCCTTCGCCGCCGAGATCGGCTCGATGAAGATGAGCCAGGAGATCGACGCCATGAAGGTGATGGGGGTCGACCCGTTCGAGGCCCTGGTGCTGCCGCGCTTCGTCGCCCTGCTGGTCACCATTCCGCTGCTGACCTTCGTGGCCACCCTGGCGGGCCTGGCGGGCGGCCTGATGATCACCTGGTCGGTGCTGAACCTGGGCCCCTCCTTCTTCCTGCAGCGGATCGTCGACAATGTGGGGGCGACCCACTTCTGGATCGCGCTCTCCAAGGCCCCGGTCATGGCCGCGGTGGTGGCCGGGATCGGCTGCCGCCAAGGCCTGGAGGTCGGCGGCGACGTCGAGTCCCTCGGGCGTCGGGTGACCGCGGCGGTGGTGCACGCGATCTTCGCCATCATCCTGATCGATGCGATCTTCGCCCTGATCTACATGGAGCTCGACCTGTGAGCCTCGCCACCCCGGACGACGCCGACCTGACCGAGGACGAACTGCCGACCACGGGCCCCGCCATCGAGGTGAAGGGCCTGGTCTCCAAGTTCGGCGAGAAGGTCATCCACGAGGGCCTGGACCTGACCGTCAAACGCGGCGAGGTCCAGGGCGTGGTGGGCGGATCGGGCAGCGGCAAGTCGGTGCTGCTCAACACCATCATCGGCCTGAAGATCCCCGACGGCGGCACGGTCCAGGTGTTCGGCCAGGACATCCAGAACGCCTCGCGCCGTAAGTGGTCGGCCATCGAGCGCCGCTGGGGGGTGCTGTTCCAGCAGGGCGCCCTGTTCTCCAACCTGACGGTGCGCGAGAACGTCGCCGCGCCCATGTACGAGCACACCAACATGCCCAAGCGGGTGGTGATGGAGCTGGCGGAGCTGAAGATCGCGCTCGTGGGCCTGCCGGCCAACGCCGCCCACCTGAAGCCCTCGGAGCTGTCGGGCGGGATGCGCAAGCGCGCGGGTCTGGCCCGCGCGCTCGCCCTCGACCCCGAGCTGCTGTTCCTCGACGAGCCGACCGCCGGCCTCGACCCCATCGGGGCGGCGGCTTTCGACGAGCTGATCAAGGACCTCTCCCACAGCCTGGACCTCACCGTCTTCATGATCACCCACGACCTCGACACCCTCTATGCGATCACCGATCGGGTGGCGGTGGTGGCTGACAAGAAGGTGGTGGCCAACGCCCCGGTGCGGACGCTGGAAAAGTCCAAGCATCCGTGGATTCGTGAATACTTCCTGGGGCCTCGCGGCCGAGCCGCGGTGCGTTCAGCGACAAAAGCCGAGACAGTGGGCTAATGGAAAAAGACGCCAATTACGCCCTGGTGGGCCTCTCGACCCTGATCCTGTTCCTGGGTCTGGTGATCTTCGGCGTGTGGCTGGCCAAGGTGCAGTTCAGCCGCGACTACCAGCTCTACGACATCATCTTCCAGGGACCGATCAACGGCCTCACCCAGGGGGGCGAGGTGCGGTTCAACGGCATCAAGGTGGGCGAGGTCACCAAGATCGAGCTGGCCCGCGAGAACCCCAAGAACGTGGTGGCCCGCGCCCGCGTCACCTCCGACGTGCCGATCCGCGTGGACTCCGTCGCCACCCTGGAACCCCAGGGCATCACCGGGGTGAACTATGTGCAGATCAGCGCCGGCACCCCGTCGAAACCCCTGCTGCGGGAGGTGACGCCGGACGGCAAGATCCCGGTGATCCGCAGCCAGCGCAGCACGCTCTCGGACCTGCTGGAGGGCGGCGGCACGGTGCTGAGCCGCACCGTCGAGGCGCTGGACCGCATCAACAAGGTGCTGTCGGACCAGAACGTGAAGACCTTCTCCGCCGCGCTCAGCGACACCCAGGCGGTGACCGCCGAGCTGCGGGAGCGCAAGGCGGTGATCGCCGACGCCCAGAAGGCCCTGCAGAGCATCGACACCGCCGCCCAGTCGATCAGCGCCCTGGGCGCCTCGGGCCAGAACCTGCTGGACGGCGACGGCAAGCGGACCCTGACGAACCTGGCCGACGCCGCCGAGGAGGCCCAGGCGGCCGCCAAGGACCTGCGCTCGATGATGGGCAAGCTCGAGAGCCCCGCCAGCGACTTCGCCACCACCGGTCTGCCCCAGCTCACCGCCGCGGCGGTGCAGCTCCAGGCCACGGCCGAGGCGATCGAGCGCCTGGCCAACGAACTCCAGACCAATCCCCGCGGCGCCGTCGCCAAGCCGGCCGGCAAGGAACTCGAGGTGAAGCCATGACCCGCCTGCAGCGCCTATTCCGGCTCACGGTCGCGGCCGCCACGGCCGTGGCCCTCACCGGCTGCATCACGCTCCTGCCCAAGACAAAGCCGGCCCAGCTCTACAGCTTCGGCTATGTCGCGCCCGCCGACGCGGCCGCGCCGCCGGCCGGCGAGACCTTCGGCGTCCTGAAACTGGCCAACGGCTTCACCCGCGCCGCGGCGGGCGACCAGATCCTGACCATCACCGGCGGTAACGACGCGGCCTATATCGGCCAGGCCCGCTGGGTCTCGGCCGCCACGGTGCTGTTCGACGAGGCGGTGAACCGCGCCTTCGACCGGGGCGGCCCTGCCCGGCTGATCGGGCGCGGCGAGATGGGCAAGTCCGACTATGCGCTGAAGCTGATCGTCGCCGACTTCAAGGTCGCCTACGACACGCCGAAGGCCAGCCCGCAGGTGGTGGTGAGCGTACACGCCACCCTCACCCGGTCGACCGACCGCACCCTGGTGGCCGAACGCACCTTCGAACAGAAGGTCCCGGTGACCGGCAACCGCCAGGCCGCCATCGTGGCGGGCTTCAACACCGCCGTCAGCGGCGTGCTGAGCGACATCGTCGCCTGGACCGGAGCGCTCGGCCAAACGCCGGCCTGAGGGCGCGGCGCCTGTTCGAGGGGCCATAGGTCGGCGCGGCGCGCGCCTCTCCCGCTTGCGGGAGAGGTCGGGTGAGGGCCTTTCGGAGGCGCCCCTACCCTCCTGAATCAGAAAGACCTCGGCTGCGCCGAGGCCCCCTCACCCTGACCTCTCCCCCGCGAGCGGGGGAGAGGAGGGAGTCACCCCTCTAGGCCGTGGATGCGCTTGGCGGCGGTGACGGTGTTGGAGAGCAGGCAGGCGACGGTCATCAAGCCGATGCCGCCGGGGACCGGGGTGATGTGGGCGGCGACCTTCTCGGCCGACTTGAAGTCCACGTCCCCCACCAGCTTGGTCTTCCCCGCGGCGGCCTTGACCGGATCGCGGAAGGGCACGCGGTTGATGCCGACGTCGATCACCGTGGCGCCGGGCTTGATCCAGTCGCCCTTGATCATCTGCGGACGGCCGACGGCGGCCACCAGGATGTCGGCCTCGCGGCAGACGGCGGGCAGGTCGACGGTGCGGGAATGGGCGATGGTCACCGTGCAGTCGGCGGCCAGCAGCAGCTGGGCGACCGGGCGGCCCACCAGGACCGAGCGGCCCACCACCACGGCGCGCTTGCCGGCCAGGTTTCCCAGGGTCTGGCGCAGGACCAGCATGCAGCCCAGCGGCGTGCAGGGGATCAGGGCGGGCATGCCGCTGGCCAGCAGGCCGGCATTGACCACCGTCAGGCCGTCGACGTCCTTGTTGGGGTCGAGGGCGGCCAGGACCATCTTCTCGTCGAGGTGCTTGGGCAGGGGCATCTGGACCAGGATGCCGTGGATCTTCGGATCGTCGTTGAGCCGCTCCACCAGGTCCATCAGCTCGTCCTGGGTGGCGTCGGCGGGCAGCCGGTGGGTTTCCGAGTGCATGCCCGCGGCCAGGGAGTGCTCGCCCTTGGAGCGCACATAGACCTGGCTGGCCGGATCCTCGCCCACCAGCACCACCGCCAGTCCCGGCTGGACGCCGTGCTCGGCCTTCAACAGGGCGGTCTCGCCGGCCGCCTGGGCGCGGACCTGTTCGGCCAGGGACTTGACGTCGATGATGTGGGCTGAGGTCATGGACGCTCCTTCTTGGGCCGGAACTCGCGCGTTCGACTATCCGTTCAGGCTGCGCCGCGCAATGCGGGCAGCTTAGGCGCGGCCCGGATCGGCGCGCCGAACTGGGGGGTCATCAGTTGCGGCCGTAGAGGGCTTCGTAGGGATCGACCTTGCCACTGACGGCGTCCGGCACGGCCACGGCGGGCCAGCCGATCTTGACGCCGGCGCTGGCGCTCCAGGCCTCGGCGATCAGGTCGCGAAGCTCCGAGGCGCCGGCGGCGACCCGCACCGTGGCGAAGGCCGCGCCGCGCGGATCGGCGTTCGCGAAGCCGCCGGCCTTCTCCAGCTCGTAGAAGGGGACCACCTGGCCCCCGGCCACGGCCAGGTAGTCGGCGACCCGCTTCTCGATGGCGCAGCCGCAGGCGCGGAAGGGGGTCATCTTCGCCCGCACCGCCGGGGTGTGGACATTGGCGAAGACGAAGGCCTCCTCGAAGGGCCCGTGGACCTTGGCGGTCGAGTAGCCCTGGGGATTGGGATAGTCGCCCCAGCCGTTGTAGTGGGCGGTGACGTGCAGGGGCTGGGCGCCGTCGCCCACGAAGTGCGACAGGAAGCCGATGGTCAACAGGACCTGCTGCTCGCGGCGCAGGCGGTCGGCGCGCATCCAGGCGCGGCGGGCACGGTTCTTCTCCCGGGGCTCGGCGGCTGCCTCAACCCGCCAATAGGCGAGGTCGGTGGTGAGCTGCTGGAACTGGTCGACGATGGAATAGGGCAGATAGCCCGCCTTCCAGCTGTCCTGGCCAGCGGCGCGCAGGGCGGTCTCGTAGTCGGCCCGGGTCGGCGGCAGGGCGGCCAGGGCCGGTCCCCCCAGGATGCGTCCGTCGTCCTCCAGGTCGACGAAATGGCCCGGATCGCGGTTGGAGTCGTGGATCTTGCCCGAGCCCTTGGAGCGGTCGGGCTCGCGCGACAGCTCGCCGACCGCCGCCACCGCCGCGGGCGCGCGCAGGAAGGCCGGCAGGGCGGGCGGCAGGGCCCGCATGGCCTCCTCCCCCACCATGCGGTGACCGGCCCCGCCCCAGGCGAAGGCGGGGGCCGGGACGGCGGCGAGCAGAAGCAGGGCGAGGCGGAGCGGCTTGAGCGTCATACCTGCGATTTGAGGCCCGCCGACGGCGAAGGCAAGCGCCGCCAGGTCAGGGACGACCCGATTTCACCGGGATGTCGCAGACGCCTCAGGCGATGTTCAAGGCCGTTTCGACCCGGCCGATCCAGGCCTGGACCTTCGGACAGTCGGCCAGACGGAAGCCGCCCTCCTCCGCCATCCGCGTGTAGGCCACCAGGGCGACGTCGGCGAGGCTGACCCGGTCGCCCACCAGGAAGGGCTGGGCGGCCAGGCCGTCCTCCAGCCGCTGGAGGGCGGCCTTGCCGCGCTCCACCAGCTTGGGGTCGAGATCGGCCACGGCCTTGCCCAGGTAGCGCACCTGGAAGCGGGCCACCGCGACATAGGGCTCGTGGCTGTACTGCTCCCAGAACATCCACTCCAGCATGCGGGCCCGCTCATAGGCGTCGGCGGGGATCAGATCCGAGCCCTCGGCCAGGTGCAGGAGGATGGCGTTGGACTGGGCCAGCGGCCGGCCGTCGTCCAGGATCACGGCGGGAACCTGGCCGGCCGGGTTCATCGCCAGGAATTCCGGCGTGCGGGTCGCGGCCCTCATGACGTCGGTCTCGATCCACTCATAGGAAAGCCCGAGATGATCGGCCGCCCATTTCACCTTCAGGCAGTTGCCCGAGATGGAGTCGCCGTAGATGCGCATGTGCAGGGCCCCGTTGCTGGCGGTTGTTGATAGACCATGACTCTGGCGGCGCAATCGAAGCTGTCTGCAGGCGCCTGTGAGTAAGCCTAATAGCGGGGTTGCCCTGGCCCCAGAGTCCCGGTACTCAGAGCGCCGCTGACAGATCAACGACGAAGGAGGACGCCGTCATGGGACGCCGCCTCGCCGCCCTGGCCGCCCTTCCCCTTCTGGCTTTCGGAGGTGGAGCGCACGCCGCTCCGTCCGACCCCATCGGGGACCTCTTGATGAACGCCCTCACCGGGACTCTGCCCGGTTCGGCCGACTTCCGCCTGAAGGCCACCCTTTACCATGCCGGCGCCAAGGGCGTGGGCGGTCTGGACTCGCTCGGCTGCAAGGTGGTGGCCATGCGCACCGCCGCCATCGACCGCAACCTGATCCCCCGCCGCACGGTGCTGTTCATCCGCGAGACCGTCGGCCTGCCCATGCCCGACGGCTCCTCCCATGACGGCTACTGGTACGCCTCCGACGTCGGCGGGGCGATCAAGGGCCAGAGGATCGACCTGTACACCGGGTCGGGCGCGGGCTCGATGAAGCCCCTGCGGCCGCTGAACCTGGCCCAGCTCACGGTCACCAAGGCCGGCGAGTTCAAGGGCTGCCCGCCGCGGTAGAGAACCTCAGATGCTCCCCCTCTGGGGGAGCTGTCAGCGGAGCTGACTGAGCGGGACTTTGTCTCTTGTCTTGGGCCGTGTGGACTACGTCCATCCCCCTCCGCCTCGCCGCGTTGCGACGAGCCACCTCCCCCACATCGCGCTGGCGCGCTGGGGGAGGATCTTGGAACCTCAGGTCTCGACGAAGGCGCGTTCCAGCACGTAGTCGCCCGGGGCGGCCAGCGAGCCCTCGACATAGCCGCGGGCCTCCAGGAGGGTCTTGAGGTCGGCCAGGACCGAGGGGCCGCCGCAGAGCATCAGGCGGTCGACGGCGGGATCCAGGGGCGGCAGGCCCAGGTCCTCGAAGATCTTGCCCGAGGCGATCAGGTCGGTGATCCGGCCCTGGTGCTTGAAGGGCTCGCGGGTGACGGTGGGATAGTAGCGCAGCTTGGGCGCGACGATCTCGCCCAGGATCTCGTCATTGGGCAGGTCGCGCTCGAACAGCTCGCGATAGTTCAGGTCGGCGACGTTGCGCACCGTGTGGGTGACGATGACCTCGTCGAAGCGGTCATAGACCTCGGGGTCGCGGGCCAGGCTGAGCCAGGGGGCCAGGCCCGTGCCGGTGCCCAGCATGTAGAGGCGCTTGCCGGGCTTGAGGCCATCCAGCACCAGGGTGCCGGTGGGCTTCTTGCCGATCAGGACCTGGTCGCCCACCTGGATCTTCTGCAGGCGCGAGGTCAGGGGGCCGCTCTCCACCTTGATGGAATAGAACTCCAGCTCGTCGTGCCAGGAGGGCGAGGCGATGGAATAGGCGCGCAGCAGCGGCTTGCCGTCCACCTCCAGCCCCACCATCACGAACTGGCCGCTCTGGAAGCGGAAGGCCGGGTCCCGCGTGGTGCGGAATGAGAACAGCCGGTCGGTCCAGTGCTGGACCCAGGTCACGGTCTCATGGAGGAAGGCGCCGGCCTTCTTGGCCGGGGCGGCGGCGGTCACATCGGTCATGATCGGTCTGCTTGAACTCTATTGTTTGTCGCGTGACGGTCGCCGAAACCGGCATCCACTTTCGGCTGTCACGCTCCGCTAGATATCGCCGCCGACGTTCGTAACGGCATCCGGCGCGCGGGCGACATGTATGCCGCATTCGGTCTTTTCGGAACCCGCCCAGCGTCCGGCGCGCACATCCTGGCCCTCTTCGACGGGCTTGGTGCAGGGCCAGCAGCCGATGGAGGGGAAGCCCTGGGCCACCAGGGGATGGGCCGGCAGGTCATGCTGGGCCATGTAGGCGTCCAACTCGGTCTTGCCCCAGTTGGCCAGGGGATTGAACTTCACCTGGCCGTCGGACTGCTCCACCACCGGCAGGGACAGGCGGTCGCCGCCGTGGAAGCGCTTGCGGCCGGTGATCCAGGCGTCGAAGTCCTTCAGGGCGGCGTCCAGCGGGATCACCTTGCGGATATTGCAGCAGGCGTCGGTGTCGGTCTGCCAGAGGTTGGCCTTGGGATCGACGGTGGC
>NZ_JAUSLW010000166.1 GCF_030645195.1 Phenylobacterium sp. | reverse complement strand
TGGCTTTGAAGCGCGGGTTGGTCTTGTTGATGATGTAGACGACGCCCTTGCGGCGCACGAGCTTGCAGTCGCGGTGACGCGTCTTGAGCGACTTGAGCGAGCTTCGAACCTTCATGACCGTATCTTCTTAAAGACCAGGCTCTCGCCCGGGGGTGTCTACAAGAGCCGGCGCATATACGAGGCGCTGGCGGACGAGTCAACGGCGGGCGGGCGTTGTCGCGCCCCGCCCGCTCGTCTCTACAGCTCGATCATGTCGAACTCGGCCTTGGCCGTGCCGCACAGGGGACAGATCCAGGTGTCGGGGATGTCGGCCCAGCGGGTTCCCGGGGCCAGGCCCTCCCCGGGATCGCCGAACTCTTCCTCATAGATGTAGCCGCAGGTGCGGCACTGCCAGGTCTTGAAGGGGGCGGACACCGGCGGCCTCAATGCATCTTGAAGCGGATCGGGACCGACTTGGGCCCGCAGACGAAGCTGGCCGACATGTTGCGCGGCGTCCCGTCCAGTTCGACCGACTCCAGTCGAGCGAACAGCTCTTCCCAAAGGACCCGCATCTCCATCCGCGCCAGGTGCTGGCCCAGGCAGACATGGGCGCCGTAGCCGAAGGCCACGTGCTTGTTGGGGGTGCGCTCGACGTTGAACTTGAAGGGGTCGGCGAACACCGCCTCGTCGCGGTTGCCGGAGGGATAGGACAGCATCATCCAGTCGCCCTTGGCGATCTTCTGGCCCGCCAGCTCGGCGTCGGCGGTGGCCGTGCGCATGAAGTGCTTCACCGGCGTCACCCAGCGGATCGACTCCTCGATCAGGCCGGGGATCAGGGTCGGGTCAGCCTTGACCTTGGCGAACTGCTCGGGGTTCTCGGCGAGCGCCCACAGGGCCCCGGCGGTGGTGGACGAGGTGGTGTCATGGCCGGCGGTGGCGGCGATGATATAGTAGCTCATGGCCTCCAGGTGGCCGAGCGGCTGGCCGTTGACCGTGCCGTTGGCGATCACGCTGGCCAGGTCGTTGCGGGGATTGATCCGCCGGTCCTCGGTGATGGCGTTGAAATAGAGCATGAAGTCCATCACCACCGACTGGATGGTGTCGACGCCTTCGTCGGTGGTCTGAGCTGTGTCGCCCGTCCGGTTCAGCTCGGGGTCGGCGCTGCCGAACAGTTCCTGGGTCAGCTTCAGCATCCGCGGCTCGTCGGATTCCGGCACGCCGATCACCTCCATGATCACGTGCAGCGGATAGAGGAAGGCCACGTCGCGGGCGAAATCGCACTGGCTGCCGTGCGCCGCCATGCGGTCGACGAAGCCCCGGGCGATCTCGCGAATCCGCGCCTCCAGGGGGCGCAGGCTCTGCGGCACGAAGGAGCCCTGGGTCAGGCGCCGGTAGGCCATGTGGTCGGGGTTGTCCATCTGCACCAGGGAGCGGACCAGGTGCGGGCTGCCCCCCATCATCTCGCGGACCTTCTTGTCGGCGTCGATGGTGGTCAGGACGGTGGATCGGTCGCCATTGTGGAACAGCTCGTTCTGGCGCTCGACCTCCAGGATGTCGGCATGGCGCGTCACCACCCAGAAGGGATCGAACCCCTCGGGCTGGGCCTGCTCCAGGGGCGCCTCCTTGCGCAGCCAGGCGAAGGCGTCGTCCACCCGCTTGCCGTCCGCATAGGCGCGGGGGTCGATAATGGTCTGGGCGATGTCGGAGGGGATGGTCATGCGCGTTTCCGGCCTTGCTTGTCTTGGAGCGGCCACGATCAAGCGCGGCCCACTTGTTAGTTGTCCAACAACTTTCTAGAATTCGCAACATGGTCACGACATTGACGAAGGTCAAAACGCGTCGGAGTCAGGCGCAGCGGCGCGACGAATCCGAACGCCGGCTGCTGGCCGCCGCCGCCGAGCTGGTGGTGGAGCGCGGCATGGGCGCGGCCACCTTCGAGAACATCGGCGCCCGCGCCGGCTACAGCCGCGGCCTGGTCACCCAGAGGTTCGGCTCCAAACGAGGCCTGATCGAGGCCCTGATCGCCGATCTGCAAGGCCGCCTGGGGGGCCTGCTGGAGGACCGGCGCGTCGACGAGCTGAACGGCCTGGAGGCGGTGCTGGCCTATGTCGACGTCTTCCTGGCCGCCCTGGACCGCGACGGCGAACTTCGGGCCTATTTCGTGGTCCTGGCCGCCGCCGTGGCCGATGTCTCGGAGCTGCGCGCGCCCTTCGCCGCCGCTCACAAGCAGGTGGAGCAGGCCCTGGAGTCCTTCTTCCTGCGCGGCCAGGCCGAAGGCGCGGTGCGGGCCGGCATCGACGCCGACGCCGCGGCCCTGATCACCGGCGCCCTGCTGTTTGGCCTGTCCATGCAACTGCTGCTGGACCCCCTGATGGACCTGGCCCCGATCCGCGAGACCAGCCTGATGACCCTGCGCCTCAGCTTCGCGGCCTGATCCCGCTCGCCCGCGCCAGACGAGCCGCCGCTCGCCCCTGACGGGCTTGTGATTGAGCAGGCGACCCGGTCACCGCTAGGTTGCCCCGATGGATCGTCGCTGTTTTCTCGTCCTGCTCCTGGCCGGTTGCGCCGACCCGTCGGCCAATCTGGTGCCGACGGTCAGCCCCCTGCCGCCCGCCCCCACGCCGCAGCAGCCGGCGCCGGTGGCCCCGCCTACCCAATCGGGCGACATGACCTTCGACGAATGGGCCCGCGACTTCTACATGCGCGCGGTGAAGGCCGGCCTGCCGCCGGCCCTGCTGGACCGCGAGCTGGCGGGCCTGACGCCGGATCCGCGGGTCAACAGCCTCGACACCCGCCAGCCGGAATTCGCCAAGCCCTTCGGCGACTACATCAAGGGCGTGGTCAGCGAGGACCGGGTGGCCATCGCCGCCCGCCGCAAGCCCGCGCTGGCCCAAACCCTGGACGAGATCGAGACGCGCTACGGCGTGCCCGGCGACATCCTGATGGCCATCTGGGCCATGGAGACCGGGTTCGGGGCGGTGATGGGGGACTTCGACGTCGTCCGCTCCATGGCCACCCTGGCCGCCCAGGGCCGCCGCCGGACCTTCGCCGAGGATCAGTTGATGGCCGCCCTGCGGATCATCGGTTCGGGCGAGTTCCCCCGCGAGCGCCTGCGCGGCTCCTGGGCCGGCGCCATGGGCCAGACCCAGTTCATCCCCACCAGCTTCCTGGCCACCGCCGTGGACGGTGACGGCGACGGCCGCCGCGACGTCTGGGGCTCGGCCCCCGACGCCCTGGCCTCGGCCGCCAACCTGCTGGCCAGGGGCGGCTGGCAGCGCGGCCAGGGCTGGGCCCGCGAGGTGATCCTGCCCTCAGGCTTCGACTACAGCCTCACCGAGGGCCCGCGCGAGACGCCGGACTGGTGGGCCCAGCTCGGCGTGCGCCGCGCCGATGGCCTGCCCTGGACCACGGCCGACCTCACCGCCAAGGCCATGCTGATCGCGCCGACCGGCGCCCAGGGGCCCTGCTTCCTGCTGTTCCCGAACCACTTCGTGATCCGCAAGTACAACAACGCCACCACCTATGCGCTCGGGGTGGGCCTGCTGGCCGACCGCTTCGGCGGCATGGGGCCCCTGGTGAAGGCCTGGCCCTATGAGAGTGCGCTGTCGCTCGGCGACCGCATCGTCACCCAGCGGGCGCTGGCCCAACTCGGCTTCGATCCCGGCCAGCCCGACGGCGTGGTGGGGGTCAACACGCGCACGGCCCTGCGCAACTGGCAGAAGTCCCGCGGCCTGACAGCCGACGGCTACCTGTCCCTGGACATGGTCAGCCGCCTGAAGGCCGAGGCCAACATCCTCTAGGGGCTGAGCTTCAGAGCGAGCCCTCGTCGCTCTTCTCCAGGGTGGCCATGGCCGAGTCGGCCTGGGTCGCCGGCTTGGGGTCGGCGTTGGCCAGCTGGCTGTTGCGGAAGGCGTAGACCAGCATGGCCAGCATCATGACCATGTTGAGCACGAAGGGCGCGGCGTGGACCTTCTCGTAGAGCAGCACGAACAGCGGGGCCAGGACCACGTTCACCCCGTTCACCGCGGCGATGGCGCCGGCGGCGCGGGCCTGTTCGTGCATGCCCACGGCGAGGGACGAGCCGGCCGTGAACCCCGGCCGCGCCAGGCCGAACCCCAGGCTTGAGATGGCGTAGCCCGCCACCACGGCGGCATAGGTCGGCTGGAAGGCGACGATCAGATTGCCCAGGGCCGCCACCCCCACGCCCCAACGCAGGAGCTGGCGCGGGGTCATCTCGAACATGCGAATGATGCCCCATTGGGCCAGCAGCCCCGCCACCGCCCCGAACATCATGGCGATGGCGATGAACCCCTGCGCCTGCATGGGCGACATGCCGAGCTTGTCGATGATCAGGAAACCCAGGGTCTGGCCCTGGGCGGTCTGGCAGACCGCGACGACGAAGCCGTAGATCAGGAAGGGCGTCAGGCGCGGGTCGCGCCACATCGGCGTCTCCTTGCCCGCCGCGTCGGCCTTGGCGTCCATGGTCGGCGCCATCTTCACCGGCTGGACCGGCATGTGGCTGCTCTCCGGCAGCAGCTTCCAGACCACCACCAGCATGGAGAGCGCGATCAGCGAGAAGATCATCATCGGCCCGGCCAGACCGATGCCGAGGAAGGGGATGATGAACAGCGGCGCCAGGAAGGGCCCGATCACCGTCCCCAGGCCGAAGGCGCCGGCCAGGCTGGACATGGCTGTGGTGCGCTCCTCCACCGGGGTGTGCTCGGCCACATAGGCCTGGGTGGCGGGATTGGAGGCCGCGCCGAACAGCCCGAACAGGGCCCGCGCCAGCAGGAAGAAACCGAAGATCACCATGGGCGTCGCCAGGTGATGCAGGCCCGCGCCGACCACCACGGCGCAGGCGGCCATGGAGACGGCGAAGCCGGTCAGGCCCACCAGCATCAGCGGCTTGCGACCGTATCGGTCCGACGCACGCGCCCAATAGGGAGAGGAACCCGCCCACAGCAGGGCCGAAAGCGAGAAGACCCCGGCCACCAGATAGTCGGGAATGCCGATGGATCGGCCGATGGCCGGCAGCACCGAGATCATCCCGGTATTGCCCATGGCCGTCACCAGGGAGACCCCGAATATGATCGCGAACGATGACTTGGGCAGGCTCACGGGGGTCGGCGCTGACTGGAGCATGGTTGGCTGTTAAGCCGCGCCGACGGAGCGCGAAACCCCATAAATCCTCACCGGGCATTAAGCATTAACAGGGATGCTCCGGCCTATCGCGCCCTAGGACTCGCCTCGCATGTTTCAGATCATCGGCATCGTGCTGCTCTTCGGCCTGGTGTTCGGCAGCTACATCATGTCCGGCGGCAACATGGGCGTCATCCTGCACGCCGCGCCCCACGAGATGATGGCCATCGGCGGCGCGGGCGTCGCCAGCTTCCTCATCTCCAACTCCATGACGGTGGTGAAGGGCTCGGGCTCGGGCCTGGCCAAGGTGTTCAAGGGCCCCAAGTGGAAGGCCTCGGACTATCGCGACCTGTTGTCCCTGCTCTTCCTGCTGACCAAGACCATGAAGTCCAAGGGCGTCATCGCCCTGGAGAGCCACATCGAGAACCCCAAGGACTCCTCGATCTTCTCGCGCTTCCCGAGGGTGACCAAGGACCACTTCGCCGTCGACTTCATCTGCGACACCCTGCGGATGATGACCATGAACCTCGAGGACCCGCACCAGGTCGAGGACGCCATGGAAAAGCAGCTGGAGAAGCACCACCACGAATCCCTGGCGCCCGCCGGCGCCCTGCAGAGCCTGGCCGACGCCCTCCCGGCGCTGGGCATCGTCGCCGCCGTGCTCGGCGTCATCAAGACCATGGGCGCCATCACCGAGCCCCCGGAGATCCTGGGCGAGATGATCGGCGGCGCCCTGGTGGGCACCTTCCTGGGCGTGTTCCTGGCCTATGGCCTGGTGGGTCCCTTCGCGACCCGCCTGAAAGAGATCGTCGAGGAGGAAGCCTCCTACTACCGCATCATCCAGTCGGTCCTGGTGGCCCACCTGCACGGCAACGCCGCCCAGATCTCAGTGGAGATCGGCCGCGGCAGCGTCCCCTCAGGCGCCCAGCCCAGCTTCCTGGAACTGGAAGAGGCCCTGTCGGCGATTCCGAACGAGGCCTAACGTCTGGGGTCGGCCAGCGGGCTGACCCGGTTGACGTGGCCCATCTTGCGGCCCGGCTTGGCGTCGCGCTTGCCGTAGAGGTGCAGCCGGGTCTCCGGCTCGCCGGCCAGCTTGGCCCAGGCCTCGACCTCGTCCCCCAGCAGGTTCAGCATCTCCACCCGGGCGATCGCCGCCGTGGGGCCCAGCGGCCAGCCGGCGACGGCGCGGATGTGCTGCTCGAACTGGTCGACCTCGCAGCCGTCCATGGTCCAATGGCCGGTGTTGTGCACCCGCGGGGCGATCTCGTTGACCAGCAGCCGGCCGTCGGGAAGCTCGAACAGTTCGATCCCGATGACCCCCACATAGTCCAGGCCGGTGAGGACCTGGGCGGCGATCCGCTCGGCCTGCTCGGCCAAGGCCGGGGTGATGGCGGCCGGCGCGACGGAGCGGCGCAGGACGCCGTTCTCGTGGTGGTTCTCGGCCAGGGGATAGATGGCCAGCTCCCCGTCGCGGCCGCGGGCGGCGATCACCGACAGCTCGCGCACGAAGTCGGCGGGCGCCTCCAGGATCACCGGCCGGCCGCCCAGGGCCTCGAAGGCCGCCGCGGCGTCGGCGACGTGCTCGACCCAGCGCTGGCCCTTTCCGTCATACCCCTCGCGGCGGGTCTTCATCAGCACCGGCGCGCCGAGCTGGGCGACGGCGGCGCTGGCGGTCTCGTCACTGTCGGCCTGGGCGAAGGCCACGGTGGCCACCCCGATGGAATTGAGGAAGGTCTTCTCCTCCACCCGGTCCTGGGCCACGGCCAGGGCCCGGCCGTTGGGCGCCACCGCCACCCCCTGGGCGATCAGGTGGGACACCGCCGAGGCGGGCACGTTCTCGAACTCGTAGGTCACCAAGCCAGCCACCGCGGCCAGGGCCTCCAGGGCGCGAGGGTCGTCATAGGGGCCGCGGATGGCGTGGGCGGCGACCCGGCCGGCGGGCGAATCAGGCTCCGGCTCCAGGATGGCCACGTCGAAGCCCAGCCGGGCCGCGGCCAGGGCCAGCATCCGGCCCAGCTGCCCCCCGCCGAGGATCCCGATCATCGCGCCGGGCGCCAGGGGAAGATCCGACATGGAGACTAGTCCTCGACGCTTTCGGAGACGGCCTGGGAATGGCGGGCCCGGTGATCGGCCAGGCGCTGGGCCAGGGCCGAATCGGACAGGGCCAGGATCTGGGCGGCCATCAGGCCGGCGTTGCGGGCGCCCGCCTCGCCGATGGCCATGGTGCCCACCGCGATGCCGGCCGGCATTTGGACAATGGATAGCAGGCTGTCGAGGCCGCTGAGCGACTTGGACTGCACCGGCACGCCCAGCACCGGCAGCTCGGTCATGGAGGCGGTCATGCCCGGCAGGTGGGCCGCGCCCCCGGCCCCGGCGATGATCACCTTGAACCCGGCGGCCTTGGCCCCCTTGGCGAAGGCGTACATGCGGTCAGGCGTACGGTGGGCGGAGATCACCTTGGCCTCATAGGCCACCCCAAGGGCGTTGAGGCTCTCGGCCGCGCCCTTCAATGTCGGCCAGTCGGAACGGCTGCCCATGATGATGGCGACGGGCGCTGACGTGGCGCTCATGAAGGCGTGCCCCTGCGACGAGAAGGCGCGGAGTATAGGCGCCGCCTTTGCGCCCGCAACCAAGGACGTTTAGGATTCTTAACGTCGACAAGGCGTCGACGATTCGTGTTCGCCGAAAGCCCGCATATAGCCGCATGAAGGTCACTGGCGCCCGCAACGAACCCTTTTCGGCCATCCGCAAGCGCGCCTTGGCCCAGGCGGGGGCCTATGTCACCGCCGGAACGGCCGCGCCGGCCGATCGGACCGCCTTCCTGGGCCTGAGCGAGGCCGATCTGACCCCGGCGGTCCAGGGCGCGGTGAAGACCCTTCTCACCGAAATCGACGATCTTCGCGGCGAAGTGGCCCGCCTGAAGGCCAAGCTTTCCGAGGCCGAGACCCTCGCCGACCGCGACCCTTTGACGCCCCTGCTGAACCGCCGGGCCTTCATCCGCGAGCTTGGCCGCATCCGCACTTTCGCCCAGCGCTACGGTTCGCCCGCCAGCGTGGTCTATTTCGACCTGGACGGCTTCAAGGGGGTCAATGACCGCTTCGGCCACGCCGCCGGGGACGCGGCCCTGCAGGCGGTGGCCGAGCGTCTGGCGGCCAATGTCCGCGACAGCGACATCATCGGCCGCATGGGCGGCGACGAGTTCGGAGTGATCCTGGTCCAGGCCGACGAGGCCACGGCGCGGGCCAAGGCCGAGTCCCTCGCCCAGGCCATCGAGGCCTCCCCCATCCAGTTCGGCGACTGGTCGGCGCCCCTGCACATCTCCTACGGGGTGCGGGAGATCACGCCCGACACCGAGCCCGAGGCCCTGGTGGCCGAGGCCGACGCAGCCATGTTCGCCGCCAAGCGCCTGCGCGACCGCGAGCGGGCGGCCCAGCCGCCCCTCGCCGACCCAGGTCCGGAAAGCTAGGCGATAATGTCCGGGGTGAGCTGATCCTTCAGCCGCTCGATCTCGTCCTTCAGCAGCAGCTTCTTCCGCTTCAGACGGCTGATCACCATCATGTCGGGCAGGGGCGCCAGCATCAGGGCCTGGATCGCGGCGTCGAGGTCGGAGTGGTCGAGGCTGATGGCGGCCAGGCGGGCGCGGACGCCGGCGTCCTCCGCCTCCTCGGTTTCATCATCGTTCATACGCACGCCCCGAACCTGTGGCCTCGATGATGCGCATCGCCGCGCGCGCCGTAAAGCGCTCCAGAGCGTGACGGGCTGAAGCCGATACCGGTTCAGGCGCCCGTCACGCTCTAAACTGAAGACGACGAGCCTGTTTATCTAGCCGAGCGCGGCCGCGAGCGCCGCCAGGGCGTCGTCCGGCGCGGACTTGCCCCAGGCCGCCGAGGCCGCCTGCAGGGAGGCCAGGGCCCCACGGCCGCCGCTGGAGCCGCCCGCCAGTTCCTCAAGGGTCTCCATCAACACCCGCTCGGCCCGCAGTTCGCAGGCCTTCACGTCCTCGCGCAGCGCCTCGCGCGCGCCGTCGTCCACCGGCGGCTGGGGCGCCTTGAGCGTCCGGCGCACCTCGCGGATGGGAACCAGCACCGTGGCGTCCCAGGCCTTGGCCGCCGCCACGCCCTTGGCCAGGGCCTCGACGTCGGGCCCCTCGGCCCAGACCGCCCAGAGCAGCAGGGAGGTGTTCTGACCGTGGCTGTCCTGCAGGGTGAGGCAGGCCTCCGGCACACCCTCCAGCCCGTAGGCCTCAAGCGCCCATTCCCAAATCGCCATCAGTCTTCTCCCCGCAACGGACCGACATCCTGGCCCCAACGCTTCACTGGCCGCCAGGCCAGGCCGAACAGATCCAGCGCCCGGCCCACCGACTGGTCGACCATCTCCTCCAGGCTGGCGGGCCTGGCGTAGAAGGCCGGTAGCGGCGGGGCGATCACCGCCCCCATCTCCGCCAGCTTCACCATCGTGCGCAGATGGCCCAGGTGCAGGGGCGTCTCGCGCACCATCAGCACCAGGGGCCGGCGTTCCTTGAGGGTCACGTCGGCGGCCCGGGTCAGCAGGGAGGAGGTCACGCCTGTGGCCACCTCGCTCATGGTGCGCACCGAGCAGGGGGCGACGATCATGCCCAGCGTCGGATAGGAGCCCGAGGCGACGGAGGCGCCCACGTCGCCCACCTTGTGGACCACGTCGGCGCGGGCCTGGACGTCGGCCAGGGACAGGTCGGTTTCCTGGGCGATGGTGAGCGCCGCGGCCTTCGACAGGATCAGGTGGCTCTCCACGCCGAGCTCACGGCAGGCGTCCAGGGCCCGCAGGCCATAGGCCACCCCGCTGGCGCCCGAGACGCCCACAATCAGGCGCGCGCGATCCGTATTGGTCATTTCACCGGGTCTCCGCGCCTGATTTCAAGGCGCCCAAGCCGTCCGCCCACGCGCAAACATATGTGATCTGACAGACGAGAACAGCGGGTGTTCAGTGTTGGCATCGTTCCAACACAAGGAGACGACCCACCATGGCCGTTGAAGCCCGCATCCGTGAACTTGGATCCCGCCACCATTCTCTCGATCAGGCGATTCAGGACGAGCTCAACCGACCGGTCTCCGACGACACGCGACTGAAGGAACTCAAGCGAAAGAAGCTCAAGCTGAAGGAAGAAATGGAAGCCCTGCGCGCCAAGACGACGCACTAAGCCTTCCAGAGTTGGAGCGTGACGGGCGGCGGAACCGGTATCCACTTCCGCCTGACGCGCTCTAGAGGGGGACGCCCCTGAGCGGCGCGCGGTGCACCCGCTCAGGGCTCCGTCCGCCTAGGTCCCCGATCAATCTTCCGCGTCGTCGTCGTCGTAATGGGTGTCTTCGGCGACGTCTTCATGGGCCGCCTCCAGTTGGGCCGCCCCCGTGACCGAGGCCGGCTCCAGGGTCGCGCCGTCCGGCTCGACGATGCCGCGACGGGCGTCGTCCTTGGCCTTCTTATCGGCCGCCTTGCGAACCACCGCGTCCAGTTCGAGCTGGGTCGAGAGGCCCAGTGTCACCGGGTCCACCGGCTTGATGTTGGCGGCGTTCCAGTGCTGGCGGTTGCGCACCTGGTCGATGGTGGCCTTGGTGGTCCCCAGCAGGCGGGCGATCTGGCTGTCGGCCACCTCGGGGTGGTTGCGGATGAACCAGGCGATGGCGTCCGGGCGATCCTGGCGACGCGACACCGGGGTGTAGCGCGGGGCCTTCTTCACCGGTTTCAGCAGTTCGGCGTGGCGGCTCTTCTGGGCGACCATGCGATACTTGTCGCTGGCCTGGGCGGCGTCGAGCTGTTCGCGGGACAGCTGGCCATTGGCGATCGGGTCGGCGCCGCGAATGTCGCGCGCCACCTCGCCGTCGGCGATGCCCTTCACTTCCAGCGGGTGGAGGCCGCAGAAATCGGCGATCTGTTCGAAGGTGAGCGAGGTGTTGTCGACCAGCCAGACGGCGGTCGCCTTCGGCATCAGAATGTCGGTCATGACGGACTCCGAAAATGACGGCGCCCGGCCTTTCGGCCGGGCGGTGCATAAGTAGCCGGCGTCATATAGGCCCGTTCCGCGCCCAAGAAAACGACAATCGCGAGCTTGGGTGGCGGTGAGATCTTTCAAGATCGGGAAGTCTGGGAGGCGCGCGTTCCAGAGATGCTTGGCCAAGCCGGCATGATCATGGAGGCGCGCCGCCAATCCTCGGCGACGACGCGGCCGAGGGCTCAAATCCCGTCCCTGGGGAATTTAACCTCCCCACTCGTTCTGGCGGTGGAGGACGTCTTGGCCTCCCGCCCTCCGCTCGGCTCTAGAGAGGAACACACCCGGCCTTGTCCGCCTCGCTTTTGGCAGAAGATTCAAAGGGTTGATATTCGCTCAGGCCTCTGGGACACACACCTCGCCCGCGCAATGGACAAATATTGAGCCAAAAAATTAAGACACATTAACTATAAAAACCCCAAATCGGGTCGAAAAAGTACGCTTTCAGAAAGATTTCGGGGGCATAAAACGACATCTACCTGAGACGATCTGTCGCAAACCTTTCAACCAAGGCGCCGCGCCGCTAAGCCCCCCCGGGCGCGCCGAAAACAACCGATGAACGCTATCCGCAAACTGCTCTTGCAGCACCGGGCCGAAGTACAGGAACAGATGTTGGCCGCGCGCGCCAAGGCCGCCGCGCCCTTCGAGGAGGAGTTGCGCGCGGTCAATATCGCGCTGGCCGCCCTCGACGGCGCGCCGCTGCTGGCCGAGGAGGACGCCCCCGTCCCGGCGCCCAAGACCGAGCGGGCGCGCAAGACCGGCCTGCCCCGCGGCCGGATCAAGCGCAGCCTGAACGACATGGTCCTGGCGGCCCTGCGCGCCCACGACGAGGGCGCCGACACCGGCGAGATCATGGAGTCCCTGGAGCGGCGCTGGAACCGCAGCTTCCAGGAATCCCGCGTGGTCGAGGAACTGCGGAGCCTGGCCGAGAGCGGCGCCGTGGCCCTAGAGCGAGGCCACTGGCGGCTTCGCGCCCAGCCCGACGCCTGGACCGGCGAAAGCGCCGCCCAGGGCGTCGCCGCCTAGACCCTGACCGTTTCAGATGGACTCTTCTGAAACGGATAAACAGGCTCGGTCTTTGTATGTTTAGAGCGTGACGGGCGCCTGAACCGGCATCCACTTCAGGCTGTCACGCTCTAGCTCAGCGGCGTACGCCCCACGATGCGCAGGCCATAGCCCCCCGAACCCGGCAGGACGGTGGAGGAATTGGACAGCAGGGTCATGTCGCGCACCCCGAGATCCAGCAGGATCTGGGCGCCCACGCCATAGTCGCGCAGCACATTGGCCCCATGATCGGTCCCGGGCTCGGCGCCGTAGCGCTCCGACAGCCACGCCGGATTGGAGTCGCGGATGAACACCGCCACGCCGGCCCCGTCATAGTCGGCGATGGTCTGCAGGGCGCGGGGCACATAGTCCCGACGCGCCTCCGTGTGGCCCAGCATGTCGGCGGCGAAGTCCACGCGGTGCATGCGCACCAGGGTCGGCCTGTCCGGGTCGATCTTGCCCTTGGTCAGGACCACGTGCTCGGTGCCGTCCAGGATGTTGCGGTAGATCACCATCCGGAAGCGGCCGCCAAAGGCTGAGTCGAAGGGCGTCTCCAGAACCCGCTCCACCTGACGCTCGGTGCGCCGGCGATAGGCGATCAGGTCGGCGATGGTGCCGATCTTCAGGCCGTGCAGTTGAGCAAAGCCCACAAGATCGGGCAAACGCGCCATCGACCCGTCGTCCTTCATGATCTCGCAGATCACCCCGGCCGGGTTCAGGCCCGCCATGCGGGAGATGTCCACGGCCGCCTCGGTGTGACCGGCGCGGACCAGCACCCCGCCGTCGCGGGCCACCAGCGGGAAGACGTGGCCTGGCGACACGATGTCGTCGACGCCCTTGGTGGGATCGATGGCGACGGCCACGGTATGGGCGCGGTCATGGGCCGAGATGCCGGTGGTGACCCCCTCGCCAGCCTCGATGGAGACCGTGAAGGCGGTGCCCATGCCCTCGCGGTTCTCCGCCGCCATGGGGGGCAGGCGCAGCTGGCGGGCGCGTTCGGCGGTGATGGACAGGCAGATCAGGCCCCGCGCGTGCTTGGCCATGAAGTTGATCTGGTCGGGCGTGGCGAATTGGGCCGGGATGATGACGTCGCCCTCGTTCTCCCGGTCCTCGGCGTCCACCAGGATGTAGGGGCGGCCGTTGCGGGCGTCCTCGATGATGTCCTCGATCGGCGAGATCGCCGACTCGTGGGCTTGTTCGCCGCCGCCACCGTTGTCGGAGGCGGAGGATCCAGGTTGGACGAGATAGGGGCGTTTCATCGGGCGGCTCTCAGCTTGGCGAACTCCAGGACCTGATTTCCCACCATGGCGAGTTGCCAGGCGTCCTTCGGGTCCACACAGGCTCCTTCGGCGTCGAAGGAACCGGCGTTCGCGTTCAGGGCCGCGCCGAACGGCGTCGGCCAGCCCCTCAGGGCATGTATGATCGATCGCAGCGTGGTCAATGTCGTCCCGGCGGCCTGCCAGCCGTCGGCGGTGATGATGCAGCCCACGGCGCGGTCGGTGAAGTAGGGCCGGGCGTCATCGCGCAGGCCCTCCAGGGTGTCCAGGGCGTTCTTGATCACCCCGGAGATCGAGCCGTGATAGCCGGGGCTGGCCACGATCACCCCGTCGGCGACGCGAACCGCCTCGGTGAGCACCCTCTGTTCGTCCGTGGGGCCGCCCGGCTGGGGATTGTAGATCGGCAGGCTGGCCAAGAACTCCCCGCCCAGCAGGCGCGTCTCGCCCCCCGCCGCCTCCACCGCCCGCAGCGCCACGGCTAGCGCCTTCTCGGTGGAGGATCCGGTGCGGACGGTGCCGCCGATCCCGACGATCAGCGGCTTTCGCGCCAATGAACTCATGCCTACTCCTCGAACACCTTCTTCAGCTCGGTCTTGAGAATCTTGCCGTTGGCGTTGCGGGGCAGGGTTTCGGGCCAGAAGGCGACCTTGACCGGGACCTTGAACGCCGCCAGCCGTTCGCGCACCCAGGCCTGGAGGTCGGCTTGGGTCGCCGCGCCCCCGGGCTTCAGATGCACCACGGCCGCCGGTTCCTCACCGAGCGTCTTGTGCGGAACGCCGACCAGGGCCGCGTCCATGACGTCGGGATGGTCATACAAAACATTCTCGACTTCGACACAGAAGATGTTTTCACCGCCCCGGATCAGCATGTCCTTGGCCCGGTCGACGATGAACAGGAAGCCCTCCTCGTCCACCCGCGCCAGGTCGCCCGTGCGCAGCCAGCCGTCGACGAAGGTCTCGGCCGTGGCCTGCGGCTTGTTCCAGTAGAGCTTCACCACCTGCGGACCCTTGACCCAGAGCTCCCCCACCGCGCCGGGGGCCAGGATGCTCACTCCGTCGGCCGGGTCGCGAATCTGCATCTCGCCCACCGGGGCGGCGGGCCCGGCGGAGTCGGGGCGGGCCTCATAGTCCCTGCCCAGGTGGCTGGTGAAGGTGGCGGTGGTCTCGGTCATGCCCCAGCCGTTGCCGGGCTGGGAGGCCGGGAAGACCTCGACGATCTTGCGCACCAGTTCCGGCGCAGAGGGCGCCCCGCCGTAGGAGACCGCCACCAGGGACGACAGGTCGTACTTGGCCCGCGCCGGGTGCTCGATCAGCTGCCAGGCGATGGTGGGGACCCCGCCGGTGGAGCTGACCCGCTCGCGCTCGATCAGCCGCATGGCCGCCTCTGGCTCCCAGCGGCGCATCATCACGATCTTGCCGCCGGCGTTCATGCTGGGGCTGAGATTCGCCGACAGGCCCGTGGCGTGGAACATCGGCACCACCAGCAGCGTGCAGCGCTGGGGCAGCTTGTGGGGATCGCTCTCGGGCAGGGGCTGGCCGGCGCGCAGGAAGTTGCGCGAGGCCGAGATGCCGCTGGCCATGATGTTCGACGTCATGTTGCGGTGGGAGCCCAGCGCCCCCTTCGGCTTCCCGGTGGTGCCGGAGGTGTAGAGGATGGTGGCGTCGTCCTCGGGCCCGATCTCCACCTCCGGCAGCGGGCTGTCGGCGAGGGCCTGCCAGTCGTTGGGCTTGCCGATGACGTCCTCCAGCCGCTTGACCCGCCCGTCGCCGCGGGCCTCGTGCAGGCGGCTGACATAGACCCGCTCCAGGTCCGGCAGGGCCTTCAGATGGTCGGCCAGGCGCTCCAGCCGCTCGTCGTCGACGAAGGCCACCTTGGTCCCGGAATCGGCCAGGCCGTACTCCAGCTCGGCGCCCGTCCACCAGGCGTTCAGGGGGGTGACGATGGCGCCCACGAGGATCCCGGCCCAGAAGGTGACGGGCCATTCGGGCAGGTTGCGCATGATCACCGCCACCCGGTCGCCCTTCTTCACCCCGTCGGCCTGCAGCCGGTGGGCCAGGGTCAGGGTGGCGCGGGCGAAGGCCTCATAGCTCACCCGTTCATCGTCGTTGATCAGGAACTCCCGCTCGGGGAAGCCGCGGCCGTTGAGGAAGACGTCGCGCAGTGTCGGTGGGGCGTTCTTCCAGACCCGGGTCTCCACCCCGCGGATCGTCTTCTCCTCCATCTCGAACCGCTGGCCGGGCGCCGTCAGCCGCGCATGGGCCTGGCTGATGCTCATCACCGGCCACGTCGGGGCCGCGGAGCTCGCCTGGGAGGGGGTCTGGACGTCGGTCATGCAAATCTCGTCGAAATATGGAGACGCTGGAAATGTCGGGGCATGCAAAGGGCGGCTCCCGCAAAGGAGCCGCCCCCACATTGTCGCGCCTTTCCGGAACCGGAAAGGGCCTGGATCGAAGTCGGCTTAAGCCTTCTCGGTCTCCCGGGCGCCGCGCAGCTTCTCGTAGTCCTTCTTTAGGTCCGACAGCTCGTCGGCGTACTTCTCGTGGGCTTCCTCGCGCAGGCGCGGGATGTG
The DNA here is from genome assembly GCF_030645195.1 of Phenylobacterium sp. Taxonomy (GTDB): domain Bacteria; phylum Pseudomonadota; class Alphaproteobacteria; order Caulobacterales; family Caulobacteraceae; genus Phenylobacterium. Next base: position 39,650 of record NZ_JAUSLW010000166.1, on the reverse strand, counting down.
GTACTTGGGGAACAGGTCGTTGTCGGGCTGGTAGTCCTTCATGACCTGCTTGGCCAAGGTCACCTTGTGCACCTCGGTGGGACCGTCGGCGATGCCCATGACCAGCGAGCTGGTGACCATGTGCATGAAGGGCATCTCGTTGGAGACCCCGAGCGCGCCGTGCAGGTGGGCGGCCTTGGTGGCGATGTCGTTATAGACCTTGGGCATCATGACCTTGATGGCCGCGATGTCCTTGCGCACCAGGTTGTAGTCCTTGTGCTTGTCGATCAGCCAGGCGGTGCGCAGCACCAGCAGGCGGAAGGACTCGAGCGCGATCCAGCTGTCGGCGATGTCGGCCTGCACCATCTGCAGATCGGCCAGCTTGCCGTCGCGGGTATTCCGCGAGGCCGCGCGCTGGCACATTAGGTCCAGGGCGTGCTTGCAGGAGCCGACCGTGCGCATGGCGTGGTGGACCCGGCCGCCGCCCAGGCGGACCTGGGCGATGACGAAGGCCGCGCCGCGGTCCCCCAGCAGGGCGTCATAGGGCACCCGCACATTGTTGTAGCGGACATAGCCCTCGGTCCCGCCGCCGATCTCGCCGCCGCCGCCGACCGCCACGTTGCGGATGATCTCCACGCCAGGCGTGTCGGTGGGCACCAGGAAGATCGAGGTGCGGCGGTAGGGGTCCTTGGCGTCCGGATCGGTGATCGCATAGAGCACCAGAACCTTGGAATAGCGGGCGTTGGTGGAGAACCACTTCTCACCGTTGATCACCCACTCATTGCCGTCGAGAACCGCGCGGGTCTTGAAGGTGAGCGGGTCGGAGCCGCCGGTGGGCTCGGACATCGAGAAGGCCGAGCGGATGTCGCCGTTGAGCAGCGGCCAGAGATACTGCTCCTTCTGCTTCTCGGTGCCGTAGTGGGCGATGATCTCGGCGTTGCCGGTGTCGGGCGCCTGGCAGCCGAAGACGGTGGGAGCCAGGCCGTTGCGGCCGAGCTTCTCGTTCATCAGGCCGAGCTTCAGCTGGCCAAAGCCCTGGCCGCCCAGTTCGGGACCCAGGTGGCAGGCCCACAGGCCCTGATCCTTCACCTTCTGTTGCAGCGGCTTGATGAACTTCTCGCGGCCGAGCGGACCATGGACGGCCATGCCCAGATGGCTCAAGGGCTCGACCTCCTCGCGCATGAAGTCCTCGATCCAGTCCAGCTTCTTCTGGAACTCCGGGTCGGTCTCAAAATCCCAAGCCATCTATGGCCTCCCATGTCGCCGCGGGTTGCGGCCAATTTTTCCTAAAACCGGTATGGCGTAGAGCGACGCCGACGTAAAATTCCGCGACCGGACAGGCCCTTAGGCCGCCGGTCATGTCGGCATTATCAAACGCCTGTTCGAGTTACGCAACGGCGCCTGTTGCGCATTTCCGGGAAATTCTTCGCCCCGCCCTCCTGGCCGGACGCCGGGCGGCCGAACTTGCTGTTGAAACCGACCGCCGGCTCCGGGCACGGTGGGCGGGCCCACCCTCACCAAGGATCCGCCCCATGACCCGGCCCGAGAAATTCGGCTTCTCCAGCGAGCGCCTCGGCAAGCTCGATCGCTTCCTGGCCGGCCGCTATGTCGAGCCGGGCCGCATCCCCTGCGCCCAGGTCCAGATCGTCCGCCGCGGCGAGCTGGTCCACGAGACCCTGCTGGGCCAGGCCGACCTGGAGCGCGGCAGGGCCGTCGCCACCGACACCCTCTTCCGCATCTATTCCATGACCAAGCCCATCACGAGCCTGGCCTTCATGATGCTGGTGGAGGAGGGGCTGGTGGCCCTGGACGATCCGGTGACCCGCTTCATCCCGGAGTGGAAGCACCTCGGGGTCTTCGCCGCCGGGACCGGTCCGTACATGACCACGCCGCCGTCCCGGCCGATGCAGATGATCGACCTGCTGCGCCACACCTCGGGCCTGACCTACGGCTTCCAGAACCGAGGCAATGTCGACGCCGCCTACCGCAAGCTCCAGATCGGCGGCCCCACCGGCCTGAACATGGACGGCTTCGTCGGCGAGTTGGCCAAGCTGCCCCTGGAGTTCTCACCGGGCGAGGCCTGGAACTACTCGGTCTCCACCGACGTCCTGGGGGTGCTGGTGGAGCGGATCTCCGGCATGCCGTTCCAGAGCTTCCTGCAGGGCCGCATCTTCGATCCGCTGAAGATGATCGACACCGGCTTCCAGGTCCGTGAGGATCAGCGTCCCCGCTTCGCCGCCTGCTACAACGCCACGCCCTCCGGCGGCCTCACCCTGCAGGACGATCCGGAGACCAGCCCCTACCTGCAGGCGCCCGACTTCCACTCCGGAGGCGGCGGCCTGGTCTCGACGGCCAAGGACTACATGGCCTTCTGCAAGATGCTGGCGAACGGCGGGGCGCTGGACGGCCAGAGGCTGATCGCCCCCAAGACCCTGAAACTGATGGCCTCGAACCACCTGCCCGGCGGCCAGGACCTGACGGACCTCTCGCGGTCCCTATTCTCGGAGGCCACCAACGCCGGGGTGGGCTTCGGCCTCGGCTTCGCCGTCACCTTCGACCCGGTGAAGGCCATGCTGACCTCCAGTCCGGGCGAGTACTATTGGGGCGGGGCGGCCTCGACCGCCTTCTGGGTCGATCCGGTGGAGGATATCCAGGTGGTGTTCATGACCCAGGTCCTGCCGTCCTCCACCTATCCTATTCGGCGGGAGCTTCGGACCTTGGTCTATTCGGCCCTGGTGGAGCCGTAACTTCCGGCTGGCCGGCCTCGGCCACCACCTCGGCGGCCTCGCTCTCCTCCAGGCCGCCGGGAGGGCTCATGCCGGTGTCCGGCGCGTCCCCGTGCGGGGTGAACTTCATCAGGCGGGCCTTGCGCCACGGGCCCCAGCGGAACCAGGCCGCGGCCAGGATGCAGGAGACGACGCTGCCGAGCGGGAAGCTCCACCAGATGGCGTCGGCGCCGATATAGGGCATCAGCAGCTTGGCGAAGGGCACCCGCACCACCCACAGCGAGATGATCATCGCAAACAGCGGCGGCCAGACCGAGCCGGTGGCCCGCACGATCCCCGACAGGATGAAGGACACCCCGAACGGGATGAAGCCCCACAGCGCATAGGCGTTGATGTGCATGGCGATGGCGTGGGACGGGCTGCCGGCCGGCAGGAAGAGATGCAGGATGATCGGCTCGACCAGATAGATCGCCGCCACGGGCCCCGCGCTGAGCAGGGCGGCGTAGAGCGAGCCGATCCCGGCGATCTTGTCGACCCGGTCCATCCGGCCCGCGCCGACGTTCTGGGCGGCCATCGAGGAGACCGCCGCGCCCAGCGCCATGGCCGGCATCTGCACATAGGTCCAGAGCTGGGTCGCCGCGCCATAGGCCGCCGCGGTGTGGGAGCCGTAGGTGTTGACCATGCTGATCATCAGCACCGCCGCCCCGGAGATCACCAGCATCTGGAAGGCCATGGGCATGCCCTTGACCGCGATGGTCTTGAGAATCTCCCACTCCGGTTTGAGCAGCCTCCACTCGTCGCGGCGCAGCACCAGGATCGACTTGGTCCGGTAGAGATAGACCAGCATGGCGGCGAGCGTGATGGTCTGGCTGGTGAGGGTGGCCATGGCTGAGCCGGCGATACCCATGCGCGGGGCGGGGCCGAAGCCGGTGATCAGCAGGGGGTTGAGGATGACGTCCATCCCCACCGCGAACAGCGAGAAGTAGAAGGGGGTCTTGGAATCCCCCGTCCCCCGCTGCGCCATCATGACGAAGGAGAAGAAGTACATGAACGGCATGGCCAGGAAGATCACCCGCAGATAGGTGATGGCGTCCCCCACGGCGTCCGGCGGCGTGCCCATGGCGCGCAGGATGGTGGGCGTCAGCAGCCAGCCCCCCGCCCCCACCGAGACCGAAAGGGCGATGAAGAAGGTGGTGGCGGTGCCGATCACCCGCTTGACCATGGCCCGGTCGCCCGCCCCGATCGACTGGCCGATCAGCAGGTTGGCCGACATGCTGACCCCGAAGGCGGCGCCCAGCATCAGGAACAGGATGATGTTGGCGTTGGAGGTGGCCGTCAGCGCCGCCTCCCCCAGGACGTGGCTCACCCAGATGGCGTTGGCCGAGCCGTTCAGGGACTGCAGGATGTTGGAGCCCATCACCGGCAGGGCGAACATGATCAGGGTCTTGCCGATAGGACCGGTGGTCAGGTCCTGGCCGCCGCCGGGTCCGAAGCGTCTGCCGCCTGGGGGAGGACCTGCGCCGCGCCCGCCGGTGGAGGCCCCAACAGGCCCGTCGCTTGAACTTGAAACCACAGCCATCCCCAAGGCGCGACAGGCGCCGCCCGCCTGCGACTGGTCCCCGAAAATGCGGGGGCGCGGCGACATCCCCGAAAATGCGAGGGGCGAGTAGGCAGACTGTAGGCGCCCCGTCCCATCGCCTCAAGCACGGCCCTTGCGAAAAAGCGTCACGCATCGCGCGATTTGAGCCGAAGGCGATCTCCTGTTAGAGGCACGTCCTGCGGGAATTGACGTGGCAAGACCGCCGCCATCGCTTACGAAAGACTCCATGAAAATCCTTGTTACGGGCGGCGCCGGGTTCATCGGGTCGGCGGTCGTGAGACGGGCCGTGGCGGACGGCCATGAGGTGGTGAACCTCGACGTCCTGGCCTACTCGGCCAATCTGGAGAATGTCGCCGAGGTCTCGGCCTCGCCGCTCTACGCCTTCGAGCAGGCCGACATCTGCGACGCCGCCGCCGTCCAGGCCATCTTCGCCAGGCGCCAGCCCGACGCGGTGATGCACCTGGCCGCCGAGAGCCACAACGACCGGGCCATCGACGGTCCCCTGGACTTCGTGCGCACCAATGTCCTGGGCACCGCGGTCCTGCTGGAGGCCGCGCGGGCCTACTGGAACAGCCTGGAGCCCGAGAGGAAGGCGACCTTCCGCTTCCACCACGTCTCCACCGACGAGGTGTTCGGAGCACTGGGCGAGGACGGAGCCTTCACCGAGGACACCCCCTACGATCCCAACTCGCCCTATTCGGCCAGCAAGGCCGGCGCCGACCATCTGGTGCGGGCCTGGAACCGGACCTTCGGCCTGCCGGTGGTGATCACCAACTGCGCCAACAACTACGGCCCCTTCCAGTTTCCCGAGAAGCTGATCCCCACCGTCGTGCTGCGCGCCATGGAGGGCAAGACCATCCCCGTCTATGGGGACGGCCGCCAGGTGCGCGACTGGCTGCACGTGGACGACCACGCCGACGCCCTGCTGACCGTCCTGCAGAAGGGCCGGCTGGGGGAGACCTATTGCGTGGGCGGCGACTCCAACCTGCGCAATATCGAGGTCATCAAGATCCTCTGCGCCCACCTGGACAAGCTGGCGCCGGCCAATGTGCCGCACGCCGAGCGGATCACCTTCGTGGCCGACCGTCCGGGTCACGACTTCCGCTACTCCATCGACGCCAGCAAGCTGGCCAACGAGCTGGGCTGGGCGCCCAAGACCGATCTGGCCGCCGGCCTGGAGGACACCGTCCGCTGGTACGTCGAGAATCGCGCCTGGTGGGAGGCCATCCGCGAGCGCGGCTTCCAGTCCGAGCGCCTGGGCCTCGCCCCGGCATGACCACGACGATCCTGCAGTTCGGCGCCACCGGGCAGCTCGCCCGGGAGATGATGCTCCGTTCAAGCGGCGGGGTGGCGATCAGGGCGCTGTCCCGCGCTGAGGTGGATGTCACCGACGCCGAGGCCGTGGCCCGCGCCATCGGCGAGGCGCCGGACGTCGACCTGGTGTTCAACGCCACGGCCTATGCGGCCGTCGACAAGGCGCAGAGCGAGCCGGACCTGGCCCATGCGGTGAACGCGCGGGCTCCCGAGGCCATGGCCCGGGCCTGCCAGGCCCGCGGCGTGCCCCTGATCCACATCTCCACCGACATGGTGTTCGACGGCGAGAAGGCCGGCGCCTATGTCGAGACCGACGCCACCAACCCCCTGCACGTCTACGGCGCCTCCAAGCTGGCCGGCGAGCGGGCGGTGCTGGAAAACTGCGACCGCGCCCTGGTGGCCCGGGTCTCCTGGCTGTTCTCGGCCTTCGGGCAGAACTTCCTGCAGATGATGCTGAAGCTGGGCGCCACCCAGCCCCTGCTGAGGGTGGTGGACGACCAGCGCGCCTGCCCCACCGCCAGCGGCGACGTGGCGGGCTTCATGCTCAGCCAGGCCCAACGCCTGTCGCGCCTGCCCGCCGACGCCCCCGAATGGGGGCTGCTGCACCTGGTCAATGACGGGGTCGCCACACGCTACCAGATGGCTCAGGCGATCTTCGAACTGGCCTGGCCCGACCGCGCCGCGCCCGGCATGCAACCGGTGCCCACCAGCGCCTTTCCGACGCCGGCCCGCCGCGCGCTCAATTGCGAACTGGACACGGCGAAGCTTCGCGGCGTCTTTGGTCTGACGCTGCGCCCGTGGCGCGAGGCGCTGGAGGACACCATCGAAGACCTGAACCTGGCCGCGGTGAACGCATGAGGCGCGGCATCATCCTGGCCGGCGGCTCGGGCACGCGCCTGCACCCCCTGACGCTCGCGGTCTCCAAGCAACTGCTGCCGGTCTACGACAAGCCAATGATCTATTATCCGCTGTCGGTCCTGCTGCTGGCCGGGGTGCGCGAGATCCTGATCATCACCACGCCGGAGGACCAGTCGGGCTTCAAGCGTCTGCTGGGGGACGGCTCGCAACTGGGGGTGCGGTTCGAATACATCGTCCAGCCGACGCCCGGCGGCCTGGCCGAGGCCTATATCCTGGGCGAGGACTTCGTGGGCGGCGAGCCCAGCGTGATGATCCTGGGCGACAACATCTTCTTCGGCCAGAACTTCAGCCAGATGCTGCGCTCGGCCGACGCCCGGACCCGCGGCGCCACGGTGTTCGGCTACACGGTGCAGGACCCGGAGCGCTACGGCGTGGTGGAGCTGGGCGCCGACGGCCGGGCCTTGGGCATCGAGGAGAAACCTGCCCATCCGAAGTCCAACTACGCGGTCACCGGCCTCTATTTCTATGACAGCCGCGCCTCGACCTTCGCCAAGACCCTGGAGCGCTCAGCCCGCGGGGAGCTGGAGATCACCGCCCTGAACCAGATCTACCTGGAGGAAGGCGACCTGCACGTCGAGCTGCTGGGCCGCGGCTTCGCCTGGGAGGACGCCGGCACCCACGACAGCCTGATCCAGGCGGGCGAACTGATCCGCACCTTCGAGCAACGGCAGGGGCTGCGGATCGGCTGCATCGAGGAGATCGCCTTCCGCCAAGGCTGGATCGACAACGCCCAGCTCGCCGAGCTGGGCCGCATCCAGGCCAAGAGCGAGTACGGCCGCTACCTGCGCGAGCTGGCCGAACGACCGCGGGGCTCCGAGGAACCGGCGGAATAGCTAGAGCGTGACAGCCTGAAGTGGATACCGGTTCAGGCGCCCGTCACGCTCCAAACATTAAGACGACGAGCCTGTTCATCCGTTTCGGATGAGTCCATCTGAAACGGACAGGCTCTAGGCCAGCCGGCTGCGGGCGCGGCCGTAGGCCAGGTAGACCGCCACACCGACGACGTTCCAGACGGCGAAGAAGATCATCGTCTTGGCCGACAGGCTGGTGAACAGATAGACGCAGCCCAGCACCCCGGCGGGGCCGATCACCCAGACCAGCGGCGTCTTGAAGGCGCGCGGCAGGTCGGGGGCCGAGCGCCGCAGGGCCAGGACCGCGAGGGTGGTGGCGATGAAGGCCGCGAGCGTCCCGGCATTGGCCAGGGCGGCGATCTCCGACAGGGGCATGGCGCCGGCGATCACTGCGGCGATCACTCCGGTCAGGATGGTGACGCGGCTGGGCACCCCGCGCGGAGTGACGGCCGCCAGCCAGCAGGGCAGCAGGCCGTCCCTGGCCATGGCGAAGAAGACCCGGCTCTGGCCAAACATGAAGACCATGATCACCGTCGGCATGGCGATCACCGCGGCGCCGGCCACCCAGGCGGCGGCCTGCGGCTGGCCCAGCTGCTTCAGCACGAAGGCGAGCGGGGCGGGATCCTTGGAGAAGACATCGTAGGGCGAGGCGCCCAGCGCGCAGGCGGCCACCACCATGTAGATCAGGGTGCAGATCAGCATCGAGCCGACGATGCCGATGGTCAGGTCGCGGCTGGGGTTCTTGGCCTCCTCCGCCGCCGTGGAGATGGCGTCGAAGCCATAGAAGGCGAAGAAGATGATCGCCGCGGCGCCCATCATCCCGTACTTGGCGCCGTCCGCCTCGTGGGCCCCGAAGCCGAAGGGGGCGAAGGGGGTGAAGTGGCTGGCGTCGAAGTGGGGCAGGGTCAGGGCCACGAAGCCGGCCAGGGCCACGAGCTTCACGCAGACCAGGATGAAATTCACCGTGGCGCTCTCGCGGGTGCCCACCAGCAGCATGCCGGTGACGGCCAACGCGATGAAGACCGCCGGCAGGTTGACCAGGCCGCCCGCCTCGGGTCCGGCCAGCAGGGCCTTGGGCACGGCCCAGTGGGCCTGTTCGATGAGGCCGGAGGCATAGCCCGACCAGCCCACCGACACCGCGCTGCAGACCAGGGTGTATTCGAGGATCAGGCTCCAGCCGATCACCCAGGCCACCAGCTCGCCCAGGGTGGCGTAGGTATAGGAATAGGCGCTGCCCGCGTGGGGCATCAGGCTGGCCATCTCGGCGTAGCAGAGGGCCGCGCAGGCGCAGACCGCGCCGGCCACGGCGAAGGACAGGATCACCGCCGGCCCCGCAAGGCCCGCCGCCACGCCGGTCAGGGTGTAGATCCCGGTGCCGATGATGGCGCCGATGCCCAGAGCCATCAGGTGGGGCCAGCTCAGGGTGGCCTTCAGCCGGTGCTCGCCCTCGGCGTGGACGTGCGGCTCGATCGCCTTGCGGCGTGTGATGAAGCTCATGAGCCGTCCCCCCTCGCGTCAGCAGCGGGGCGAGCATGGGGCGCCCCGGCGGCGGGCCGCAAGGGCTTGGCAGGGACCCGCCCCGGCGCCAGCTTGGCGCCTCGCTCGAAGGATGCCCCCCATGCGCCACGCCCTGTTCGCCCTGGTGGTCCTGCTGTTCGCGGGGCCGGCATTGGCCGATGACCGGCCGCTGGAGGCCCTGGTGGCCGACTACGAGGCCTATGCGCTGGCCGACGATCCCATCACCGCCGGCGGTCAGGGGGATCGCGCGGCCCTGTCGCGCCTGCCCGACGTGACCCCGGCCGCCGACGCGGCCCGGGCCAAGGCGCTGAAGGCCTTCCAGGCGCGGCTGGCGGGCATCGACGCCGCCGGCCTCTCGACCGAGGCGCGGCTGAATCGCGCCTTCCTGGCCTGGACCCTGGACCGGCAGCTGCAGGGTCTCGCCTTCGACGAGGCCCGCATGCCGTTCAATTCGGACGGCGGATTCCACCAGACCCTGGGCTATCTGGCGGCCACCACGCCGATCCGCTCAGGGGCCGACGCCAGGGCCTGGCTCGACCGGCTGAACGCCATTCCGGCCTACTACGCCGCGAGCATCGCCAACGCCCGGCGCGGGGTGAAGACCGGCTTCACCCAGCCGCGCGGGACCAATGACCAGGTCCTGGCCCGCGCCCGGGAGATGGTCGCCGCCCCGGTGGAGGGCGACGTCCTGCTGACCCCGTTCCGCGACCTGCCGCCGGCGATCCCCGCCGCCGAGCAGGCGGCCCTCCGGGCCCAGGCTCTGGCGGTGGTGCGCGACAAGGTCCGCCCCGCCCAGCGCGACTTCGTCGCCTTCCTAGAAAAAGAATACCTGCCCGCCAGCCGCAAATCCCTGGCGGCCCGCAGCCTGCCCGACGGGGAACGCTACTACCGCTGGCTGGCAGCCGACCACACCACGACCAAGATGACCCCCGACGAGATCCACGCAGCGGGACTGGCGGAGGTGGCGCGGATCCGGGCGGAGATGGGCGGGGTGATCGCGGAGACCGGCTTCAAGGGGGACTTCAAGGCCTTCCTGGCCATGCTGCGGTCCGATCCGCGGTTCTACGCTGCGTCGCGGGAGGACCTGCTGGAGAAGGCCTCGCGGATCGCCAAGCGAATCGACGACAAGCTGCCGGGCTGGTTCGCCACCCTGCCGCGCCTGACCTATGGCGTGCGGCCGGTGCCCGAGGACATCGAGGCCAACTACACCACCGGCCGCTACTTCACCGGCAGCCCGGCCCAGGGCAGGGCCGGCGGCTACATGGTCAACACCGCCAAGCTCGACCAGCGGCCGCTCTACGAGCTGCCGGCGCTCACCCTGCATGAGGCGGTCCCCGGCCATCACCTGCAGATCGCGCTGGGCCAGGAACTCCAGGGCACGCCCACCTTCCGGCGCGAGGCCGGCGTCACCGCCTTCACCGAGGGCTGGGGCCTCTATGCCGAGAAGCTGGGCGGGGAGATGGGAATCTATCGCGACCCCTATGAGCGGTTCGGCCGCCTGTCCTACGAGATGTGGCGCGCCTGCCGCCTGGTGGCCGACACCGGTCTCCACTGGAAGGGCTGGAGCCTGGACGAGGCCCGGGCCTGCTTCACCGACAACACCGCCCTGTCGCCGCTCAATATCGAGGTGGAGCTGGCCCGCTACGTGTCCTGGCCAGGACAGGCCCTGGCTTACAAGGTCGGGGAGATGAAGATCGTCCAGCTACGGGCCAAGGCCCAGGCCGCGCTGGGCGACCGCTTCGACATCCGCCGCTTCCACGACGCGGTCCTGCTGGCCGGCCCCCTGCCCCTGGATCTGCTGGAAACCCGAATCGACGGCTGGATCGCGGCGGAGCGGGCGCGATGAAACCATTTCTCGCGCTCCAACGTTCGATAGGCGACATTAGGTCGCCGGGACATTCACGATGAATCGGCGCACGACTTACGAAGCTTAGCTGCACCCCCCGAACCAAGCAGCAGCGGAGGAAACATCGATGGCGACTGCCTTCCCCGGCCACGCGTCCCGGCGTCCCAGTCTCTACAGGCTGGCCCTGGTGGCAGGCTTCCTCGGCCTGAACGCCGTCTTCTGGTATCTGGCCGTGAAAGCCATCGCCTTCGTGGGTCTGCTCGCGACCCTCTGAGCCTCTGGCCTAGAGCGTTTCCCGCCTGACTTGGATCAAGTCAGGCGATCAGGAAGAGCGACCAAGTCAGGACTCTAGAGCCCCGTTTCGATTCACTCGAAGCGGGAACAGTTCTAGTCGGGCCAGAGTTCCTGAACATCACCCTTGCGGTTCAACACGCGCACGGCCCGCTTGACCACCGTCAGCAGGCGCTCTTTGCGCGCCGGCTCGTCATAGGTCATGGCGCCCTTGGCGAGGCCCTCCAGCAGGAAGCGGCCAAGGTCGCGGCTGGTCTGGAAGCGGGGGTCCTCGCCGGCCTGGGCCAGGGCCAGGAACCGGTCGCCCACCTGGGCCCGGTCGAAAGCGCTCTGGGCGGCGGCCAGGCGCACCCGCAGCATGGGATCGGTGCGCGCGGCGGTCTCCAACTCGGCGAAGGCCACGAAGGGCGCCTCGTGCAGCAGGGCCCAATAGGCGTCGATGGCGTGTTCCGAGGCGTCGACGCCGGGGGCGGAAGGCGCAGAGGCGGCCTGCTCGAACAGCCGGGCCCGCTCCACCTCGATATAGGCCACGGCGGCCTCCACCAGTTCTTCGCGACTGGCGAAGTGATAGAGCATCGCGCCCCGAGTCAGGTTCGCGGCGTCCGCGATCATGGCGTTGGTGGCGGCGTGATAGCCGACCTCGGCGAACAGCCGCATGGCGGCGTCCAGGATGCGTGCGCGGGTACGCCGAGACTTCGGCGTCTCCTTCGCAGGATAGGTACGGGCGTCCATCGGGACCTGATTGGGGAGACCTGGGGAGGGTCGGCCTGACCAATCCCTTACCCTCAAAGGCCTCGCTTCGAAAGAGGCGCGATCGGTTTCATGAGAGTGACATGCAATCAGCCTAACCGGCAGGCGTTGGCTGCTCACCAGGGGGTCCTCGATGGCCGATTTCGGAATCCGGCGTTATCGCACCGTGTTCATTTCCGACGTCCATCTAGGGACCAGGGGATGCCAGGCCGAGCTGCTGCTCGACTTCATCCGGCACATCGAGTGCGATAACCTCTATCTGGTGGGGGACATCATCGACGGCTGGAAGCTCCGCACGGGCTGGCACTGGCCTCAGAGCCACAACGACGTGGTGCAGAAGATCCTGCGCCTGGCCCGCAAGGGGGTGAACGTCACCTATGTGCCAGGCAACCATGACGACCGGGTCCGGGAGTTCACCGGGGTCCATTTCGGTGGGGTGGTGGTGGCCCGCGACGCCATCCACGAAACCGCCGACGGCAAGCGCTTCCTGGTGACCCACGGGGACGAGTTCGACGGGGTGGTGCAGCACGCCCGCTGGCTAGCCATCCTGGGGGACTATTCCTACCGGGCCCTGCTGTCGGCCAACACCCTGTTCAATCGCGCCCGGCGGCGCCTCGGCTTCGGCTACTGGAGCCTGTCGGCCTATCTGAAGACCCGGGTGAAGAACGCCCTGCAGTTCGTGGAGAACTTCGAGGCCGCCGTGGCCGACGAGGCTCGCCGGCGCGGGGTGGACGGCGTGATCTGCGGCCACATCCACAAGGCCGAGATGCGCGACATCGACGGGATCGTCTATATCAATGACGGCGACTGGGTGGAGAGCTGTTCGGCCCTGGTCGAACACCCGGACGGACGGCTGGAAATCCTGGAGTGGGCGAAGATCCGGTCCTGGTCGGCCATCACGCGCACCGTCGATACGGTCGATGAAGCGATCCTCGAACCCGTTGCGGCGTAACACGGTTCTTGACAGTGAAGCCCGGCTGATGACAGTGCGACTGTCATGACGATGCCCCCAACTCGCTATGTCTCCAATTTGCGCGATCGCCAGAAGGCCGAGACTCACGACCAGATCCTGCGGGCGGTGGCCACGCGCCTGGAGTCCGGCGGACTGGAGGAGCTGAGCTTCGCCGAGATCGCCGCCGAGGCCAAGGTGGGCGAGCGCACCGTCTATCGCCACTTCCCCACCCGCGAAGCCCTGATGGGCGCCTTCTGGGCTTGGCTGCAGACCCAGGCGCTGACCCCGCCCCGGCCCTCGCGGGCCCGGGTGCGCGACGCCATCACCGCCCCGCGCGACAGCCTCAAGCCCATGCGCATCATGGTGGTGACCGACGCCTGGGAGCCGCAGGTGAACGGGGTGGTCCGCACGCTTACCCGGGTCATCAAGGAGATGCGGGAGATGGGCCATACGGTCGAGGTGATCAGCCCCGACCAGTTCAAGACCTTCCCCCTGCCCACCTATGCCGAGATCAAGGTGGCCGTCGGCACCTACGAACCGGTGCAGGAACGCTTCAAGGCCTTCGAGCCCGAGGCCATCCACATCGCCACCGAGGGGCCCCTGGGCCTGGCGGCGCGGCGTATCTGCGTGGAGTGGAAGCTGCCCTTCACCACCAGCTACCACACCCGTTTCCCGGAATATGTCTCGGCCCGCCTGCCGCTGCCCCTGGCCGCCGGCTACGCCTACATGAAGTGGTTCCACAAGCCGTCGGGCCGGCTGATGGTGGCCACGCCGACCATGCGCGACGAGCTGGAGCACCACGGCTTCCGCAATATCACCGCCTGGTCCCGCGGGGTCGACACCGAGGCCTTCCATCCGCGCGCGCCCGGGGAGCCCGACGTCTATGAGGGTCTGGCGCGGCCGATCTTCCTGTCGGTGGGCCGGGTGGCGGTGGAGAAGAACATCGAGGCCTTCCTGGGCCTGGACCTGCCCGGAACCAAGGTCGTGGTGGGCGACGGTCCCCAGACCGAGGAGCTGAAGGCCAAGTACCCGGAGGTGGTGTTCCGCGGCTTCAAGATGGGCGAGGAGTTGGCGGCCCACTTCGCCTGCGCCGACGTCTTCGTCTTCCCCTCGCTCACCGACACCTTCGGCCTAGTGATCCTGGAGGCCATGGCCACGGGCACGCCGGTGGCGGCCTATCCGGCGCCGGGCCCCATCGACATCATCCCGGGCAGCGACGCCGGAGTCCTGGCCGGCAGCGCCACCGAGGGCCTGCGCGAGGCCTGCCTGGAGGCGTTGAAGCTGGACCGCAGGAAGGTGCGCGCCTTCGCCGAGGGTTTCTCCTGGCGCGCCTGCGCCGAGGACTTCGTGCGCAACCTGCAGCCCTATCCCGAGCCGGAGAAGACGCGGTTCTGGCGGCGCCTGCGCCGCCTGGCCCGGGTGCGCCGCCGGCGACCGGAACCGGCCTAGGGCTTCCCGGCCGCCACCCGGCGCACCGCCGCACCGGCTTCGTACCAGCCCTTGCTGGCGTTCACGATAGCCACCACCGAGAGCATGACCGGCACCTCGATCAGCACCCCCACCACCGTGGCCAGGGCCGCGCCGGAGGTGAAGCCGAACAGGCTGATGGCCGCGGCCACCGCCAGCTCGAAGAAGTTGCTGGCGCCGATCAGGGCCGAGGGACCGGCCACGCTGTGGACCTCCCCTGTGGCCCGATTGAGCAGATAGGCCAGGCCGGAGTTGAAATAGACCTGGATGGTGATCGGGACCGCCAGCATGGCGATGATGGCGGGCTGGGCGATGATCTGCTCCCCCTGGAAGCCGAACAGCAGCACCAGGGTGGCCAGCAGGGCGGTGAGCGACACCGGCCCGACACGATCGAGCACCCGTTTGAGGCCGGCCTCGCCCCCTCGCCGCAGCAGGGCGGCGCGCAACGCCTGGGCCAGGATCACCGGCACGACGATATAGAGACCCACCGACAGCAGCAGGGTCTCCCAGGGCACGGCGATGGCCGAGAGGCCCAGCAGCAGGCCCACGATAGGGGCGAAGGCCACCACCATGATGGCGTCGTTCAGCGCCACCTGGCTGAGGGTGAAGTTGGGCTCGCCGCGGGTGAGGTTGCTCCAGACGAAGACCATGGCCGTGCACGGAGCGGCCGCCAGGATGATCAGACCGGCGATGTAGGAATTGATTTCGCTCGCCGGCAGGTAGGGGCGGAACAGGTAGCCGATGAAGAGGGCGCCCAGGGCGGCCATGGAGAAGGGCTTCACCGCCCAGTTGATGAACAGGGTGACGCCGATGCCCCGCCAGTGGCGGCCCACCTGGCGCATGGCGCCGAAGTCGACCTTCATCAGCATGGGGATGATCATCAGCCAGATCAGGCCGGCCACCGGCAGGTTGACGCGGGCCACCTCCGCGCCGCCGATCGCCTGGAAGACCTCGGGGAAGAAATGTCCCAGGGCCACGCCGGCGACGATGCACAGGGCCACCCAGACCGTCAGGAAGCGCTCGAAGGCGGACATGGGCGCAGGCGCTGGCGCGAGGGGTTGTGAGGTCAAGGGAAGGGTTCCTGTCGGGCGGGCGAGGCGGAAGCGTCAGGCCGGCTTGGGCTCGCCCTGGGTCTTGCCGATCTCGTTCAGGCGCTTCTGCAGCGACATGCTGTCGAGCGAGGCGAGCGGCAGGTTGACGAAGATGTTGATGCGGTTGTTCAGCATCCGATAGGCGTCGGCGAAGGCGATGGCCTTCTCTGCCTCCGTTCCCTCCACGGCCGCCGGGTCGGGCAGGCCCCAGTGGGCGCTCATCGGCTGGCCCGGCCAGATCGGGCAGACCTCGCCGGCGGCATTGTCACAGACGGTGAAGACGAAATCGAGTTCCGGGGCCTGGGGATTGGTGGCGCGCGAGAACTCATCCCAGGGTTTGGACCGCAGGTCGGCGGTTGGATAGTTGAGCTTCTCGAGCAGGGCCAGAGCGTGGGGATTGACCTGGCCCGCCGGCATGGAGCCAGCCGACCAAGCCTTGAACTTGCCGACGCCGACCCGGTTCATGATCGCTTCGGCGAGGATCGAGCGGGCCGAGTTTCCGGTGCAGAGAAACAGCACATTGAGCGGCTTGGCGGAGGTCATCAGACGGTCTCCAGGGTGGCGGCTTCCTCGGACGCGCAGCAGGCGGCCCGGTCGAGGATCACCGACAGCGGCGCGCAGACCTCGGGGGATCCCGCGCAGCAATCCTCCAGCAGGAAGCCGATCAGGCGGCTCATGGCGCCGTAGTCGGCGGTGTAGATGATCGAGCGGCCCTCGCGTCGCGACTGGACGAGGCCCGCGTGGCTCAAGAGGTTGAGATTGGCCGAGAGGCTGCTGGGGGGCACCTCGAGGCGGCGCGCGATCTCGCCGGCCGGCAGGCCGTCGGCGCCGGCCTTGATCAGCAGGCGAAAGACTTCCAGGCGGCCTTCGTGGGCCAGGGCGGAAAGGCTGGCGATGGCGGGCTTGGGTTTCATAGTTTGATAGTAGTCGAAATATGCGACAGTTGCGAGACGCGGCGAAAAAAGAAAACGCCGCGGACCCGAGGGACCGCGGCGCTCTTGGTTTGTCCGACTTGAGGGGGCTCAGGAAGCCGGGCGCGCCATCGGGGTAAGCTTCTCGGCGGCGGCCTGCTGGCCGGCGTGCTGGCCGGCGGGCAGCGGGATCAGACCGCGGCTCTGCAGATAGCCGCCCCGGCCGGTGGCCGCGTCGGAGACGAACTCGTTGAGGAAGTCCTGCAGGCCCTGCGTCACGCCGATGTGGGACTTCTTCACATAGATGTAGAGCGAACGGGACAGGGGATAGGAACCGTCGGAGATGGAGCCGGCCGAGGGCTTCACGCCGTTGATGCTGGCGCCCTTGATCCTGTCCATGTTCTCTTCGAGGTAGGACCAGCCGAACACGCCGAGCGCGCCCGGCGTCTTGGTCAGGGTGCCGACGATGGCGTTATCGTTCTCACCAGCGTCCACCCAGCCGTCCTTGCGGAGCGGGTCCACCAGTTCCTTGAACTTCTTCTCGTTGTTGGAGCGCAGTTCGTCGGCGGTGGGGAACTTGCGCGCGCCTTCCTCGATGGCCAGTTCGACGAAGGCGTCGCGGGTGCCGGAGGTGGGCGGCGGGCCAAAGACGTTGATGCGGTTGCCGGGCAGGCCGGCGCCGATCTCGTCCCAGGTCTGGTAGGGGTTCTTCACGAACTTGCCCTGGCGCAGCACGTTGGCCGAGAGGCCCAGATAGAGGTGCTCGCGCTTGAAGTTGTAGTCGGCGCCGTCCTTGTCGGTGGCCACGACGATGCCGTCGAAGCCGATCTTGATCTGGACGATGTCCTTCACGCCCTTGGCGGCGCAGGCGTCGAACTCGGACTTCTTCATCGGGCGCGAGGCGTTGGCGATGTCGGGGAAGGCGTCGCCGACGCCGCCGCAGAACAGCTTGATACCGCCGCCGGTGCCCAGGCTCTCGACCTTGGGGGACTTCTTGCCGGTCTTCTTGGCGTAGTTCTCGGCCACGCGGGTGGCGAAGGGGAAGACTGTGGAGGAACCGGCCGCCCAGACATAGTCGCGGGCGGCGTAGGCCGGCGCGCCGAAGGCCAGGGTCGCCGACGCCGCGGCGCAGGCCAGGAGGGCTTTCTTAGCCATTGAGATTTTCACGGGAGATGTCTCCGATTGGGGAGTCGGGGCGACCCGAGGGGCCGCCCCGACCAGGGGATGTCTTAGAAGTCGAACTGGGCGCGGACCTGGAAGGTGTTGACGTCGACGTCGGCGCCGACGGCCGGGTTGTCGTTTTGAGCCATGCTGTAATTGGCCATGAACCGGACGTAGGGGTGCGGGTACCAGTTGGCGCCCAGGGTCACCGCCGAGTACTCACCGGCCCCGGCCACATCGGTCAGATCGACATTGTCGTAGCGCACGGCGAGCTCAAGCGCGCCCATGCCGCCGCTGGTCACCGGATTGAGGACCTTGGTGCGGTTGAATTCGCCCTTGTTGGCCTCGTAGCGGCGCATCTCGCCGGTGGGGAACCAGCTGCCGTACACATAGAAGGCGCGCAGATCGGCATCGGCGTTGGCGGGCCGATCAACGGAGATGTTCGCGTACTCGCCCTGGAGCGAGAAGTTCTTGTGGACCAGAGCGCCTTCCAGCCCGATCTGGGTGTCGCGAACGCCAATGGCGCCGGTCGAGGCGTATTGAGCCCCGTAGGCGGTGTTGTTGCGGACCGCGTAGTTGAAGTTGGCTTGGTCTTCGCGATTCCGGTAACGCGCCCAGACCCCGAGGTGCAGCTTGGTCTCGTCCAGGTCGATCGGCGCGAAGGTGAAGCGACCGTTGACGCCGAACACTTCCTTCGAACCGGTGGCCGAATTGGTCGCCACATCGGCGGAGTTGATGCTGTCGCCGGAGGCGGCGATCGCGGCCGTCCAGTTCTGGCCATTCGTCTTCGCCTGGATGTTCATGACCCGGCCGACGTTCAGGACGTCGTTGTAGGGGCCGCGCTCCATGAAGGTCGTGTAGCGCGAGGACGTGATGTTCTCGAGCGAGACGGTCTTGAAGTTGCCAACCAGGATCGAGGTGGTGTCGGTCGGCTTGTACTCGAGGATGAGGTCCTCCCACTCGGCGGCGCCGCGGGCCAGCTGCACTTCGGCCTTGTAGGCCCAGTTGGCGTTCCACGTGCCTTCAACCCCGATCCGCGCGGTGCGGATACGCGAATTGCTGGCGGCGAAGTCGACGCCCGTCTGGCGATCCACATCCTGATAGATGTAGTCGAAATAGGTGCGACCGCGGACCTTGAAGGTCAGGGTGTCGTTGGTCCATTGCGGGGCGCCCTTCCAGGCGACCGTGGTGTCCTGGGCGTTGGCGGCG
Source organism: Phenylobacterium sp. (assembly GCF_030645195.1). Classification (GTDB taxonomy): domain Bacteria; phylum Pseudomonadota; class Alphaproteobacteria; order Caulobacterales; family Caulobacteraceae; genus Phenylobacterium. Next base: position 21,066 of record NZ_JAUSLW010000166.1, on the reverse strand, counting down.
CCAGCGGCAAGCATGGCGACGCTGAGCGCCACCCCGGCGCAGAGCGAGGTCTTGAACGTCATTTCTTCAGATCCTTGTGGAGCTTATCCCCGTGCCCTTGTCAGGCTAGGGGCGGCTTACCGAGGACCTATGACGCTCCGACGAAGCTTGCGTGACGCTCAGGCGTCAGCGTGATGACAATCAGGTTCAAGAATTGTGACAATCGATCCGTAGGCGGACCGATCTACAGCAAGCGAGCGCGGATCGTCTGGCTGAGCATGTCGATCAGGGTCACCGCCACGACGATGACGATGGCGATGGCCGAAACCTGGGGATAGTTGAATCCATTCAAGGATTCGAACAGGGTCTGGCCGATCCCGCCGGCGCCGATCAGGCCGAGAACCGTCGCCGAGCGCGAATTCGATTCGAACCGGTAGAGGGCGTAGGAGCTCCACAGGGGGGCGACCTGGGGGATGACCCCCCAGATGACTTCCTGCAGGGGTGTGGCGCCTGTGGCACGCACCCCCTCGACCGGGCCCCGGTCGATGGACTCCACAGCCTCGGAGAACAGCTTGGCCAGCACGCCGCCGGTGTTCAGCGCCAGGGCCATGACGCCCGCGAAGGGGCCCAGGCCCACGGCGACGATGAACAGCAGGCCGATCACCAGGTCCGGAATCGAGCGCAGCAGATTCATCAAGAGGCGCATGGGCTGCTGCAGCCAGGGCGGGGAGATGTTGCGGGCGCAGACCAGGCCGAAGGGGATGGCCAGGAACACCGCCAGGCAGGTGCCCCAGAGCGCGATCTGCACCGTCAGCCACATCTGGGAGACATAGAGCTTCCAGTCGGTGAAGTCGGGGCGCAGCAGGTCGCGGCCGAACTGCTGCATGTTCTCCGAATTGCTGAACAGCAGCGGCAGGCGGCTGATCTCCACCGGGCCGAAGCTGATCACCAGGAAGGCGATGACCCCGCCCCAGACCAGGATGTCAGGGGCGCGCTGGGCCAGGGAGCGGGTCGGCGGCCGCAGGGCGGCGCTTTGCGGGGCGGTGGCGGTCATCAGACGTCCGGATTGACGGCGCGGCGCTGGGCGGCCTTGGCGCGGATGTCGTCGAAGGCGGCCTGGGCCTTGGCGATCTTGGCGGCGTCGCCGCCGCGCTTGGCGTCGGCCAGGGCCTCGGAGGCCTCCATCTCGCGGATCGGGTCGAGATAGGTGTCGTCGGCCGGACGGAAGCCGCCATAGGCCAAGCCCTTGAGCACCTCGCGCTGCTTGTCGGCGCGCGGACCGGTTCCGGTCCCGTAGGTCAGGAAGAACTGCCGCATCTTCTCGCGGATGGCCGGGTCGAGGTCCTTGCGGGCGACGATGGAGGATTCCGGCAGGGGCGGCGAGTTCCAGATCACCTCGATCTTGGCGGCAACCTCGGGGTTCTCGCGGCCGGCGAAGACCAGGCCGACGGAATTGTTGGTGGCCACGTCCAGCACGCCGTTGGCGACGGAGAAGACATTGGTCTGATGGCTGGCCGAGCGCACGCCCTTGAAGCAGGTGGCCGGCTCGATGCCGCGCGGCGTGAACAGATAGGTCATGGGGGCCAGGGTGCCGGAGGTCGACTTGGCGTCCCCCAGGCCGAAGGAGTAGCGCTTGCCGCACTTGAGCACGTCATCGAGGGTGATGCCGCTGCCCTTCTTCACGATCAGCACCGAGGTGTAGGAATCGGCGCCGCCGGAATCCACCACCCGGCCCAGCACCTCGCCGTTAGCCCGCCGCACGGCCTCCAGGGCCGGCAGGGCGGAGAACCAGCCGACCTGGACCTGGTTGAAGCGCATGGCCTCGATCAGGGAGGTGTAGTTGGTGGCGAAATAGGGCTTCACCTTGACCCCGATCTGCTCGGACATGTCGTCCAGCAGGGGTTGCCACAGGGGCTGCATCGAGGCCTGGTTCTCGGCCGAGAGGATCGAGAAGGTGATCTCGGTCGGCGGCCCCTTCTTCTCCGGCGGCTTCTGGCCGCAGGCGGCGAGCGCCACGGCGACGGCGAGGCCGGTCAGAATGTGGCGACGGATCATTTCGGCGCTCCTTCCCAGAAGGCGTCTTCGAATTCGGGGCCGTAGATGTCGATCAGTCGCGCGCGGTCCAGACCGTCGATCGGACCGTCATAGACCACCTTGCCCGCCTTCAGGGCCACGACCCGCTTGCAGTAGCGCAGGGCGTAGTCGACCTGGTGCAGGGTGACGACCACGGTCAGGCCGTCCACGGCGTTCAGGTCCGTCAGCAGTTCCATGACCTTGCGGGCGGAGACGGGGTCGAGGGAGGCCACCGGCTCGTCGGCCAGGATGATCTTGGCCTTCTGCACCAGCGCGCGGGCGATGGCGCCGCGCTGCTGCTGGCCGCCAGAGAGCGTGTTGGCGCGCTGGCCGGCATAGTCGGCGACCCCCACGCGGGAGAGGGCGGCCATGACCGCGTCCTGGGTCTCCCGGGGCCACAGGCCCAGGGTCCCGCGCAGCATGGGGATGCGACCCAGCGATCCCAGGGCGACATTGGTGAACAGCGAGAGCCGGCCCACCAAGTTGAACTGCTGGAAGATGAAGCCGACGCGGATGCGGGTGTCGCGGACCTTGCGGCTGATCTTGCCGCCGGCCTGGACCGGGCCGCCGAAGGCCTCGATGACGCCGGCGCCCGGATCGATGGTCTGCAGGCCGCTGATGGAGCGCAGCAGGGTCGACTTGCCCGAGCCGGACGGGCCGATCAGGGCGATCATCTCGCCCCGGGCCACACTGAGGGACACGCCGTCGAGCGCCTTGCGAGGGCCAAAGCTCTTTGAGGCGTTCCGTACGGACAGAACGGCGGCGTCAGTCATGAATGCAGAAGTTCCAAGGTCGGCGCACGCAGGGGCGGAGACGCGTCATCGCCGACCGCTGCGACGACTTCATGACACGCCGGCCCGCGTCCGGTCTAGCGTCCGTTAACGCCGTCACGCGCGGCGGGAGCGGGCGGGGCAGGAATGACCCCAAGGCGGGCGATTCAGGTCCTGCGGGACTGTCACAAAACCCTGCGGGGCGGCCCCTCACCAAGCCTTGGCCCCGTCAGGGTTTGCGCGCGATTCACCGCAGCGGAATCAAACCGCTTTACACAGGGGTGATATGCCCCTATTTCACCGCGCTCCGGCGGACCCGAAGTCCTCAAAAGCGCTGCTAACGCCGGCTAGGTTCAACAATCCGTTGGGGGTTACGTGAATTGCACACGTATCATACGCCCCTGGACCTGGTCCGTCAGCGGTCCCCGGAACGTCCTGTCGCAATAGCGCGACCTGACGCGGTGGCTGTGGCGGCGCGCTGGTTCCAGGAAAATTTCCGAGGCGACGTCTTCTACGCTGTCAAAGCGAATCCCTCGCCGTGGGTCATCGAGACCCTGGCGGCCAATGGGGTGACCTCGTTCGATGTGGCCTCGATCCCGGAGATCGAACTGGTGAGCCAGTTCGCCCCCGGTTCGCGCATGGCCTTCATGCATCCGGTCAAGAGCCGCTCGGCCATCTCCCAGGCCTATTTCGATCATGGGGTCCGCACCTTCGCGCTGGATACGCACGAAGAGCTGGCCAAGATCCTGGACGCCACCGGCGGCGCCAAGGACCTGAACCTGATCGTGCGCCTGGCGGTCGCCGCCGAGGGCGCGGCCTATTCCCTGTCGGGAAAGTTCGGGGTCGACGCCTTCGAGGCCCCGGCCCTGCTGCTGGCCGCCCGTCGGGCGACCCAGGACCTGATGGGCGTCTCCTTCCACGTCGGCAGCCAGTGCATGCGTCCCACCGCCTACCAGGCGGCCATGACCCAGGCCTCGCGCGCCCTGGTCCGCGCCGGCGTCTTCGCCGACGTGGTGGACGTGGGCGGTGGCTTCCCCTCGGTCTATCCGGGCATGGTTCCGCCGGCGCTGGCCGACTACGTGGACTCCATCGACCGCGGCTTCGCCGAGATGATGGTCCACGAGACCACCGAGCTGTGGTGCGAACCTGGCCGGGCCCTGGTGGCCGAAGGCTCCTCGATCCTCACCAAGGTCGAGCTGCGCAAGGGCGACGCGCTCTATCTGAACGACGGGTCCTACGGCTCGCTGTTCGACGCGGCGCACACCAAGTGGCCCTTTCCGGTCAAGCTGATCCGCAACGTGGACGGCGAGGCCCAGGAGGTCGAAGGCGCCCTGAAGCCCTACCGCTTCTGGGGTCCCACCTGCGATTCCCTGGACCACATGCCCGGCCCCTTCTGGCTGCCCGAGGACATCCGCGAGGGTGACTATGTCGAGATCGGCATGCTGGGCGCCTATGGCGTGGCGATGAACACCCGCTTCAATGGCTTCGGCGACGCCGAGACCATCGAGTGCGAGGACGCGCCCATGGCCTCCATGTACGGCCTGGCCCGGCGTTCGATCCCGATGCCGAAGTCCGACACCGCCAACGTCGTCAAGCTGTCACGGGCGCGCGGGAAGAAGCGTCGGCGGAAATAACCCCGCCGCCCAGGTGTTGTTGGTCCAGACGGTCGCTCCGTCCCGGCTGGGCTCCTTTTCCATGGACGGGCGCTCAAACTCTAAAGGATCAAGAGAATGAACGCTGACGTTCAGAACACCAACCGCAAGGCCGAATTGCTCTCGACCACCGTCGAGCACGTGGCCATCGACCAGTACGACGCCCGGCCGATCATCGATTCGATGCGGCAGATGAGCTTCACCAGCCGCGACACCGCGCGCGCCGCCGACATCCTGACCATGGCCCTGGAAGACAAGGGCTGCTCCACTTGGCTGACGCTCGCCGGCTCCACCAGCGCCGGCGGCTGCATGCACATCTACCGCGACATGCTGAAGTTCGGCCTGATCGACTGCGTGGTCTCCACCGGCGCCTCGATCGTGGACATGGATTTCTTCGAGGCCCTGGGCTTCAAGCACTATCAGTCCAAGCCCCAGGATCCGGTCGACGACCGCGATCTGCGCGCCCTCTATATCGACCGGATCTACGACACCTATATCGACGAGGAAGAGCTCCAGAACTGCGACGAGACCATCTTCCAGCTCTGCAACGCCCTGGAGCCGCGCCCCTATTCGAGCCGCGAGTTCATCTGGGAGATGGGCAAGTGGCTGGCCGAGGGCGGCGCCAAGAAGAAGGGCTCGCTGATCGAGACGGCCTATGAGCTGGACATTCCGATCTTCTGCCCGGCCTTCACCGACTCTTCGGCCGGCTTCGGCCTGGTGAAGCACCAGGTGGAGAACATGAAGGCGGGCAAGCCCTACCTCACCATCGACTCGGTGGCCGACTTCCGTGAGCTGACCGACATCAAGATCGCGGCCGGCACGACGGGCCTGTTCATGGTGGGCGGCGGGGTTCCCAAGAACTTCGCCCAGGACACCGTGGTCTGCGCCGAGATTCTCGGCCACGAGGTGGACATGCACAAGTACGCCATCCAGATCACCGTGGCCGACGTGCGCGACGGCGCCTGCTCGTCCTCGACGCTGAAGGAGGCCTGCTCCTGGGGCAAGGTCGACGTCACCTGGGAACAGATGGTGTTCGCCGAGGCCAGCACCGTGGTCCCGCTGATCGCCTCGGACGCCTGGCACCGCGGCGCCTGGAAGACCCGCGAGAAGCCCCGCTGGGCCAAGCTGTTCCAGAAGATCGCCAAATAGGCTGACCTAAAGAAGCGGCCGTCACGCCCCAGGGCGTGACGGCCGAGTTCAGCGTGTGGGGAGGATACCCGCTCGCTATTCCGTGGGGTCGCGCCGCCGCGCGGCGCCTACTCGCAATAGATCCGCACCTTGGTCCGGTCCTGGTCGACGTCGACCGTCAGGTCGTTGAGCTGCTCCACCAGCTGTTCCAGGTTTTCCGGCTTCAGAGCATTGATGTCGAAGGGCACGCCGTGCTGGCGCATGGCCTCGTTGACCTTGTCCCGGGCCTGGGGCGGGATGATGCTGGAGAGCCGCACCCCGGCGCGCAGCAGGTTCATCGGCACCCGGACATTGACCTTGGTGGGACCGCCGTGGCCCTCGTCGGTGTCGACGGCCACCCGCAGGTATTTCGGCGCGGCCTTGGCCGCCGGAGCGCCCTCGGGCGCCCGCGGCGCGGCGCCCCGTTCCAGGGCGGCGATCAGGCGTTCGGCCTCGTCGGGCGTGACCTTGCCTTCCGACAGCATCTGCAGGATCGAGCGGCGATCTTCGCTCATGGCGGTCTCTCCTAGAGGATCTTTAGGTGGACGTTGGCCCCGTCGGTATCGACGTCGACCTGTGTGCCGCTGAGCGCCATCAGCACCCGGCCGACCCCGAGCATGGCCATGGCCGGATTGACCCCGAAGGGCCGGGGCAGCAGGACGGCGATCCCCATGATCAGCATCAGCAGGGGCGCCAGCAGGATCAGCAGCGGGGTCACGGGCAGCCACAGATTGATCTCGCGCCGGGGGCCCGGCTTGCGCACCCGCGGCACGGTGCGCCAGCGCAGCCGCTCGGCGCGCTCGCGCATGACGGTGAGGCCGCGGGGCGCCTTGCGGCGCTCCGGATTGGCCACCTCGGTGGGCTGGACGGAGGTGGGAACCGGACTCACGTGACGGCCTCCAGTTCGGCGATAGCGTCCTGGGCGCTGATCTCGCCGCGGCTCAGCCGCTCCAGGACCTCGGTCCGGGAGGGCCGGGGGGCGACATCGAAGACATCCAGGCTGGCGGCGATGCGGTTCAGCCGGGCCTTCACGGTCGGGTAGCTGACCCCGAACACCTGCTCCATCTCCTTGATGGAGCCGTGGCTGCGCAGGAAGGCGGCGACGAAGATTTGATCCTCCGCCGAGAGCCTGGCCAGTTGCGGCGGCTCGAAGGCCCCCTCAATGGCGATGTCGCGGTCGGCCAGCCGAACCCGCTCCACCACCAGCGGCGCGCCGCCGGTGAGCTGGGTCAAGGCCTGCCAATCCTGGACTTTCGCTTGGCTCACGGGGTCCTCGCCTCGGGTTTCAAAAACGGTATCTCAAGAAAATTGATTTTTCAACTGCGATATCTTGAGAAAATCAATTTCATGATCGGGCGTTGCGTCCGCCGGCCGCCCGCGCATGATGGGGCAACGACCTAGGGAGTGAGACGGATGAGCCGTGTACTGATCGCCTTGAGCCTGACGGGCGCCCTGACCGTCGCCGGATGCGCCATGATCCGGCCCGCGCCCGCCCCGGCCCCGCGCCCCCTGCCCACCGGCTATCTCACCGCCCAGACCTGGCCCGACGCGGCGGTCATCCTGCCCCCCGCTCCGGCCACCGGCTCGCCGCGGGAGGCCCAGGACCAGGCGGTCTACAAGGCCAGCCGCGCCCTGGAGGGCTCGCCGCGCTGGTCGCTGGCTCAGAACGACGTCCCCTCCCTGCCGGCCAACATGCTCACCGACTTCAGCTGCGCGATGGACGCCCCGCTCTCCCCCCAGACCACGCCCAGGCTGATGGCCATGCTGAGCCGGATGGGGATCGACGCCAGCCGTCAGGTCTCCAGCGTCAAGGACGTCTTCAAGCGCAAGCGGCCCTATCTGATCGCCGGCGAGGGAAACATCTGCGCGCCCAAAAGCGACTCCCTGGCCGCCAGCCCCGACTATCCCTCCGGCCACGCCACCTGGGGCTGGGGCGTGGCCCTGATCCTGGCCGAGATCGCGCCGGACCGGGCGACCCCGATCCTGACCCGCGGTCGGTCCTTCGGCGAGAGCCGGGTGGTCTGCGGCGTGCACAGCGTCAGCGCCATCGAGGCCGGGCGCACCAATGGGGCGGCCCTGGTGGCCGCCTGGCACGGCGATCCCGCCTTCCGCGCCGACCTGGAAGCCGTCCGAACCGAGATCGCGACGGTGCGCAAGGCCAGCGCCAAGCCTGAGGCCAGCGCCTGCAAGGTGGAGGCGGAGCTGACCGCCAAGACTCTCTGGTAGGCTAGATTCCGGCGTACCACTCGTAGCCGCGATCTTCCCAGTAGCCGCCCTTGCCGCGCCCGATCTGGGCGAAGTCGGAAACGGCCTCGATCCGCATGACGTACTTGGCGTGCTTGTAGCCGAGTTGGCGCTCGACCCGCAGGCGCAGGGGCGCGCCGTGGGCGACGGGCAGAACCTTGCCGTTCATTTCGTAGGCCAGGATGGTCTGGGGGTGGTAGGCGTCGATCAGGTCGATGCTCTCATAGTACTGGCCCGAGCCGTCCAGGGTCATTTCCAGGCTGTCGGCGCAGTGGAAGACGATGTAGCGGGCCGTGTCCTTCAAGCCGGCCAAGTCCAGCAACGGCCCCAGCCGCGCGCCCTTCCATTTACCGATGCTCGACCAGCCCTCGACGCAGTCGTGGCGGGTGATCTGGGTGCGGGAGGTGAGCGCCCGGACCTCGGCCAGGGTCAGGGACAGGGGCTTGTCCACCAGGCCGTCCACCACCAGGCGGTAGTCCTTGAAACCGGTCTCCAGCAGGGCCCGGTAGGCGTCGTCCGAGGGGCTGATGGACCCGTTGGCGCGGAAGTCGCGGGCGATGTCGGCCTCGGTGAACTCCTGGGCCAGGGCCTTGCGGCTGATCAACAGCCGGTGGGCGCGGCGGGTCAGGCCCTCGGCGCTCTGCAGGGCAGCCTGGACGCGGGGGTTGTCGTTGACCTTGTTGCAGCCGGTGAGCCAGAGGCCCGCGGCGGCGGCGGCCGCGCCCTTCAGCCAGCCGCGGCGGGTGTCGGCGGCGCTCATCGGACCCCTCCCTCGACTTCGATGGCGTAGCGGCCGGTGATCATCGACCGCAGATTGTTCCAGACGCCCGAGAGCAGGACCATGGCCAGATGGACCAGGACGAAGGCCACGATCAGGCCCGCGCACAGGAAGTGGATCGTCCGCGCCGACTGACGACCGCCGAACACCGCCGGCAGCCAGGGCTGGCCCGCGTCCACCGCCGGCGACATCGTCAGGCCCGTCAGCACCATCAGCGGCAGGACGATCAGCACGATCCCGCCATAGGACAGTTTCTGCAGGGCGTTATAGCCCCGGGCCTCCTCGCCCTTGGCGAAGCGCAGCCGGGCGTGGTCGGTCACCTCCCGCCAGAGCTGGCGCGGGGCCAGCTGGTCGCGGGTGGGCAGCAGGTCGCGCAAGATGTGGCCGTTGAGGATGTTGGCGGACAGATAGACCAGACCATTGAGGACGAAGAGCCAGGCGAAGAAGAAGTGCCAATGGCGGCCGTCCGCCAGGCTGCGATAGCCCGGCGCCGTGGCCCAGGCCGGGAAGCCGCGAGGCTCGCGCATCCCAGGCTTGCCGGAATAGCCCAGCAGGCCGGTGGTCTCGATCCTGAGGGACCCGATCTGGGTGACCCCGATCATGTCGCCGCCCTTCTCCACCGCCGTCATCGAGACCCAGGGCTCAGCGAAGGTGGATGTCTGGCCCCAGTAGAGGGCCGGATGGGCGTTGAAGATCTGCAGGCCGCTCATCAGCAGCAGGGTCAGAGCCACCACGTTTATCCAGTGGGTGATCCGCGTGACCGCCGCGTGGCGATAGACCAGCACCTTCATCGGCGGCGGTTCGGACATGATCGCGTTCCCTCCCAGGCGCCCTTGAGCTTGGCACACCGCCGACAGGTCGGCGACGCCCATCGTCGGCCCGAGCTTGAGCGTGAAGACGAATTCGCCCGCCGCCCCCTGTTGGTTACACCGCCGCTCCCATAAGTTCGCGCCAACAACGGGGGATGGGTGCGTGAGCGAAGGCGTCGAGGTCTGGGGCGGAGGGGTCAACACCTGGGAATGCGACGAGATGGGGCACCTGAACGTCCGGTTCTGGGTGGCCAAGTCCCTCGAGGGATTGGCGGGCCTGACCGCCCAGCTGGGCATGCCGCGCGCCTTCACGCAGGGCGCCGTCTCCACCCTGGTGGTGCGCGAGCAGCACATCCGCTTCCTGCGGGAGGCGCGGCCCGGCGCCTGCCTGATCATGACCGGCGGGGTGGTGGAGATGGGCGAGACCGACGCCCGCCTGCTGCTGGTGATCCGTCACCTCTCCGGCGAGCCCGCCGCCACCTTCCAGGTCGTGGTGGCCCACGCCACCGGCGATGACCTGCGGCCCTTCCCCTGGCCGGCCCGCATCCGGGCCAGGGCGCAGGCCCTGAAGGTGGAGATCCCGACCTTCGCCGCCGCCCGCAGCATCGACCTGTCGCCGGTGACGCCCATGGCGTCCCTCGACAAGGCGCTGACCCTGGACCTGAAACGTATTGGCATGGGGGTGATCCAACCTACCGAGTGCGACGTGTTCGGCCGCATGCGGGGCGAGATGTTCATAGGCCGGGTGTCGGACGGGGTCAGCCGGCTGTTCGGCGAGACCCGTCCCGGACCCGCGCCGGTCGAGGGTGAGGCGCCGAAACGCATCGGCGGAGCCGTGTTGGAATACCGCGTGCTGCACCTGGACTGGCCACGGGCGGGCGATTCGATCGAGCTGCGCTCAGGCTTCGCCGGCTGCGACAGCCGCACCCGGCGGGTCATGCACTGGATGGTCGATCCGGTCAGCGGCCGCGCCTGGGCCAGCGCGGAGGCTGTCGTGATCAGCTTCGACCTCGACGCCCGCAAGGTGGTGGACATCACGCCGGAGGCCCAGGCGGCCTTCATGGCCCAGGTGACGCCGGGCCTAGGTCTCTAGGACCGCCGCGCGCAGGGCGCTCGCCACGACATCGGGCCGCTCCATGGGCAGGAAGTGGCTGGTCCCCGGCACGGTCTCCAGGGTGATGCGGCCCGAGGCCGTCAGCTCGGCCTCATGACCCTCCACCCGGCAGGTGGAGCCGTGCTCGGCGCGGAAGATGGTGATGGGGGCGGTGGAGCGGGCGAAGGCGTCCCAGGTGTCGTGGGCCTGGGAGGTGAAGTTCGAGGCCTCCCATTCCGGGGCGCAGGTCAGCTCCACCTCGCCGTCCGGGCGGTCGCGGAAGCCATCGGCTACGTAGTCGGCCAGCATGACCGGCGTCCAGCTCTTGAAGGCGCCGCGGCCGGTATAGGCCTCGATCACCGCGGCCCGGCTCGGGAAGACCGAGCGGCGACGCAGGGCCCCCTGCACCAAGGGCGATTCGATCGGCTCCCCGGCGCGGCGGGCGGCGATCATCTCCGGCGCCAGGACCACCGGATCGAACATCACCAGGCGTTTGACCCGGTCCGGGGCCTCGGCGCTGGCCAGGATGCTGGCGGTTCCGCCCATGGAGTGTCCGGCCATGACCAGGTTCTTCAGGTCCAGGGCGGCCATGAAGGCCAGCAGGTCGTCACGCAGATTGTACCAGGAGTTGCGCCCCTCGATGTCCGGCGGAAGTCCAGACCGGCCATGGCCCCGCTGGTCCACCGCCAGGATGCGGAACTCCGCGGCCAGTGGCGCCAGGATGCTTGCGTAGGTGCGGGCGTTGAAGCCGTTGGCATGGGTGAAGAGGATGTCCACCGGCCGCCCGGAGGGCCCGAACTCCAGCGCCGACATCGCTCCGCCCCGCTCAGGCAGATCGATCCGCACCGGGCGAGGCTCGCCCGCGACCGCAGCATTCATGGGAACTCTCCTCCGACCGGCTCCATATAGCCGCTGTTACGCCCTCGGCCAGAGCTAAGCCTTCACGCGAGGCGTGATCGCCAAACCGGGGAATCTCAAGGGCTTGCGGGGCCTGCGGCGAAAAGTGATCACGAGAGCGTGAATTAAAGCCTTGCCCTCGCCGCGAACCACGGCATATTCCTCTCTCGCGCTTGCGGCGTTTCCCATTCGGGGGGCGAGTCGGGCGCTTCATTACTCCGTTTCCTAGGGGACCAGCCACATGACCTCCGAACTGCTTCGCAAGCTCCTCGTCGCCGGCGCCGCCGTCGCCGCCATTTCCGTCGCCGCCTGCGGCAAGCCCGCTGAAAAGGCCGCCGACGCCGCCGCTGAAGCGACCGACGCCGCCGCGACCGCGACCGACGCCGCCGCCACCGCGACCGACGCCGCCGCCACCGCCACTGCCGACGCCGCCGCCGCTGCTGCTCCGGCCGACGCCGCCGCCGCTGCCGCCGCTGCTGCTCCGGCCGCCGCCGAAGCCGCTGCTCCGGCCGCTGCCGCCGCCGAAGCCGCCAAGAAGTAAGCTTCGAGCGCACAAGCGTTCTACGAAGGGCCGTCCTCCGGGGCGGCCCTTTTGTTTTCGCCTGATCAAATTGAGGTGAAGCTCAGCCTTGCCCTCGACGCGAACCCAGGCATATTCCCCCTGTTGGGGCCCTCCCGAAGGGGCGCGCCTCGTTGGGTGCTTTTAACTATCAAAATCTAAGGATCTGGGACATGACCTCCGCCATTCTCCGCAAGCTGCTCGTCGCCGGCGCCGCCGTCGCCGCTCTCTCGGCCGCCGCCTGCTCCAAGCCCGCTGAAAAGACCGAAGCCCCGGCCGCTGAATCGGCCGCTGTCGCCGCCGACGCCGCCGCCACCGCGACCGACGCCGCCGCCACCGCCGCCGACGCCGCCGCCGACGCCGCTGCTGCTCCGGCCGCCGCTGACGCCGCCGCGATGGCCGCTGCTCCGGCCGCCGCCGAAGCCGCCGCTCCGGCCGCCGCCGCCGCCGAAGCCGCGAAGCACTAAGCTTCTCGACGCATCTGCGTCTAGGAAGGGCCGTCCCCTCCGGGGGGCGGCCCTTTTCCGTTTCAGGTCCCATGAGCGACGCAGCCCCCCCTTCCCCTCTGGTCTGGGCCGATGACGGCCAGCCACGCTCGCGCCTCTACGGGGACGTCTATTTCTCCACCGAGGACGGCTTAGCGGAATCCCGCGCCGTCTTCCTGGCCGGCTGCGGCCTGCCGCAAGCCTGGCGAGGGCGGAGCCGATTCGTGGTGGGCGAGCTGGGCTTCGGCACCGGCCTGAACATCCTGGCCCTGCTGGACCTGTGGCGAAACACCGCAGAGGCGGGCGCCCACCTGCACATCTTCAGCCTCGAGGCCCACCCGCTGTCGGCCGACGAGGCCCGCCGGGCGCTGGCCGCCTGGCCCGAGCTCACCGACATCGCCCGGCTGCTGACCGACCGCTGGCCCGGCCGGGCGCGAGGGTTCCATCGAGTGGACCTGCCCGAGGTCTCCGCCACCTTGGACCTGGCGGTGATGGACGCCCACCAGGCCCTGGAGGGCTGGGGTGGCCAGGCCGACGCCTGGTTCCTCGACGGCTTCTCCCCTGCCCTAAATCCCGGCATGTGGGACGAGGCCCTGCTGGCCCTGGTGGCGGCCCGCTCCGCCCCCGGCGCCCGGGCGGCCACCTTCACCGTGGCCGGGGCGGTGCGGCGGGGGCTGCGGGCGGCGGGGTTCTCGGTGGAGAAACGCCCCGGCCACGGCCGCAAGCGCGAGCGCCTGGAGGCCCGGCTGCCCGGCGAGGCCGTGGAGATCCCGCGACAGAGGGTCGCGGTGGTGGGCGCCGGCATCGCCGGGGCCAGCGCCGCCCACGCCCTGCGCGCCCTGGGTTGCGAGCCCCTGCTGATCGAGGCGCAGGCCCCCGGCGCCGGCGCCTCCGGCAACCCGGCCGCCCTGGTGACGCCCCGCCTCGACGCGGGACTCGGCCCCCTGGCCGCCCTCTTCGCCCAGGCCCTGGACCGGGCCCGGCGGCTCTACGCCGAGACGCCGGACGCCATCCTCTCCCAGGGGGTCCTGCAGTTGGCCGAGGGCCCCAGGGACCTGGAGCGGTTCGGCAAGATCGCCGCCAGCGACCTCTTCGAGGCCGGCGCCCTGGCGGTGCGCCCAGCCCTCGCCGCCGCCGACCTGCTGGGGGAGCCGGTTCCCGCCGCCCTGGATCTCACCGGCGCCCTGGTGGTCGAGCCCGCGGCCATCCTGGCCGCCTGGTGCGGCGAGGTCCTGAGGGCCCGCGTTGCGGTCCTCAGCCGGGGAGACGGGGTCTGGATCCTGACCGACGCGCAGGGGCGGACCCTGGCCGAGGCCGAGACGGTGATCCTAGCCACCGGGCATCAGGCCCTGTGGCCGCAGCCGGACCTGCGTCCAGTGCGCGGCCAGGCCAGCTGGACGCAGGACGGGCAGACGATCCACGCCGCGGCCTGGGGCGGCTATGTCCTGCCCACCCGCGACGGCCTGCTGTTCGGCGCCACCCACGACCGCGATGAGGTGACCGCCGAGGTCCGGACAGCCGACCACGACCGCAACCGAGCCACCCTGGCCGCCGCCCTGCCCGAACTGGCGGCTCGCATCGCCCAGGCGCCCCTGGCGGGCCGCGCGGCGGTGCGCGCCACCACCGCCGACCACCTGCCCCTGGCCGGTGTGGCGCCGGGAGCGGAACCGGGCCTCTTCCTGCTGGGCGGCTTCGGGTCGCGGGGATTTTGCGCCGCCCCCCTGCTGGCCGAGCACGTGGCGGCCCTGGCCCTGGGCGCGCCCTCGCCCCTGCCGGCCGACCTGGCCGAACTGGTGGATCCGAGCCGCTTCGCCCGTCGCGCCGCCCGCCGGGGCCGCAGCATGATCGGCTAAGCAAACCTTGGCAGGTTTGCTTACAATTCGAGTTCTTAGCAGCATTGATTTTGTTTCCAAAAAAGCAAAATCAATCGTGGCTCCGGACACGCCGGGCTGCTTGGGGACGGTCGATGCCGAGATCCAGGTCATGAAGATCATTTCCCTATCCGTCGCCGCGTCGATCCTGGCCCTAGCGGGCGCTCAGGCCACGGCGGAGCCCAAGCCGGCAAGGCCGGCCAAGAGCTGCTTCTCGGCCCACAACGTCTCCAACTTCGCGGTGGCGGACGACCGGACGGTGAACATCCGGGTCGGGCTCAAGGACGTCTATCGCCTTGACCTGCTGGGGGTCTGCCCCGACATCGACTGGCAGAACAAGATCGCCATCAAGTCCCGCGGCTCGTCCTTCATCTGTTCGCCCCTCGACGCCACCATCCTCGCCGCTGGCCCCTTCGGCCGGCTGCAGCGGTGCGAGGTGAAGCAGGTGCGCAAGCTGACGCCGGAGGAGATTCTGGCGCTGCCCTCCCGCGAGCGGCCCTGACCCAAAAAAGAGGGCGCCGTCCGACGGACGACGCCCCTTTGAGGTGCGTTGGAAGGCCGACGGGGAGAGCCCGCCGGTTAGAATTTCTTCTTCACCCCCACCTTGAAGGAGCGGCCATAGGGGTTGCCGAGGAACGGGTCGTAGCTGATCTCCAGCCGGGCTGCGGACGGATCGCGGTCGAGGAGGTTGAAGACCGACGCCGTGAGCGTGGTGTCCCAGGGCAGTTGGAGGCGATAGTTGAGGTCGACGGAGTAGAAGTCCTCGACCCTCAGTGCGAAGAGCACCGGACGCACGGCGCCGGTGGTGTCCTGGACGTTGATCGGAGCACGGTTGTCCACCGCGCCGTCCACGAAGGTGACGTCGGTCCTGAGATTGTGCGGCCCGAAGCTGTATTCGGCATAGGCATTGGCCCGCCACCGGGACACCGTTCCCGGGAACCGATCGTAGTTGGTGAAGCCGAGCGCCGTATAGGCGGTGGACACCAGAGTGCCGGCCACCCGGAACTCGGCGATGTCGTACTTCAGCAGGTAGCTGACCGAGGCGCCCGCGCCGAAGCCGCCTCCAGCGAAGTCGTTCGACTTGAAGTCGATCGAGGCGTCGATGCCGGACATCTTGATTTCCGGACCATTCACGGTGTCGGAGCGGACCCGCTGAATGTCGTTGCCGACCGTCACGCCTTGGGCGCAGGCGTTGTTGTTGTTGAAGGTGATCAGCGGACGCAGCGGGCTGGAGCAGTTGACGAACTGGCTGCCGTTGCCGGTCCCCCCGACCGCCGTGGCGACGATCTGCGCCGGGACCGTCGTGATCTGGTCCTCGATCTTGTAGCTCCAGTAGTCGATGATCGCGCGGAAGCCGTGCGCCTCGACGATGGCGCCCAGATTGTAGGTGAAGGCCTGCTCCGGCCCGACGGCGGGGTTACCGGTGAAGTCGACCGACTTGAAGTTGTTGCCGGCCGCCAGGATGCCCGAAAGCCCCGTGACGCTGTTGGAGGACCTGTTGGCCGGGGTGGGTCCGCGGAACGTCGTGCTGACGGACCCGCGCAGGGCCAGCACATCATTCAATTGCCACTTCAGCGCCAGCTTGGGATTGGTGGTCGATCCCGTCTGCCCGCCATAGTCCTCGAAGCGAACCGCCAGCTGGGCGTTTATGTTGTCGGTGAAGGGGATGTTGGTCTCGGCGAACACCGCATAGACCGAGTCGTCCAGTTCCTGAGGCGTGCCCTGGCCGAGGAAGATATAGGGACCGGTGGGGAAGGCGCAGTTGGTCTGACCGATGGTCGGACAGGGGGTGACCCGCGAGTCCTGCAGGGGACTCCGAAGCCGGGAGTCGAAGTTCGTCGCGCGATACTGGGCGCCGGCCGCCCAGCCGATCGCCCCGCCGGGAAGCTGGAACGGCAGTTCACCGTTCAAGACGGCGTCAAGCACCAACAGGCTCTGGGTCTGGGTGGAGGCCGGGAAGTCAAAGAGCCAACGAACCAGTTCCGTGTCGTTGGCGTTGGCCGACACGTAGCCGGGATTGGTCAGGCCCAGCGCCGGGTTGCCTGAATAGCCGTTCGAGAAGGGGTTGAAGTACTTGCAGCCGCCCGCGCCGGGGCTGGTCCCCGTGCAGCCCGCGCCGCCAAGGCCGTTGAGGGCGCGTTGCAGCCGTTCGATCACGATGTCGGGCGTGCTTTGCACGTTCTTGGTCCGGGAATAGGTGACCGCGGTGTCCCAGCCGATGCCGTTCCCGAACTCGCCGGTCAGGCTCGCCGAGACGCGGTAGATGTCATAGTTGCGGAAGCCGATCTGGCCGCCATTCCCGAACGCCGGGTTGCCCCCCGCGCCAAGCGCGCGGAACAGGGTCAGGGAGATGTTGTTGGTCGCCGCGATCGTGGCGGGCGACAGCCCCGCCTGCTGCAGGGCCGTGATCGCGCCGGGATTGGTGGTGGGGACCGTGAAGACCCCGACGCTGCCCGGACCATTCGGCCCCTGGATCGGCGGGAAGGCCGGCGAGAACCGCATGTGGGGCAGGTCGGTCTTGGCGTAGTGCGCCTCGACGTGGAACCGAGTGGTGTCGCCAAGGTCGAAGTTCGCCTCGCCGAAGACTTGGTAGCGATTCTCGTCCTCGATCAGGTTGTCGTACGGAATGTAGGTGAAGTAGCAGGCCGGGGTCGCGCCGCTGAAGCCGGCGAAGCCGCCCACGGCCGCGCAGTTGGCGTCGCGCTGCACTCCGGCAGTTGGGATGGCGCCGTTGCGCGGCAGGAACGAGGGGGGCTGGCCCAGGACCGAATAGCCCGAGGGGTTGGTGAGGTAGGACTGGTTGGCCCAATCCCGCTCCATGGAGGTCAGTTCCGAGCGATGCTGGTAGCCCGCCGTCAGCAGGATATTGCCGTTGTCGCCCACCCAGCCGTAGGCCAGGCTGGCCGAATAGTCGCCCTCCGACCCGTCGACGAAGCGGTAGTCCGCCGCCGCCTCCAGGCCGCTGAAGTTCTTGCGGGTGATGAAGTTCACCACGCCGGCGATCGCGTCGGAGCCGTAGGTCGCCGCCGCGCCGTCCTTCAGAACCTCGACGCGCCCTATGGCCGCCCCCGGCAGGAGATTGGTGTCGACGCCGCCGCTGCCGGCCCCCGCCGAGGCCACGGATCGCCGCCCGTTCAGCAGGACCAGGGTCCTGAGGCTGCCCAGGCCGCGGAGATTGATCGTACCGGCGCCCACCTGCCCCTGCGCGGCGGTCGAGAACTGGTTGCTGTCGCCGAGCACCGGCCCGCTGACGGGCAGGGACTTGATCAGGTCGATCGTCGTCGGCGAGCCCCGCTTCTCAAGTTCATCGGATCCAATCACGTCAACCGGCAGGGCTGCGTCTTCTGGCGTGCCACGGATGAAGGAACCGGTGACCACGACCTCCGTGACCTCGGTCCCCTGCTCCTGGGCCGAGGCGGCCCCCGAGAGCCCGAGCGTCAGGCCAAGAGCCAAGACGGATACGCCGCACAGATACCTGGTGCTCGACATTTGATTTTCTTCCCCTTCTGGAGCCGTCCCCGTCTGACGCGGAGCCCTGAACGGAAGGATCATCCGCCCCAGTTTTTGACGCTGCCAGTAATTTTTCCAATTCTGAAACATAACTTCGTTATCTCGCCACGATCTCGCCACGACTTGGGGTGGCGGCTGGCCCTCGTGGGCGGGAGAATCGCCCACCACGGCGCTGTCGCAAGAAAAGAGGGGCGCCGTCCAATGGACGACGCCCCTCAGTTGCGTTGGACGACCCGACGGCGGAAGTCCGCCGGCGGTCTGGCGTCGCCGCCTAGAAGCTCTTCTTCAGACCGACCTTGAACACGCGCCCAAGCGGGTTCCCGTTGGTGACGTCGTAGTTGTAGAAGCTCTGGGCGAACGGCGGATCCGTATCGAGCAGGTTCTGCACGCTGAGCGTCACAGTGGACTCCCAGGGCAAGTCGACCCGCAGGTTCAGATCATGCTGCCAGAAGTCGTCCAGCTTGCCGACGCTTTGATAGGTGCCAGTGGCGTAGTTGTAGCGGCAGTCCGCCGTGACGGCAGCGCTCGCGTCACCCGCGCAGACCGGGGAGGCGATGGTCGTGCCTTCACGATAGAGCAGCTGGTAGCGCAGGTTCCACTTGTCGCCGGCGACATTGACGAAGGCCGAGGCGCGGGTCTTCGGGAACGAGTAGAACTCGCCCGTCAGGTCGTGCTTGCCGGCCCGGTCGATCGCCGGGGCGATGGTGACGGAAGGGTCCTCCAGCAGGGTCGTGGCGCCGCGCTTGTATTCCTTCGTCAGAGTGGCTTCGGCGCCCACGGTCACCTGAGTGTCGTAGAAGTCGATCCCGAAGAAGTTGTTGAAGTCATACTGCGCGCGAAGGTCGAAGCCGGACGTCTTGGTATCCTGACCGTTGACGATCTTGATCGTCGCCTGCAGCACATTGGTTTGGGTGGTGCAGACGGCGGCGCCGCCGACATTCACGAAGCGCGCCGCGAAGGCGGGCTTGGCGCAGTTGGTGGCGTTGAGGGCGGCGAGGAGCTGGCCCGCGTCCTCCACGATCAGTTCCTTCTTGAAGTCGAAGGTCCAGTAGTCGACGGAGGCGCTGAAGCCGCCTGACGTGATCAGGACGCCGAGATTGCCGGTCGTCGCGGTCTCGGGTTCGAGGTTGGGGTTGTTCTCCGTCACGACGGCGCGATAGGAGCCCGCGATGTTGCGCACACCCTTGCTGCTTCCAGGCGTGAGGGCTGTTTGGCCGGGCGCGCGGAAGGTCGTCCCCGCAGAGCCGCGGAATGCCAGCCATTCCATCGGCTGCCAGCGGGCCGAAATCCGCGGGTTGGTGGTGGAGCCGACATTGCCGCCGAAATCTTCGTGACGCACGGCGCCACTGATCTCGAGGGTGTCAAACACCGGAATCTTGACCTCGGCGAAGGCCGCACCGACCCTGCGGTCGACATCGTTGTCCTTCTGGGCGCCGAAGAAGACGAACGGACCGGTGGGGTTCGCGCATTGGCCCTGCTGGCCATCGATGGAGTCGACGCAAGGCGTGGCTTGCACGTCGCCCAGGTCGGACCAGTCATCCTGGTTACGATCGAAGCGATATTGCACCCCGGCCGCCCAGGCGATGTTGCCGCCCGGCAGGGCGATGCTGGTTTCCTTGTTGATCACCGCATCGGCCACCAGGATTTGGTTGGTCGCCACATTGGTGTAGCTGCCATAGAGCCAGGCCTTCATCTGCGGATCGTTGGCAACCGAAGCCACATAGAGGGGGTTGGCGGCGCCGTTGACGGCGCTGACGGCGATACCGTTGGAGAAGGGGTTGAGATACTTGCAGTTTCCAACGCCTGGCGTGCCGGTAGTGTAGTTGCAGTTCGGGCCACCAAGGCCGTTGAAGGCCCGCTGGATGCGGTTCACCAACAGGTCGTTGGTGGTGACGGTGCCCTTATTTTCCATGAAGGTCAGGGCCGTGTCCCAGCCGAGGCCATCCAGGAAACCGCCGTCGAACCTGCCGTTCAGCCCGGCGGAAATCCGGTACTGGGTCTGCTCGATCTGCTGATAGTCGGCGCCATCCGCATTGAGCGGATGACCTTCCACGCCGATCAGGCGCCAAGCCGTCTGACTGGTGGTGACGCCCGCCGCCATACCAGCGCACTGGGCCGCGGTGAGCGGCGCCACGCAGTTGGTGCGCAGGGCGATCAGGCCGGGATTGCTGGCCGGAATGAAGTAGCGGGTCTGGTTGTTGTAACCCGGCGCCGCCGTGGACCCGGAGGTGTTGGCAGTCGGGAACTGGGTGGTGAGGTTGGCCGGAGACAGCCGCTGGTCGGGCACCGCGTTTCGGTTCCAGGCGATTTCACCATGGAACCGGATGTCATCACTCAGGTCGAAATTGACCTCACCATAGAGCTGATAGTGATGCTCTTCGTTCACCAGGTCATTGAAATTGCTGAACTGGTAGCGGCAGAGGGCGCCGCCGCTGGTCACCGGCTTGAGGGCGCCGGAAAGTTCCTGGGAGCCGAGAACGTTACAGCCGTTGTCGCGGAACAGCCCGCCGCCGGAGGGGGTGCCATAGGAGCCGGGGCTCGCCGAGCCTGACCAGCCACCGTAATAGACCGACTCAAACGGCCGGACCGCGTAGTCGCGATCCTGGGCGTCGAGCCGGCCGCGGCCGCGGTAGCCCGCCGTCAACAGGATGTTGCCGTTCTCGAAGACCTTGCCGTAGGCGAGGCTGGCGTCGTAGTCACCCCCGTCAGAGTCCTTGATGAAGGCGTAGTTGCCGTTGAACTCGAAGCCGTCGAGATCCTTGCGGGTGATGAAGTTGACCACCCCGGCCACGGCGTCGGAGCCGTAGGTGGCGGCCGCGCCGTCCTTCAGAATCTCAATCCGGCCGATAGCGGCCGTCGGCATGAAGTTCAGGTCCTGGCCGCCCCCCTGATAAGCCGCCGCGGTGGTGTCGGCCAGGCGTCGGCCGTTCATCAGCACAAGGGTTCGCGAGGAGCCGAGGCCGCGGAGATTGATCGAGGCCGTGCCCGCGCCACCGTTGTAGCGGTTGCTTTCCCCGAGCGAGGACTGGGCCGCGGTCAGGGTCTTGACCAGCTGGACGACGCTGGGCGCCCCCTGCTTGGCCAGTTCCTGGACGCCGATGACGTCAACCGGCTGGGCGGCCTTTTCCGAGGTCCCGGCGATGAAGGATCCGGTGACCACGACCTCCTCGACCACGGTC
>NZ_JAUSLW010000163.1 GCF_030645195.1 Phenylobacterium sp. | reverse complement strand
CTCCAAACGGAGACGCCGTCGCGTCCGCCTTGTCGCGCTTCGGCTTCGGGCCGCGCCTGGACGTCCGGCCCTCACGACCTTGGCCCCATCCCCCGCACCGCCTCGCGGCCGAGGATCGCCAGGTACTTGGAATATTCCACGATCATCAGGCGCGCGCCGCCGCTGGTGCGCCACCAGCGCTTGGAGTCCACGATCCTTGTGGCCACCGGATAGGGGCGCAGGTCGATGTCGGGCATGGTGGCCCGCAGCTCCAGCATGGCGCGCGGCATGTGGTAGTCGGCGGTGACCACGATCAGGCTGCGATAGCGCAGCTTGCGGGCCCAGTCGGCGGTCTCGCGTGCATTGCCCACCGTATCGGCGGCGGTGAAGTCCAGGTCGACGCAGCAGTCATAGAGCCGGCGAACCGCCTTGCTCACCGTGCGGATGTCCTCGCGGCTGGCCTCGGGATTGACCCCGGAGACCAGCATGCGGGCGGCCTTGCCGTCCTCCAGCAGGCTGACGCCGGCGGCCAGGCGCTCGTTGGAGCCCGCCCCGGTCAGGGCCACCACCCCGTCGGCCCGCGCCGGTTCGGGCGGCGGGGTGGAGCTGGCGATCCGCGCGGTGAAGGACAGCAGGCCCGCGGTCCAGATCACAGCCAGAACCAGCAGGGCGACCAGGCTTCTCATGTCATCTTCGCGATCAGGCCCTGGGCGGTCAGGCGCGCGGCCACCGCCGCCACCAGTCCCGCGGCCACGGGACAGGGCAGGACGGCCAGCAGGTCGGTCCAGGCGACGGGCAGCACAGGGGTCAAGCCTTGGCCCCCTCCCATGAGGCGCAGTATCGCCCCCATGATCGCCGCCCCGGTCGCGCCGAACAAGCCCGCGATGGCGGCCATGCGCGCGAACCTCACCTGGAACAGCCGGGCGATGAAGTCATCCTCGGCCCCGGCCAGGTGCAGCACCTCCACCACCTCGTGGCGGGCGGTGAGCCCCGCGCGGGTGGCGAAGGCCACCACGGCCCCGGCGGCGGCGGCGATCAGGGTGAAGACCCCGATCCCGATCCAGCGGGCGAAGCCGGCGGCGTGCTGGATGTCCTTCAGCCAGACCGAGTGGTCGTCCACCACCGCGTCAAGGCCCTGGGCCTTCAGGGCCCTGTCCAGGGCCTGGGCCGTGGCCGGCGCCTTGCGGTCCAGCTCCACGGCCACCAGCCGGGGCACCGGCAGGTCGTCCAGATCGGCGGCGTCCCCCAGCCAGGGGGCCACCAGGGCCTGCGCCTTCTCCTTCTCCAGGGCGCGGACCTCGCCCACGCCGGGCACGCCGGAGAGCGCCTCGGCGGCGCGGGCGGCGGCGCTGTCGGGGGTCTCGGCGCCCTTGGGCCGCACGATCACCGTGGCCTGGCCGGTGAGCTGGTCGCTCCAGCCGCGGGCGGCCCGGTCGGTGGCCAGGACGGTGAGCGCCGTCAGGCAGGCCAGGAAACAGAGCGTGGCCACCACGAAGGTCAGCGCCCCATCCCGGGCGTCGGCCTCGGGCAGGAAGGGGGCGGGCTTCCAGCGGCCCGGATCGAAGTCGCTCATGCCGCGCCTCCGACCGGCCCGAGCGCCGTCAGCCGACCGTCTTCCAGGTGCAGCACCGGCTTGCCCGAGCGGGCCACCAGGTCCTGGTCATGGGTGGCGATCAGCACGGTGGTGCCCAGGCGGTTGAGCTCCACGAACAGCCGCAGGATGCGCAGGCCCATCTCGTGGTCGACATTCCCCGTGGGCTCGTCGGCCAGCAGGATGTCGGGCCGGTTGACCACGGCCCGGGCGATCGCCAGCCGCTGCTTCTCGCCGCCGGCCAGGGTGGCGGGCATGGCGTGCATGCGGCTGCGCAACCCCACCCAGGCCAGCAGCTCGGCCACGTCCTGGCGGTAGCTGTCGGGCTTGCGGCCGGCGATGCGCAGGGGAAGGGCGGTGTTGTCGAAGGCGGTCATGTGGTCCAGCAGCCGGAACTCCTGGAACACCACCCCGATCCGCCGGCGCAGCATCGGCTGCTCCTTCACCGGGATGGCCGACACGTCCTGGCCGAACAGGTGCATCAGGCCCTTGGAGGGCTTGGCGGCCAGATAGATCAGCTTCAGCAGCGAACTCTTGCCCGCGCCGGACGCTCCGGTGAGGAAGTGGAACGAGCCCGGGGCCAGGGAAAAGCTCAGGTCCTTCAGGGTTTCCGGGCCCCGGCCATAGCGCATCGACACATCGTCGAAGGCCAGGATGGCCCGGTCGGCGTCGAGCGCGCCCTGCGCATGCGGCTGTCTGGACATCGGCCTTCCCGGCTACCCTAAGCTCGGGCGATGCGCCAGCGGAACCGCCGCCTCGGTCGGGCTCCCGAGGGCGTCACTCGCCCAAGGCGCGAATCTCGGGAGGACAATCCGTCGCCTCCGGAATTGCGGGGGCGCAAGTCCCAATTTCCAGGAATCGCGATAAGACTGCGCGCTGGAGTCGCAGTCCGGTCCGGGGGCCGGAGGGGATTTGATCGCCGACACGACAGATGATACCGGGACGGCCTCGCGAAGGCCGTTCGAAACCAATAGCTTGGGCTAAGAGACCAATTCAGCCTTCATGATCCTCACCTGTCCAGAGTGCGCGACCAGCTACTTCGTGGACGATCGCAAGATCGCTCCGGAAGGCCGCGCGGTGAAGTGCGCCTCCTGCGGCCACAAGTGGACGGCCTATCCCGAGGCGGCCCTGGAGCTGGACCTGTCGGAGGAGGAGGGCGCGATCGCCCGCGAGGCGACCGAGCCCGAGCCCGACGAGCCTGCGGCGCTGAGCGACCTGCCGGGCGCCGAACTGCCCAAGGTGATCCGCGCCAAGGTGGAGACCAGCCGCAAGGTGCGCGAGGCGGCCGCCCACGGCATCGTCTGGGCCGGCATGGCCGCGACGCTCGCCGTCGTGGTGGGCCTGGCGGTCGTCTTCCGCGTCGACGTGGTCAAGATCATGCCGGGCTCGGCCAAGGCCTATGCCCTGGCCGGCCTGCCGGTGAACACGCTTGGCCTGGTGATCGAGGGGCCCCGCGCCGAGCCCGCCCTGCAGGACGGCCATGCGGCGCTGTCCATCTCGGGCATGATCCGCAATGTCGAGGACCACCCTATCGTCACCCCGCCCCTGAAGATCGAACTGCTGAACAAGGCCGGCAAGGCCATCGTCACCAAGATCGCCCGCCCCGCCGATCCGGTGGTGCCGCCGGGCGAGACCCGCCATTTCGCCCTGGCCATCCTCGACCCGCCCACAACGGCCCACGACCTGCAGATCTCCTTCGCGCCGGACACCGAGAAGTCCAAGGGCAAGAAGGCCCGCGCCAAGGCGCCGATCCCGGTCCCCTCCCACGCTCCCTCCCTGCGCGGCGCCGCCGAGCCGACGGAGCCCGAGACCCATGCGCCGGGGGCCGGTCCCACCCCGGTGGAGGCCAGGCCCCTGTCCTCCGACAGTCCCTACGCCCTGGAGCCCCATGGCTGATCCCAGTGTCGAGGGGCGCGTCCCAACCGTCCTGCTGAGCGAGGCCGAGGTCGCCGCCCGGGTCGAGGCCCTGGCCGCCCAGATCGCGCCCCGCATCGACGACGACACCGTGGCCGTCTGCCTGCTCACCGGGGGGCTGTGGTTCGCCTCGGACCTGACCCGGGCCCTCTCGCGCCAGGGCCGCCATGTCCGGTTCGACGCCCTGTGGCTGGCCTCCTATGGCGACGAGCGCGCCAGCCTCGGCCGCTGCGAGGTCCGCGCCGACCTGCAGCGCCCGCTGTCGGGCCGCACGGCGCTGATCATCGACGACGTCATCGACACCGGCCTGTCGCTTTCCGAGGCCCAGCGCCTGGTGCGCGACGCGGGCGCGGCCCACGCCTTCACCTGCGTCTTCGCCTCCAAGCCCTGGCCCACCCCGCGGGCCATCGTCCCCGACTTCGTGGCCTGGGAGGCGCCGGCGCGGTATCTGGTGGGCTACGGCATGGACGCGGCCGGGGCCCTGCGGGGGCTGCCGTACATCGGGGCCCTGGACTGACGGTCATGGGCCCTGCCCAGGCATGTCGCCTGCATGACTAGGCGCCGCTCGAAAACGGAGGCGAGGAGCTTGTCGGAAGGAAAGAGAAAAGTCCAAGGACTGATATTTGACCAGACACGAGTAACGTTGGCGGTCGTGTTCATCGCGTCGCTATGGGCATTCGTCACGTCGCTTTTTATTATTGGCGCGCAATCGGAAAGACCTACCAGTCCTATTGGTTGGTTCTATCTCTCCGTCGCAATTCCCTTTGGGATCTATGCCCTTCTGGGCAGCGGCACGATGCTCATAGCTTTCGCTAGGTCCACCACCTTCTACGTCGCCCGTGACAAGCTATTCTTCGTGGGATGGGCAAATTGGTCTTGGAAGCTCAGCGACCTAGTCTCCGTTGAAGGTCGGGGCGTTGGGAGATCCAAGGCCTTGGTCTTCAAGCTTAAGGACGGTCGGGAGAAGCCGCTCTCCATCATCCTCTTGCGCGACGACGCGGCACGTGTGGCCGACGCTGTGCGCGAACTCATTCAGCCTTCGGTCTCTGAAGCCACAGCCACTTCGCACGGCGCCTGAAGTCAGAGCCAGTCGGGCATGGCCTCACGGGCCAGCATGTCCTCGTAGGTCGGGCGGGGGCGGATCACGGCGAACCGGTCGCCGTTCACCAGCACCTCGGGGACCAGCAGGCGGCTGTTGTACTCGCTGGACATCACCGCCCCGTAGGCGCCGGCGCTCATGAAGGCCACCAGGTCGCCGGCCTCCAGGCGGGGCAGGTCGCGGTCGCGGGTGAAGGTGTCGCCGGTCTCGCAGATCGGCCCCACCACGTCGTAGGTGACCGGGTCGCCGGCCCGGACCCTCACCGGGCGGATGTCGTGATAGGCGTCGTACATGGCCGGCCGGATCAGGTCGTTCATGGCCGCGTCCAGCACCGCGAACTTCCGCCCCTCGGGCCGCTCGTGGATGTGCTGCACCCTCGACAGCAGGATTCCGGCGTTGGCGCAGATCATCCGGCCCGGCTCGAAGGCGAACTGGACGTTCAGGCCGTGCATGGTGCGCGCGATCATCGCGGCGTACTCGGCGGGCGAGGCTGGGGTGGGCATGTTGAAATAGGGCACGCCGAGGCCGCCGCCGAGGTCCAGGCGCTCCACGGCCAGGCCCTCGCCGCGCAGGCGCTCGACGAGGCCGCGCATCTTGACGAAGGCTTCCTCCAGCGGGGCCAGGTGGGTGATCTGGCTGCCGATGTGGCAGGTGACGCCGACCGGCTTGAGGCCGGCGTTGTTGGAGGCCTGGGCGTAGAGCCGTTCGGCCTCTGAGAAGGAGACGCCGAACTTGTTGTCGGACTTGCCGGTGGAGATCTTGGCGTGGCCGCCGGCCGAGACGTCGGGGTTCACCCGGATGGCGATGACAGCCCGGGTCCCCATGGACTGGGCGACCTCCGAGGCCATGTGCATCTCGGGCTCGGACTCGACATTGATCTCGCCGACTCCGTGTTTGAGGGCGAAGGCGATCTCGGCCTGCGTCTTGCCGACCCCGGAAAAGACGATGCGCCCAGGCGGCACGCCGGCGGCCAGCGCCCGGCGGATCTCGCCCTCCGAGACGGTGTCGGCCCCCGCGCCCATCCGGGCCAGGGTGCGCAGCACCGCGACGTTGGAATTGGCCTTCACGGCGAACGCGATCAGCGGGTCACCCAGACCCTCATTGACCAGGGCGTCGCGCAGCACCGTGTAGTGCCGCTCCAGGGTGGCGGTGGAATAGACATAGACCGGCGTGCCGACCGCCTGCGCGATGGCGGTCAGGCCGACGCCCTCGCAGGCGAGCTCGCCGCCTGTGACCTCGAAGTGGTTCATCGCGGGCGGGCGTAGGGATCGTTGAGGGCGCCCTGGGGCCCGCTGGCCGTGGGATTGTTGGTGCTCTCGATCGGAACCGACCGCGAGGGCGAGGGATCGGAATTGGTGTCGCGCGGGTCGATGGTGCGGATCGAGCGGATGGGCTCGGCCCCGGCGTCGGCGTTGGAGCGGGCCTGGCCGATGGGCCCGGGGCGCTCCAACGCGCCCATCTTGCCGCAGGCCGAGAGGCTGGCGGCGGCGAGCGCGAGGGCGCCGATCAGTGCGAGGGGGCGAAGGGTCATTTCAGCATATCCTTCCAACGCGCGATCTGAGCGCGAACCTGGTCCGGCGCGGCGCCGCCGTAGCTTTTGCGGCTTCCAACCGAAGCGCGCGGTGTCAGAACATCATAGACCTCGGCCGTGATCCCCTGGGACAGGGCCTGAAGCTCCTTGAGCGGCAGGTCGGAGAGGTCGCAGGAGAGCGCCTCGGCCCGTTTCACCGCCGCGCCGGTGACATGGTGGGCGTCGCGGAAGGGCATGTCGAGGGTCCGCACCAGCCAGTCGGCGAGGTCGGTGGCGGTGGAGTAACCGGCGCCGGCGGCGGTCGCCATCCTGGCCGGGACCGGCTCCATGTCGGCCACCATGCCGGCCATGGCGGCCAGCGACAGCTCCAGGGCGTCGAAGGCCTCGAAGGTGGGGACCTTGTCCTCCTGCATGTCCTTGGAATAGGCGAGCGGCAGGCCCTTCATCACCACGGCGAGCTGGGTGAAGGAGCCTAGCAGACGACCCACCTTGGCGCGCACCAGCTCGGCGGCGTCGGGGTTCTTCTTCTGCGGCATGATCGAGGAGCCGGTGGTGAAGGCGTCGGTCAGCTTGATGAAGCCGAACTGCGGCGTCATCCAGACCACGATCTCCTCGGCCAGGCGCGACAGGTGGATGGCCGCCATGGTGGCCGCCGCCAGGGCCTCCAGGGCGAAGTCGCGGTCCGAGACGCTGTCGAGGGAATTGGCGGTGGGCCGGTCGAAGCCCAGCGCCCGGGCCGTGGCGTCCCGGTCGATGGGGAAGGGGGAGCCGGCCAGGGCCGCCGCGCCCAGGGGGCACTCGTTCATCCGCCGCCGGGCGTCGGCGAAGCGGCCGGCGTCGCGGCCGAACATCTCGACATAGGCCATCAGGTGGTGGCCGAAGGTGACGGGCTGGGCCGGCTGCAGGTGGGTGAAGCCCGGCATCAGGGTCTCGGCGTGGGCCTCGGCCTTGGCGATCAGGGCGTGCTGGAGGGCGCGCAGTTGGGCGATGGTGCGGTCGCAGGCGTCGCGCACCCACAGGCGGAAGTCGACGGCCACCTGATCGTTGCGCGAGCGGGCGGTGTGCAGGCGGCCGGCCACCGGCCCGATCAGCTCCCGCAGCCGGGCCTCCACGTTCATGTGGATGTC
>NZ_JAUSLW010000158.1 GCF_030645195.1 Phenylobacterium sp. | reverse complement strand
GGCGGCCAGGGCCTCCACGGCGGCGTCGGCCTCCACGCGGGCGGCCTCGGCGGCGCGGGACGCGGCCTCCAGCTCCGGCGCCCGCTCGGGCGCGGCGGCGATGGCGGCCTCCAGGGCCTCCAGGTCACCAGCCATGCGGCTGAGCGCCAGCTGGGCGTCCTCCACCATCTGGGTCTCGCGGGCCCGGTCGGCGTCGATGCGCGAGACATCGCCGGTCAGGCGCTCCACCTCAGCGGCCAGGGCCTCGCCCTCCCGCTCCAGCCGGTCCCGGTCGATGGCCAACCGGTGCAGCACGGCGGCGGCGATGGTCTCGGCCTCTCGCAGCGGCTTGATCTGCTCCTCGGCGGCGGCGGCCCGGGTCGTGGCGGCGGCGGCCTCGCGGGCGGTCTCCTCCACGGCGCGGATCGCCTCGGCGGCTTCGGCCTGCAGCCGCTCGGCCGCCCCGCGCGCCTCGTTCCAACGGGCGTAGAGGACAGCGCCCTGCAGGGCCCGGATCTCCGCCGACATCTTCTTGTAGCGGTCGGCCTGCCGCGCCTCGCGCCTCAGCCGGTTGAGCGCGCTCTCCAGCTCCTTGGCCACGTCCTCCAGCCGGGTGAGGTTGGTCTCCGCCGCCCGCAGCCGCAGTTCGGCCTCATGGCGGCGGGTGTGCAGGCCCGAGACGCCGGCTGCCTCCTCCAGGATCATCCGCCGGTTCTGCGGCTTGGCGGCGATCAGTTCGGAGATCTGCCCCTGGCGCACCAGGGCCGGAGAATTCGAACCGGTGGACGCATCGGCAAAGAGCAGCTGCACGTCACGGGCTCGCACCTCGCGGCCGTTGATCCGGTAGGTGGAGCCCTCGCCCTTGTCGATGCGGCGCACCACCTCCAGCACCGGATGGTCGTTGAAGGCCGAGGGCGCGCGGCGGTCGGCGTTGTCGATGGTCAGCGTCACCTCGGCATGGTTGCGCGAGGCGCGCCCGCCGGAGCCGGCGAAGATCACGTCGTCCATACCGCCGGCCCGCATGGCCTTGGCGGAATTGGCGCCCATCACCCAGCGCAGGGCTTCCAGCAGGTTCGACTTGCCGCAGCCGTTGGGTCCGACGATGCCCGTGACTCCGGGCTCGATGCGGAACTCGGTCGCATCGACGAAGGACTTGAAGCCCGAAAGGCGAAGCCGCTGGAAGTGCACTTGTGCGCGGGACCCTTCCTACTTCTTGGCTTGGGCCGCGGCGATGGCGGCGTCGAACTCGGCCAATGTGGCTTCGCCTTCCTTGAAGGTCTTGCCGTTGATCTGGAAGGTCGGGGTGGAGGTGATCTTCTGTTCCTTCGAGGCCTTCTCGACGCGGTCGTTGAGGGCCTTCAGCGCCGCCTCATCGGTGATGCAGGCGTTGAACTGCTGCTCGGTCATACCGGACGACTGGGCCACCCGCAGCAGGACGCCGCGCATGTCGCCTGTGGTGAACATCTCCTCCTGGGATTGGAACACCGCGTCGAGGACGCTGAAGTACTTGTCCTTGCCGGCGCAACGGGCGGTGAGGAAGGCGGCGGCGGCCACCTCCACCGGCGGGGTCAGGAACTCCTTGAAGGTGTAGTGGACCTTGCCGGTGTCGATGTATTTCGCCTTGAAGGCCGGGAAGACCTCGTTGTTGAACTTGGCGCAGTGGACGCAGGAGGCCGAGGCGTACTCGGTGATCTGCACCGGCGCCTTGGGGTCGCCCAGGGTCATGTCGGCGGCGTCGGTCTTGGCCCCGCCCTTGGAGCAGCCCGCCAGGGCGAGCGCGCCCATGACGGCGACGACGAGGAGGCGGCGGCTGAAGTTCGGCATTTGAGCCCTCTACGGAATTCCGAATGGAAGATTAAAGCGCGATTCCCCCGAGGACGGGGGCAAAGTCAACGGCCGCGGCGATCGCGCATCACGCCGCGACCCAAGCTCAGCAATGCGGCCTTCAGAGGGCCGTCCGGCGCATCGGCCAGGCTGGCGGTCAGTTCGGCCTCCTGGCCGGCGTCCAGCGGGGGCAGGGGGCGGCGGGCCGGCTTGGCTTTTTCGGGGCCGAGATTGCGCAGCGGCCCCTGGACGATGCGCAGCTTGTTCACCGCGCCCGCCCCCAGGAACAGGTTCACCCGCGCCACGATCTCCGGCGCCTGGTGCTGGATGAGGGTGGCGGCCGCGCCGGCCACCCGAATCTCCAGGGCCGCGGGTTCGCCGGCCTTCACCTTGGACAGCTTCACCGGCTCGGTGCGCTTGGCGATCTGCTCGCCGACGATCTCCCGCCAGCGGGCCTGCAGGGCGCCAGGCCCCTGGCCGAAGCGGGCGTCCAGGTCCTTCAGCAGCTTGGACAGCCCCCGCCCCGCCGCCGGCGGCGGCCGCCGCTGCGGCCGCGTGCGCTTGCGCGACAGGATGAAGGCGGCCTCCGCGGGGGTTGGAAGGGGGCGCTTGGGCATGGGGGCATCCTACAGCGTCGGCGCCCGGTCGGTCATCAGCGAGAAGAAGAGGTTCCCCTCTATCCTCCCGCACCCGCCTTGACGCCCCCGCCCCCAGGTCCCAATCACCACGGCGACAACCTGGGGGCCGCAACCATGTCCGACACCACGCCAGCGGCCTCGCACCGCCGCATCCTGGCCGCCAGCCTGGTGGGCACGGCGGTCGAGTTCTACGATTTCTACATCTACGCCACCGCCGCCTCCCTGGTGTTCGGCAAGCTGTTCTTCCCGTCCGCCTCGGCCTCGGCCCAGTTGATGAGCGCCTATGCGACCTTCGCGCTGGCCTTCTTCGCCCGGCCCCTGGGCGCTGCCGTGTTCGGTCACTTCGGCGACCGGCTGGGGCGCAAGTCGACGCTGGTGGCCTCCCTGATGCTGATGGGGGGATCGACCCTGGCCATCGCCTTCCTGCCCACCTACGCCCAGGCCGGCTGGGTCGCGCCCTTCCTGCTCTGCGTGCTCCGGTTCGGCCAGGGCTTCGGCCTGGGCGGGGAGTGGGGCGGGGCGGCCCTGCTGGCGGTGGAGAACGCGCCCCCCGGCTGGCGCGCCCGCTTCGGCATGTTCCCGCAGCTGGGCGCCCCGGTGGGCTTCATCGCCGCCAACGGGCTCTTCCTGCTGCTGGGGGTGCTGCTGACGCCCGAGCAGTTCCTGGCCTGGGGCTGGCGCATCCCCTTCCTGCTCTCCATCGTCCTGGTGGGGGTGGGCCTCTGGGTGCGCCTGAAGCTCACCGAGACCCCGGCCTTCGCCGCCGCGCTGAAGGAGGCGCCGCCCGCCAAGGCGCCGCTGGGCGAGCTGCTGCGGGACTATCCTCTGCAGACCCTGGCCGGCACCTTCGCCGTGGTCTGCTGTTTCGCCATCTTCTACCTGACCACGGCCTTCGCCCTCGGCTATGGGACCACCAAGCTGGGCTACAGCCGCGAGACCTTCCTGGGCGTGCAGCTGGGCGCCATCGGCTTCATGGCCGCGGGCATCGTCGCCGCCGGCTATTGGGCCGACGCCACCAGCCCCCGGCGGGTGTTGATGGCGGGCTGTATCGCCACGGTGGCGGGCGGCTTCCTGCTGGCTCCGATGATGGGGTCGGGGTCGCTGTGGCTGATCTGGGCCTTCCTGTCGCTCGGCCTGGTGATGATGGGCCTGGTCTATGGACCCCTGGGCGCCTTCCTGCCGGGCCTGTTCCCGGCGCGGGTCCGCTACACTGGGGCCTCGGTGGCCTTCAACATCGGCGGCATCCTCGGCGGCGGCCTGGCGCCCATGATCGCCCAGGCCCTGGCCGACCGCGGCGGCCTGGTCCCGGTGGGCTACTATCTGAGCGGCGCGGCCCTCATCAGCCTGACAGCTCTCTTCTTGCTCAAGCACCAGGCGGAGTAGGGGGCTGTAGCGGATCGCGCTACAAGCCTTGCGTCATGTAGTGTTTGGCGCTACGTGATGTAATGGGAGACCCAGATGATTCAGAGCTGGAAGGGCAAGCACGCGGAAGCGGTCTTCGCCGGAAAGGCTACGAAGGGATTTCCCGGTGATCTGCTGAAGGCGGCCCGCCGCCGCCTTCAAGCCATCGACGCGGCGACGAGCATTGAAGACCTGAGGACCCCGCCCGGCAATCGGCTCCATCAGCTGACCGCCGACCGCGACGGCCAATGGTCGATCAGCATCAACGACCAGTTCCGCGTCTGTTTCGTCTGGGGACCGAACGGTCCGGAGAATGTCGAGATTGTCGACTATCATTGAGGGCGCCGCCCACCGGAGTTGAGATGCGCGACTATACGACCTTCTCCGAGCCACTGGCCCATCCTGGCGAACACCTGCGCGAGGACTACATGCCGGCCTTCAGGCTATCGGCGGGCGCCCTGGCCAAGGCCATGGGCTTGAAGGATCGCAGCCGGATCGAGCAACTGGTGCGGGGGCAGCGCGCCATCACCTCGGACACCGCCCTGCGGCTGGGGAAGGTGTTCGGCACCTCGGCGGAATACTGGATGAACCTCCAGGCCCAGCACGACCTCTCACGCGACGCCATCGCGTCGCGCGAGGCCCTGGCCAAGATCAAACCCCTGGCGGCAGCCTGACCGCCGGCGCGCGCCTGCCGCCTGAGGCCCTCCGCGCCAAGCTGCTGGCCTGGTACGACGGGGAGGCCCGCGACCTCGCTTGGCGGGTCGGGCCTGTCGACGGCCGCGCGGGCGCGCGGGCTGATCCCTACCGTGTCTGGCTGTCGGAGGTGATGCTGCAGCAGACCACCGTGCCCCACGCCACGCCCTATTTCCTGAAGTTCACCGCCCGCTGGCCGACGGTCAGCGACCTGGCCGCCGAGGCCGATGGCGAGGTGATGGCCGCCTGGGCGGGGCTCGGCTACTACGCCCGCGCCCGTAACCTGATGGCCTGCGCCCGAGCGGTGGCCAGCGAGCACGGCGGCGTCTTCCCCGACACCGAGGAAGCTCTCCGCGCCCTGCCGGGGCTGGGGCCCTATACGGCCGCCGCGGTGGCGGCCATCGCCTTCGACCGGCCGACCAATGTGGTGGACGGCAATGTCGAGCGGGTGATCTCGCGCCTGTTCGCCGTCGAGACGCCCTTGCCGGACGCCAAGCCGGAGTTGAAGCGACTGGCGGAGTCCCTGGTCCGCGACGAGCGTCCCGGCGACTGGGCCCAGGCTCTGATGGATCTGGGCGCGACGATCTGCAAACCGAAGTCGCCGCTCTGCGACCGATGCCCGCTTTCGGCCGACTGCGCCGCCCTGGCCACGGGCGCGCCGGAGACCTATCCGCGCAGGACCGCCAAGGCGGTCCGGCCCCACCGGCACGGCATGGCCTATGTCCTGACCAAGGGCGATCAGGTGGCCCTGGTCCGCCGGCCGCCGAAGGGGCTGCTGGGGGGCATGCTGGCCCTGCCCACCAGCGACTGGCGGACCGCGCCCTTCACCGACGCCGAGGCCCTGGCCGGTGCACCCGCGCCCGCGGACTGGCGGCATGTGGGGGAGGTGGAGCACGGCTTCACCCACTTCACCCTGACCCTGAAGCTGCTGCGGGCCGAGGGGGAGGCGCGGGACGTGATCTGGTCGCCCAGGCGCGATCTCGACGGCCTGCCCAGCGTCTTCCTGAAGGCGGCGCGGGCGGCGCTGACCAACCTGCTTTAAGTCTTGGCGGGCTCAGCCGCCACGGCGGTGGGCCGCGGGAACAGGAAGGTCAGGGTCACCAGGGCCGTCAGCGACATGGCCAAGGCCGCGGCCGGGATGGCCGGCACGCCATAGGCGGCCAGGGCCGCGCCGCCGACCGTGGAGCCCAGGGCCTGGCCCACCGAGATTACTGAGCCGTTCAGCGCCAAAGCCACGGGCGCACCGCCGGTGGCCTGGATCAGGCTCGACTGGATCACCGGGGTGATGGAGAACAGCGCCGTCGCCGCCAGGAAGATGCCAAGCGCCACCAGCACCGCGCTGGGCCAGCCCGAGGGCAGGACATGGTGGGTGGCGGCGAAGTGGACGCTCATGGCCGTGGCCTGGATGATGAAGCCCTGCAGGATCCAGGACCGGCCGGCGTTGCGGTTGGCGGCCCGCGCGCCCAGCCACAGGCCGGCGATGGAGCCCACCCCGATCATCGCCTGGAAGGCGCCGACCCCGGCGCCCGTCACGCCGGCGCCCACCCGCACGATGGGAGCGATGTAGAGGTTGAGCGTCATGTTGGCGGCGAAGGTCAGGAAGGTGGTCAGGTAGAAGGGCCAGATGGTGGGCAGCAGGCTCTTCACCGTGTCCCCGCCGCCCACGCGCTTGGGCGGCGCGGGGATCTTGGGCAGGAAGAAGAGCACGGCCATGAGGGCCAGCAGCGACAGGCCCGCGGCGAACAGGAAGGTGGCGCGCCAGTCGAAGACCGAGCCGATGATGCTGCCCAGTGGGATGCCCACCACGAAGGCGAGCGTCATGCCGCCGGAGACCATGGCCAGCGCCGAGCCCCGGCGTTCGGGGGGGACGAGGGAGGCGGCGGCCACGCTGGCGGCGGGCCCCGACATGGCGCCGGCCAGGCCCGCCAGGGCGCGCAGGACCATCAGGGCGCTGAAGTTGGGGGTGAAGGCGCAGGCCACGTGCAGGGCCGCGCCCAGGGCCAGGGCCGTCACCACCATGATCTTGCGATCGACCCGCCCGAACAGCCAGGCGGCCACGGGGCCGAGCGCCGCCGAGGTGAGGACGAAGACGGTCTGGAGCTGACCCGCCACGGCGGTGGTGACGCCGAGATCGGCCGCCAGGCTTTCCAGCAGGCCGGCGAAGATGAAGGCGCCGGACCCGAAGGCGAAGGTCACCAGGGTCAGGACATAGATGCGCGGGTTCATGCGCGGAGCTTAGCCGGCGCCGTACCGACCGCCAGACAAATTGGCGGCCGGGTGGAAATTCCCTGCTAGGCCGCCAGTTGCGCTAGGGAGGACCGCATCTTCATCCGCAGGATGTCGATGGGGGCCAGGCCCTTGTCGGTCTTGAAGTGCCAGTACGTCCAGCCGTTGCAGGCCGGCGCCGACTGCACCATGGCGCCCACCTTGTGGATGGAGCCGGCCATCTCGCCGATCACCAGGCTGCCGTCGGCCCGCACCCGGGCCGAGCGCTCGCCCTTGGAGCAGTAGAGCATGTCGCCGGGGCGCAGCATGCCCGACTCCACGATCTGGCCGAAGGGGATGCGCGGCTCCGAGCGCTTGGAGCCCATGACCTCCAGGTCGGCCTCGGTGAGCGGGACCACCTTGGCGATCCGCTCGCGGGCGATCTTGGCGTAGCCCTCGTCGCGTTCCAGACCGATATATCGGCGGCCCAGTTGCTTGGCGGCCGCGCCGGTGGTGCCGGTGCCGAAGAAGGGATCCAGGATGATGTCGCCGGGCTTGGTGGAGGCCAGGATGACCCGGCGCAGCAGGGCCTCGGGCTTCTGGGTCGGGTGGGCCTTGACCCCGTTCTCGTCCTTCAGGCGCTCCTCGCCGGTGCAGAGGGGGAAGGTCCAGTCCGACCGCATCTGCAGGTCGTCATTGGCCATCTTCATGGCGTCGTAGTTGAAGGTGTAGCGGCGCGAGCCTCGGCCCTTGGCGGCCCAGATCAGGGTCTCGTGGGCGTTGGTGAAGCGGGTGCCCTTGAAGTTCGGCATCGGGTTGGACTTGCGCCAGACGATGTCGTTGAGGATCCAGAACCCCAGGGTCTGCAGAATGGCGCCCACCCGGAAGATGTTGTGGTAGCTGCCGATCACCCACATGGCGCCGTCGTCCTTCAGGACGCGCTGGCACTCGCTCATCCACTCGGTGGTGAAGCGGTCATAGGTCTCGAAGCTCTCGAAGCGGTCCCACTCGTCGTCGACGGCGTCGACCTTGGAGTTGTCGGGCCGCAACAGGTCGCCCCCCAGCTGCAGATTGTAGGGCGGATCGGCGAAGACCAGGTCGACGGACTTCGACGGGAGCTTCTTCAGCGCCTCGATGCAGTCGCCCAGGATGACCGTGTTGGTGGCAATCTCGCCCATATCCGCCTCGCTTCTAAGGAAACGGAATCCTGAGTCATCGTGGTGAAGGACGCGTTCCCAAACGTGGTGAACGGAGGGTTAATCGCTCAATTCAACCACTTAACCCACGCGCCGTGCGGATGGACCTTGGCCAGCACCCGGTCCTCACCGCCCGGCCAGAGGGTGAGGCGAACCTCCATATTGGTCATCTGGTCCGGCTCAGGCTCCATGCGCAGCCAGGCGAAGGGGGCCTCTGACGTGGCCCGGGCGCCATGCTCGGCGATGGTCCGGGCGAGCGCCGCCTGGCTCTGCGCTGGCATGTATTGCCAGAAGACCGAGTGGTAGAGGACGGTCACGCAGCCCGCCTGCGGCGCGGCGACGCGGGCGGTCCAGGCCACGGCGTCGGCGGCCTCCACCGTGACCCCCAGGGCCAGGGCCAGGTCGATGGCCGCCCGGATGCGCGCCAGCCGCTCGAGCTGGTCGGGCCAGATATAGGCCAGCAGGCGGCGGCGCTGGACCGGATCGGTCAGGTCGACGGGGCGGCGGTCGCAGGCGGCGCGTTCGATCACCTCGACGGGCGCGTCCACCGGCGGCGGCCCGCCCGTCCACTCGGTGTCCATGACCACGGGGGCGTTCGGATCGCCCCACGCCGTCCCGCCGAACTCGTAGCGGTATCGGTCCCAGTTGAGGTTCAGCCCGGCGCTGGCGGCGATCTCGAAGGTCCGCATCGGCAGGCCCGTTTCCCGGGCGAGGGTCAGGAAGCCGGGCGTCAGGCAGACCGAGCGGCGGACCTCGTTGGTCTGGGGCTCATGGGTCATGAAGGCCGCCAGCCGGTCCTGGTGGCGGAGGATCGCCGTCCGCGCCGCGATCCAGGCGCTGGCGGGGTCGGCCTGGCGTCCGAGTTTCGGATAGGTGGCCGCGAGCGCCGGGTCGTCGCCGCTGAGCACCAGGTCGTGCAGGGCGCCCAGCAGGCGCAGGGGCGCGGCGTCGTCGAACAGCTTGCGCAGGCTGGCGTCCGTCCAGGGGGTCAGCAGCCCGGCGACCGGCCCTCCGGCCTCCAGATCGTCGGCGGCCAGCTCCAGAAGGTCGGCGTGGAAGGGCGAGCCGAGATTGCGGCAGCCGGCGGCCTGCAGGCGCAGCGATCGGGAGAGTTCGGGATTGTCCATGACCGCGCTGTCCCGCCCGGGCGGGGAGGGGTCAATCTTGATTCAGCAGATCAAGCTCGCCGGTCACGATCTCGCCGGCCAGGGCCAGCTTCACCGGCGCCCAGCCGCGCCGGTGGATCTCGCAGGGGCCGAGCGTCCGCAGGGCCTCCACATGGATGGGGGCGTGATAGCCCTTGTGGGCGGCGAAGCCGTAGCCGGGATAGAGGGCGTCCATCTCCAGCATCAGCCGGTCGCGGGCCACCTTGGCCAGGATCGAGGCCGCGGCGATGGAGGAACTGATTCCATCGCCCTTGATCACCGTCTTGATGGGGCAGGGCAGCTTGAAGCCGTAGTTGCCGTCCACCAGGGCGAAGGCCGGCTCCACGGCCAACCCCTCGATCGCCCGGCGCATGGCCAGGCCTGAGGCGTGCAGGATGTTGAGCTCGGCGATCTCCTCAACCGAGGCGAAGCCGACGCCCCAGGCGACGGCGACCTCCTTGATCTCCAGCTCCAGGGCCTCGCGCTGCTTGGCCGACAGCTTCTTGGAGTCGTTCAGGCCCTTGGGGATCTTGCGCGGATTGAGGATCACCGCCCCGGCCGACACCGGCCCCGCCCACGGCCCGCGGCCGGCCTCGTCGACGCCGCAGACGGGCGAAGGGCACGCCTTCTCCAGCAGCATGTCGGGGCCCTTGGCCATCAGGCGCTCATCCGGTCGACGGGGCCGTGGCGGTGGCAGCAGGTGAGGTGGTCGTTGACGAAGCCGGTGGCCTGCATGAAGGCGTAGACGATCACCGGGCCGACGAACTTGAAGCCTTTTTCCTTCAGACCCCGGGCCATCTGCTCGGCGACCTCGGTCTTGGCCGGCACGTCGCCGATGGCTTCCCACCGGTTGTGGATCACCCGGCCGTTGGTGAAGCTCCACAGGAACTGGGAGAAGTCCTCACCCTTGTCGCGCATGTCCAGATAGATGCGCGCGCCGTTGATGGCGGCGTCGATCTTGGCGTTGGAGCGCACGATGCCGGCGTCGGCCATCAGCCGGGCGCGGTCGGCGTCGCCGAAGCGGGCCACCACCTCCGGATCGAAGTCGGCGAAGGCGGCGCGGAAGGCGTCGCGCTTCCTCAGGATGGTGATCCAGGAGAGCCCGGCCTGGAACCCGTCCAGCACCAGCTTCTCCCACAGGGCGCGGGACTCGTACTCCGGCACGCCCCATTCCGTGTCGTGATAGGCCTCGTACAGGGCATCGCCCTGCATGCCGCGCCAGCCGCAACGAATCGGTTCCGAAGTCATGGCCGACCTTTTCGCAGGCGCGGCGGCGGCCAATCAAGCGGGACTGAAGCAGATGGCGTTCGAAGGCTGTCGCCGGTGGACGTAGGTGAGGCCAGTAGGCGCGCCACCCCAAAGCGTCGTCCGGGGTCCCCAGAGGTGTCATCCCGGTTTCCGCGTAGCGGAAGACCGGGACCCAGAGGCCCCGATCTATCCTGCTTGCCCCGCGCGTCTGGGTCCCGGACAAGCGCGTCGCGCTTTCCGGGATGACACTTGGGGAATGACACCGGGGGAGTGGTGCTAGAGCGGTAGCCACGCCGGCCGATCCACCCGCACCGCCTTGCCGTCCGCGGTCAGCTCCCCGTCGATGCGGTCCAGGCGCACCAGGGCCATGGCCCGGCCGTCCTGGCCCGATAGCACTTCGCCGGCCCGGCGGTCGCCGGTCAGCACCTCGGCGTCGAAGGCGGGCGGGGCTCCGTCGAAGGTCAGCGGCAGCATGCGGTTCTTGATCTGCCCGCGGCGTTTCATGCGCGAGGTGGTCTCCTGGCCGACGAAGCAGCCCTTCTGGAAATCGATGCCGTGCAGCAGGTCGAAATTGGCCTCGATGGGATAGGTCTTCTCGCTTCCCCAGTCGGCGGGACCGGGCACGCCGAGCGCCAGGCGGTGGACGTCATAGGCGGTCTCGTCGACCTCCAACGCGTCGGCGGGGGCCGCCGCGCCATAGCCGCGCCAGCCCAAGGCCGGCAGGCGCGGATCGGCGATCCAGTCCTGTGGCGCCCGGCCCTCGCCGAACAGGGCCGCCACCGGGGCCTCGTCGGCGGCGATCGTCACCTTGGCCCGCAGGCGGTACATGGTCAGCCGTAGGATCAGGGCCTCGCGGCTCTGCGCCTGGACGTCGAGCCAGGCTCCGTCTTCCCGCCCCACGACGAAGAGGTCGAACAAAAGCCGTCCTTGCGGGGTCAGAAGGGCGCCGAAACGCGCCTGCCCGGGCGCGAGGGTATCAACGTCCTGGGTGATCAGGCCCTGGAGGAAGTCGCGCCAGTTCTCGCCGGAGAGCGAGATCAGGGCCCGGCTCTTCAGGACGGCGTGGGAGAGAGCTGTCGTCATGGATTCGCAGTTAGGGATCGCGCGGGTGGAGCGCCAGCGCCACGAGCCTTATAGAGGGGCGATGACCCCCGGGTCCTTCCCGATTCTGTTCATCACCGCCACGCGGATTGGCGACGCCGTGCTCTCTTCCGGGCTCATCGGCAAACTGCTGTCCGAAATCCCCAGCGCCCGGTTCACCATCGTCGCCGGCCCGGTGGCCGCGCCCCTGTTCCTGGACGTCCCCAACCTCGACGAGATCATCGTCTTCGAGAAGGCCAAGGATGGCCGCCACTGGTTCCGCCTGTGGCGCCAGGTGCGCAAGCGCCGCTGGGGGCTGGTGGTGGACCTGCGCGGCTCGGCCATTTCCGGCTTCCTCAAGCGCGAGCGCCGGGCGGTGTACAAGCGACCGCCCACCCCGGTGCACAAGGTGATCGAGGCCGCCCGCGTGCTGCAGATCGAGGACGATCCGCCGGCGCCCTATCTCTTCACCTCCAGCGACACCGAGACCCTGGCCATGGACCTGGTGGCCGGCGACGGGCCGATCCTGGCGCTCGCCCCCTCGGCCAACTGGGTGGGCAAGACCTGGCCGGTGGAGCGCTTCGCCCAGACCGCCATCCAGCTGCTGGGCGAGGACGGCCCCCTGGCCGGCGGGCGGCTGATGGTGCTGGGCGGACCCGAGGACGCCCAGGCCACCCAGTCCCTGCGCAACGTCGTCCCCAAGAGCCGGTTCATCGACCTGGTGGGCAAGGTGGACCTGCTGACGGCGCACGCCTGCCTCAAGCACGCGCGGCTGTTCATCGGCAACGATTCGGGCCTGATGCACATCGCCGCCGCGGCCGGCGCGCCCACCGTCGGGCTGTTCGGACCCTCCGACGAGACCCTCTACGGTCCCTGGGGACCCAACACCCGCGTCGTGCGCGGCCCCCGGGATTTCGCCACCATCGCGGCGGTTGACCCTGGCTTCCAGCAGGCGCTCTGTCACATGATGGACCTCTCCGTCGACACCGTGGTCACCGCGGCGCGCGACCTGCTTGCCAAGACAACCGGGACAAGATGAGCGAGACCTACGACCTGATCATCCGGGGTGGCGAGATTGTGAACCACGCTGGCCGGGGCCTCTCCGACGTCGGCGTGCGCGCGGGCAAGATCGTCGCCATCGGCGACCTCGCCCAAGCCTCGGCGGGCGAGGTGTTCGACGCCCGGGGGCTTACCGTCCTGCCCGGCGTCATCGACACCCAGGTCCACTTCCGCGAGCCCGGCCTGGAGTGGAAGGAGGACCTGGAGAGCGGGTCCCGCGCCGCCGTCCTGGGCGGGGTCGTGGCCGTGTTCGAGATGCCGAACACCGAGCCCACCACCACCGATTCGGACTCCCTGGCCGACAAGCTGGTGCGCGCCAAGGGCCGCATGCACTGCGACCACGCCTTCTATGTTGGCGGCACCCACGAGAACGCCGTCTTCCTCGGCGAACTGGAACGCCTGCCCGGCTGCTGCGGGATCAAGGTGTTCATGGGCGCCTCGACCGGCAGCCTGCTGGTGCAGGACGACGAGGGCATCGAGCAGGTTCTTCGCCACGTAAATCGTCGCGCGGCTTTCCACTCCGAGGACGAATACCGCCTGGCCGAG
The DNA here is from genome assembly GCF_030645195.1 of Phenylobacterium sp. Classification (GTDB taxonomy): domain Bacteria; phylum Pseudomonadota; class Alphaproteobacteria; order Caulobacterales; family Caulobacteraceae; genus Phenylobacterium. The sequence continues at coordinate 1,041 of NZ_JAUSLW010000158.1, read as the reverse complement.
CGCCGGCCGCTCGCCCGCACCGGCGACTGGACCAGCCATGAGGAGGTGCGCGACGCCGCCTCGGCGCTCGAGTCCACCCACCGCCTGGTGCGCATCGCCAAGGCGCTGGGCAAGCGCATCCACGTCCTGCACGTCACCACCGCCGAGGAGATGGTCTTCCTGGCCGCCAACAAGGATGTGGCCAGCGTCGAGGTCACCCCGCAGCACCTGACCCTGACCGCGCCCGAGGCCTATGAGCGGCTGAAGGGCTACGCCCAGATGAACCCGCCGATCCGCAACAAACACCACCAGGATGGCCTGTGGGACGCGCTGGCCGCCGGGGTCGCCGACGTGCTGGGCTCCGACCACGCCCCCCACACCAAGGAGGAGAAGGCCCGGCCCTATCCGGCCTCGCCCTCGGGCATGCCCGGGGTGCAGACCCTGGTGCCGGTGATGCTGACCCACGTGGCCAACGGGCGCCTGAGCCTGGAGCGCTTCGTCGACCTCACCAGCCACGGCGCCAACCGCCTGTTCGGCATGGCCGACAAGGGCCGGCTGGCGGTCGGAAACGACGCCGACTTCACCATCGTCGACCTCAAGGCGCGCCGCACCATCCGCCACGAGGACATGGCCAGCCGCGTCGGCTGGACCCCCTTCGACGGCTTCGAGGCCAAGGGCTGGCCCATGGCCACAATCATCCGCGGCCGGGTGGTGATGCGCGACGACGAGGTGATCGCCCCGCACCTGGGCGAACCCGTCCGCTTCGCCGAGACCCTGGGCGGGTAGAGTGCGGCGGTCGTCGGAGGTTTCCCGCTTTCCTTCCGCGCGTCGGGGACGATAAGCCTAGGGGCATGGACGCCGAGCTGAACATCGCCACCGCCCCCTTCCGCGACGCCCGCTTCGCGCCGCGCCGTCTCGAGGTCGAGCGGCGGGACAATGGCGAGATCCTGCTCACCAACCCGACGCCCTTCGCCATGCCCTTCCAGACGGCGGTGGAGCCCCTGGCCTTCTGGGCCAAGGCGGCGCCGGATCGGGTCTGGCTGGCCGAGCGCTCAGGGGAGG
>NZ_JAUSLW010000152.1 GCF_030645195.1 Phenylobacterium sp. | reverse complement strand
GGCGTTGCGCAGCTCTTCCTTGAAGGCCGCCGTCTGGCGGTCCTGGACCGCCTTGACGAAGGTGGAGGTGAAGCGCTCGGCGGTCAGATAGACCACCCGCTTGCCCGGCGCGGTCCGCATGGCCTCCCAGGCCATGGCGTTGAGCAGGTGGGTCTTCCCGAAGCCGTAGGGGCCGTGGAAGAGCACGGGATTGAAGTGGCCGTCGGCCCAGGAGGCCACCCGGCGGGCGACCGCGAAGGCGAACTCGTTGGCGGGGCCGGCGACGAAGGTCTCGAAGGAGAAGCGGTCCTGCAGGCCCTGCTGGCGCGCCGCCTTGGGTTGGGTGATGTCGACCTCAATCTCGATGACACCGGTGTCGGCGTCCCGGACGGCGACAGCGGCGGCGGGGGCGACGACGGCCACCATGGGCGAGGCCGGGCCAGCCTGATCGAATTCCATGCGGGACTTCAGGTCGAGGGGACGGCCCATGGGATCGTTCTGCGCCCACAACTCGCCGATCCGGCGCCAGGCATGCCGACGAATCCAGTCGCGCGCCACGCCGGTGGCGGCCACCAGGCACACTTCTCCCCCGCGCTCGCGCAGGGCCGCCTGGCCCAGCCACGAGCCGAACGTGGCTTCACCCAACTCGCGCTTCAGCGCCTGGCACGTCTTGGTCCAGACAGCGCCCGCCGGCGTTTCCGCCATGTTGCCCACTATGCCCCCGGTCGTCATCGTCATCACCAACCATCACCTGCCCGTCCGATCGAAGCCCCGCGCCCCACCGGATCTTTGTTGAATAAACACAGTCTCTTAGCCGGCGAGAAGATAGACTCCTCCCGCCGCTTTTTTCATCCGAGATAGGATGGAAGAACGCGCTTAAGACCTCGAACACTAGTCAGGGCGACCGGGGGGTCAACGCAGATTCTTCGCCCGTCCAGTCGATATTTTCGTTGACTCAAATCGACCCCTCGCGCGGCAAGGGAATCCCGAAATCGACCTTCCGTTAACTGAGAACATTCGTCGCAGGCTTGGCCGTAAAATGCTGCGGCGCACGAAAACACCCGCGGGTCTTTCGACCCGCGGGTGCGTCAAAATAGTCAGTTATTTCAGAAGGATAGCTACCGAGCTAGACGTTCGGCGCCGCAACCTTAGGCAGCGGCCATCTTCTTGAGCTGAGCCGCCAGGCGGGAGACTTTGCGCGAGCCGGTGTTCTTGTGAACAACACCCTTGGTGACCGCCCGCATCAGTTCCGACTGGGCCTCGACGAAAGCGGCCTTGGCGGCGGCGGCGTCGCCCGACGTCAGGGCCTCTTCGAACTTGCGAAGATAGGTCCGCACGCGCGAGCGGCGGGCCTTGTTGACTTCGGTGCGGCGTTCGATCTTGCGAACGGCCTTCTTGGCGCCAGGCGTATTGGCCATGATTTAGCTCTCAAAACGGCTCGCGCCCGAACCTGCGCTCGGGCGGGTAAATTGGAGGCGCGGATATACGGGAAGGCGTCCTGCGGGTCAATGCGGCTCGGACGCTATTCGCAAGCTTCGGCAAATCGGCGCCAGGCGGGATGGGCGGCCACGAGATCGGCCATCTGCTGATAGCCCGCCGCGCCGGGGTGGGCGCCGTCCCAGGCGGCGGCCTCGGCCTGCCAGACCCCGCTGGCCACCAGGGGCTGGAAGACGTCGATGAAGGGCGCCTGCAGCCGCCCGCACAGGGCCAGAAGGGCCGCGTTGAGGCTCTCGACCCGAGCGCAGACCCCAGGGTCCGCCACCGGCGGCGGACCCACCATCAGGACGGGCGCCAGAGTGCGCGCCTGGGTCAGCATGGCGCGCGCGTTCTTCAGGGTCTCGGCGGTCGCCACCCGGGGCGCGCCGTCCTCCAGGTGGCAGTCATTGACGCCGAAGGAGAAGACGATCCGCATGGGCTCATGGTCCACCAGGCGCAGCCGGGCCTCGCCTTCCCAGCGCGCGGCCAGCTGGTCCGACGCCTCGCGCCGGATCCCCAGGTTATAGAGACTGATTTCCCGCCGACCCGCGATCGCCCGCCCCACCCAACCGAGATGGTCGGGATCGCCGGCCCCAACGACAAAGCTATCTCCGAATGCGATCAGCCGCATTTCAAACTCCGCGCATCCCGGCGAAGGCCGGGACCCAGATTCATCCCGAACATCTGCAGATGATCCGCCATTCCGATCCCGGCGCTACCTGAAGCCAGAGTGGCTTTCACCTGGTTCCCGGCCTTCGCCGGGATGAGCGGGGGCGTGCTCAGGACCCTTTGAAGTCGGGCTTCCGCTTCTCGACGAAGGCGGCCATGCCCTCCTTCTGGTCCTGGAAGGCGAAGAGGGAGTGGAACAGGCGCCGCTCCAGGGCCACGCCGGTGGCCAGCGTCGTCTCGTAGGCCGCCTCCACCAGTTCCTTGTTCATCATCACGGCGAGGGGGGACTGGCCGGCGATCTTCGCCGCGGCGGCCATGGCCTCCTCGATCAGCTTGTCGGGGGCTGTCACGCGGGAGACCAGGCCCGAGCGCTCGGCCTCGGCGGCGTCCATCATCCGGGCCGTCAGGATCATGTCCATGGCCTTGGACTTGCCCACGAAGCGGGTCAGGCGCTGGGTGCCGCCGATGCCCGGCGCGACGCCGAGATTGATCTCCGGCTGGCCGAACTTGGCGGTCTCGGCGGCGATGATGAAGTCGCACAGCATGGCCAGCTCGCAGCCGCCGCCCAGGGCGTATCCCGCCACGGCGGCGATCACCGGCTTGCGGAACTGCTCCATCCGCCGGGCGAAGGCGCCGAAGAAGTCCTGGGTGAACATCTCAGCATAGGTCTTGTCCGACATCTCCTTGATGTCGGCGCCGGCGGCGAAGGCTCGCTCCGAGCCGGTCAGCACCAGGCAGCGGACCCCGTCATCGGCCTCGGCGGCGTCCAGGGCGGCCGACAGCTCCGACAGCAGCTGGCTGTTCAGCGCGTTGAGGGCCTCGGGCCGGTTCAGCCGGATCAGGGTCACGGCGTCGGTGGTTTCGACGATCAGGGTCTCATAGGCCATGGCCGGCTCCTTGGAAGGTGTAGAGAGCCCGATTACGGCCCCTCGACCGAATAGCCAAGCGCCCGCAGCCGGGCCGGGACCCCGTCGGGGGTGAGCAGGTGGCCGACCCCCACCACCACCACCGTGCGGCCGGCGCCCTTCAGCCGCCCGTCCAGCACCTGGGTCCAGGCGGCGTTGCGCGCGCTCACCAGCCGCTCATAGAGCACCGGGGAGGCGTGGCGCAGGGGATCGAGCGCGTCGCGCTCCAGGGCGGCGGTGTCGGCGGCCATCCAGGCGGCCACCAGCCGGTCATAGGCGTCGGGATCCTTGTCCATCTGGTCCAGGCTCTCCTCCAGGGAGGCCACCTGGGCCGGGACCGGGGCCTCGTCGAACAGGGCGATCTGCTGGGCGGCGGTCTCGAAGGCCCGGCGCTGGGCGCTGGCGGGCGCGGTGGCGGCGATGGCCTTCTCCACCCCGGAGTCGGTGTCGGCGCCGGCGGCGCGGAATTCGGCGCCGGCCAGGGCCACCTCGGCGAACCAGGGCTCCAGGCGATCGAGGAAGCCCGGGGTCAGGCCGTATTTCTGGCTGGCCTTGGCGAGCGCGCTCGCCCCGGTGGGCGACAGCAGGCCGCTGAGGGACCTGTCGGGGGGCAGGACGCCCTTGGAGGCCGCCAGGCCGGCGATCTCCGCCTCGGTGGCCGCGCCCATGGGCAGTTCGAACCAGAGGTCGTCGGCCTTGGCCAGGGCCGCCTCCAGCGCCGGAGGCCGCCAGTCCAGGCCGGGCGGCAGGACATGGACCGAGCCGAAGATCACCAGCTCGGAATCGGCGTCGCGCACGGTCCAGACCGGCGGCTTGGCCAGGGCGGGTCCGGCGATGAGGAACGCCGCCAGGGCGAGCGGGCCAAGCTTGAACATGGGGGTGAATCTAGGGGGCGCGGGGGCAAGGCGCCACCTGCTTCACGTCCTTCTCCCCATCACCCCCTGATCGTCATCCCCGGGCCTGTCCCGGGGACCCATGATCTCCGCCTCGCCGCAGGCCGCGCGGCGCGCGCCACAGATCATTGCTGAAACTCGGAGATCATGGGTGGCCGGGACAAGCCCGGCCATGACGATCAAAAGGAGGAGCGGGGACTATTTCTGGCAAACCGGGCAGAAGAAGGTCGATCGCCCCGCCTGGACCTCGCGGGCGATGACCCCCGTGCAGCCGTCATTGAGGCAGGGCTGGCCCTCGCGGCCATAGGCGCGGAAGCGGTGCTGGAAGTAACCCAGCGCCCCATCGGCGCTGGCGTAGTCGCGCAGGGTCGAGCCCCCCGCCGCGATCGCCTCCTCCAGCACCTCGACGATGATGGCGACCAGGCCCGGCAGGGCCTTGGCCGGGATGGAGCCCGCCGGCTTGAAGGGGGAGATGCGCGCCCGGTTCAGGGCCTCGCAGACATATATATTGCCCAGGCCCGCCACCACGCGCTGATCCAGCAGCAGGGTCTTGGGCCCCTGCTTGCGGCCCGCGAAGGCGGCCTTCAGGCCCTGCGCGTTGAAATCGGCGGACAGGGGCTCGGGGCCGAGGCCCGCGAACCAGGGGTGCTGATCGAGACCGCTCGTCTCGATCAGCGCCATGTAGCCGAACCGCCGGGGGTCGTAATAGGTCACCCGCCCCCCGGCCTCGGTGTCGAACACCACGTGGGCGTGCTTGGGGTCGGGGTCGGCGGCATAGACGAACTCGCCCGGCCGCACGGTCCCCTCGGGGCGGGCGATCTCGAAGCGGCCGCTCATGCCCAGGTGCATGACGAGCGTCTCGCCGCGGTCCAGCACCCCCATCAGGTATTTGGCCCGGCGCTCCAGGCGCTGGATCGTCGCCCCGGCCAGGCGCTGGACGAAGCCCTCGGGGAAGGGGAAGCGCAGGTCGGGGCGGCGGGCCTCCACGCGGGAGAGCCTCTGGCCCTCCAGCACGGGCGCCAGGCCGCGGCGGACGGTCTCGACCTCGGGAAGTTCGGGCATGGCCTGGAGTGGCATGGGTCGGGTCCGGGCTCAAGCCGGCGGCGAGGCTGGCGCGGCCGGCCCTCGCGGTCTAAGACCGCTCATCATGACAGGACCCGCCGCCACCTTCGGATTCCGCGACGTGGACCCCGCCGAGAAGCCGAGCCTCGTGCGCGGCGTCTTCGACCGGGTCGCCGGCCGCTACGACCTGATGAACGACCTGATGAGCGCCGGCGTGCACCGGCTCTGGAAGGACGCGACCGCCGCGCGGCTGAACCCGCAGCCGGGCGAGGTCATCATCGACTGCGCCGGGGGCACCGGCGACATGGCCCGCCGCTTCGCCAAGATGGCGAGGGCCGCCCAGCTGCGCCGGGGCGGGGACGACGCGGCCATCCATATCATCGACTACAACGCCGAGATGATCGCCGCCGGGCGCGAGCGGGGCGGGGAGCCGGAGATCACCTGGACCGTCGGCGACGCCCAGCGCCTGCCCCTGCCCGACGCCAGCGCCAACGCCTATGTCATCTCTTTCGGCATCCGCAACGTCACCGACATCTCCCAGGCCCTGCGCGAGGCCCGCCGGGTGCTGAAACCGGGCGGCCGGTTCCTGTGCCTGGAGTTCTCGCGGCCGGCCACCGAGGCCCTGCGGAAGGCCTATGACGCCTATTCCTTCAAGGTGATCCCGGCCATCGGCGAGCTGGTGGCCAAGGACCGCGCCTCCTACCAGTACCTGGTGGAGAGCATCCGCCGGTTCCCCGACCAGAGGACCTTCGTCGACCTGATCACCAAGGCGGGCTTCGGCAAGGCCGGCTACACCAACTTCACCGGCGGGGTCGCGGCCCTGCACCACGGTTGGGCTGTCTGATCGGTGGGGAGCTTGTCGGCCTATGGTCGGTTGGTGGGGGCGGGCCTGCTGCTGGCGCGCAATGATGCCCTGTTGCCCCGCGAGCTGGACGGTCTCTACCCGCCGGGCCTGAAGGTCCTCGCCGATCTGTCGCGTATGGCGGCTGGACCATCCTCCAGGGTCGGCCGGCCCGGCGAACGGCTGGCCCGGTCCCTCGAGCAGCTGGGCCCGGTGGCGATCAAGCTGGGACAACTCCTCTCCACCCGGGCCGACATCTTCGGCGAGACCTTCGCGCTCGATCTCGCCCGCCTGAAGGACAAGCTCGATCCCTTCCCCACCGACCAGGCCCGCCGCGAGGTGGAGCTGACCCTGGGCCGCACGGTGGAGAGCCTGTTCGCCACCTTCGGTCCCCCGGTCGCCGCCGCCTCCCTGGCCCAGGCCCATGAGGCCACGCTACGGGACGGCCGCCGGGTGGCGGTGAAGGTCCTGCGCCCCGGGGTCGCCCTGCGTGTGGCCCAGGACGCCGCGGCCATGGCCCTGGCCGGCGCCCTGGTGGAGCGCTGGAGCTTCGCGGCCCGGCGGCTGCAACCCCGGGCCCTGGCGGCCACCGTGATCCGCGCCACCGAGTTGGAGCTGGACCTGCGCCTGGAGGCCGCCGGCGCCGACGAACTGGCCCAGGTCATGGCCCGCGACGGCTACATGTCGACCCCCAGGATCGTCTGGGAGGGCGTGGGCAAGAGGGTGCTGACCCAGGAATGGGCGGCCGGGACTCCGCTCTCAGACCCGGCGGCGCTCGACCTGCCCGGCCTCCACCGCCAGGCCCTGGCCGACAACCTGATCCGCGCCTTCCTGGCCCAGGCCCTCGACCACGGCGTCTTCCACGCCGACCTGCACGAGGGGAACCTGTTCGTCGCCGCGCCGGACCGGGTCGTGGCCGTCGACTTCGGCATCATCGGCCGCCTGGGGGCGCCGGAGCGGCGCTACCTGGCCGAGATCCTCTGGGGCTTCCTGGAGAAGGACTACGACCGGGTGGCCCAGGTCCATTTCGAGGCGGGCTATGTCCCGGCCGGCCACAGCCCCGCGGCCTTCGCCCAGGCCCTGAGGGCGGTGGGCGAGCAGGTGTTCGGCCGCCCGGCCAACGAGATCTCCATGAGCCGGGTGCTGATCCAGCTGTTCGAGATCACCGCCCTGTTCGACATGCGACTGCGGCCCGAACTGGTGCTGCTGCAGAAGACCATGATGACGGTGGAGGGGGTGGCCCGGCGCATCTGCCCCGACCATGACATCTGGGCCGCCGCCGATCCGGTGGTGCGCCGCTGGATGCTGCGGGAACTGTCGCCGGCCGCCAAGGCCAAGCGCTTCGCCGAGGAGGGTTTGCAGGCCCTGCGCAACCTCGGCCGCCTGCTGGAGGCGCCGCCCCAGACCGCCGTGGCGGTTGTGGAGACCGAGGAGGCCCATCCTGCCCGCTGGTTCGCCATCGGGGCCCTGGTGGCGACGGTGGTCTTCTGGCTGGCGACTCGGCTACCTAGCTGAGCTTCGTCCGCGCGCCCCATTCTTCGGCGGTGAGTTCCTCGACATCGCCGTCCCCGAACAGGGTGATCCGGCCCGGACGGAAGACCGCGGTCTTCCCGATGCTGGGCATGTCGGCCACCTCCACCCGGGCCCGCTCGCCGGCGGTGAGATAGAGCAGGTCGACGGTCCCGGTGTTGACGAAGGCGTGCGCCACCCCGTCGGTGGGGAAGCCCACGAAGTCGCCGACCCCCACCTCATGGGCCACACCATCCAGCACCACCTGGCCCGAGCCCTCCAGGATGAAGATGAACTCCTCCTCCATGGAATGGGCGTGGGCGATGAAGCTCTCCTTGCCGGGGGGCAGGCGCACCAGGTTGGTGAGCACCCGGCGCATCCCGGTCTGGTCCCCCAGCCGGGCCATCTTCATCTCCGAGGCCGGATTGAAGGGATGGCGGCCGGCCGGAAGCTGGGACCAGTCGATCTGGCCGGTGCGGACGATGTGGGTCGGGTCAACCATCGTCGCTATCCTTGTCCTTGCGGGCCGCCGTCTGGCGTTTGGCCTCGCGGGCCTTCTGCTCGTCCCAGTAGGCGGCGCCCTCGTCGGGCTTGAACAGGGTGCGCGGCGCGCCCTCCTTGTTGGCCACGGCGAACACATTGCCCTTGGGGTCGTAGAACAGGGTGTCGCCATTGGACCGCTTCAGGGTCTGGGTGCCGGCTGGCGGATGGTCGACGAAGGCGTGGGCCTTGCGAACGAAGGCGTCGAGGTCCTTGGCGCCGAAGTCCTCGCCGTTGCGCTCGAAGCTCTTGGCGGCGTTTTCCTGGGCGCTGCCCTTGCGGCTGGAGGACCACATGGGCTTGCCGTCCACCTGGGGCACGGCCTCGTCGCGGCGGTCGGCGCTGAGCGTCGTGTTGGCGTCGCGCCCACTGTCGGAAGCGGAGGACGCCGCCGCCGAAGGATTGTCGGAAGACTTGCTCGCCACCGCCGAGGGCCGCTCGCAGGCGGCCAGCAACATCAGCGCGGCGCCCGCGCTCAACCAAACCTTGAACCCAGCCATCGTGTTCTCTCCCTGCACGGCCAAGTGAAGCTGGAACAAATTAAGAACAGATTGGCGGGTTTGTCCAGCGCCCGCGTTTGGCCTATGACCGGGGACCAACACCTGGGGGGCGCGAAGCCTTGTCGGAAAAGCGGATTCTCCTGATCGTGGGCGGCGGGATCGCGGCCTACAAGGCGCTCGAACTCGTGCGGCTGCTGCGCAAGGCGGGCGTCGCGGTGCGCCCGATCCTGACGGCGGCGGGGGCGCAGTTCGTCACCCCGCTCAGCCTCTCGGCCCTCTGCGAGGACCGCGTCTATTCCGAGCTCTTCTCCCTGAACGACGAGGCGGAGATGGGCCATATCCAGCTCTCCCGCTCCGCCGACCTGGTGGTGGTGGCGCCGGCCACCGCCGACCTGATGGCCAAGGCGGCGGGCGGCCTTGCGGGCGACCTGGCGTCCACCACCCTGCTGGCCACCGACAAGCCGGTGCTGATGGCGCCAGCCATGAACGTGCGGATGTGGAACCACCCGGCCACCCAGCGCAACCTGGCGACCCTGCGCGCCGATGGGGTCAGCTTCGTGGGGCCCGATGAGGGGGCCATGGCCTGCGGCGAGTTCGGACCGGGTCGCCTGGCGGAACCCGCAGAAATTTTCACCGCCATCATGGCCGCCTTGCAGGCCCCCCCGGCCAAGCCGCTGGCGGGGAAACGCGCCATCGTCACCGCAGGGCCCACCGCCGAGCCCATCGACCCGGTCCGCGTGCTCACCAACCGCTCCAGCGGCAAGCAGGGGTTCGCGATCGCGGCCGCGCTCGCCGAGCTGGGCGCCCAGGTGACCCTGGTGGCCGGCCCGGTCTCCCTGGCCACCCCGCCCGGCGTCACCCGGGTGGACGTGGAGACGGCGCGGCAGATGCTCAGCGCCTGCGAGGCTGCCCTGCCCGCAGAGATCGCCGTCTGCGTGGCCGCAGTCTCCGACTGGCGCCCCGAGGTGGAGGCCGGCGCCAAGATGAAGAAGGGCGCCGCCGGCCCGCCGGCCCTGAAGCTGGTGGAGAACCCCGACATCCTGGCGACGCTGGCCAACGGCTTCCGCCGCCCCAAGCTGGTGGTGGGCTTCGCCGCCGAGACCCACGACGTGGAAACCTACGCCCAGGCCAAGCTGGCCAAGAAGGGCTGCGACTGGATCGTGGCCAACGACGTCAGCATCGAGGGGACCATGGGGGGCGACGACAACGCGGTGGCTATCGTCACCGCCCAGGGAATCGAGCGATGGGAGCGGACCGCCAAGTCCCAGGTCGCCCGCAAGCTGGCGGCCCGCATGGCCGAGGAGCTGTCGTGAACCTGCCCATCAAGCGCCTGCCGCATAATTCCGACCTGCCCCTGCCGGCCTATGAGACCGCCGACTCCGCCGGCATGGACCTGCGGGCCGCCGTCCCGCAGGACGAGCCCCTGGTGATCCGCCCCGGCGATCGCTTCGCCGTGCCCACCGGTTTGGCGATGGCGATCCCTCGCGGCTTCGAGGGCCAGGTGCGGCCCCGCTCGGGCCTGGCGCTGAAGTCCGGGATCACCTGCCTGAACACGCCGGGCACCGTGGATTCCGACTATCGCGGCGAGGTCAAGGTGATCCTGATCAACCTCGGCGCAGAAGATTTCACCGTTCGCCGCGGCGACCGCATCGCCCAGATGGTGATCGCCCCGGTGACTCAAGCCGTCGTGGCCGAGGTGGCGGACCTCGACGAGACGGCGCGCGGGGCCGGCGGGTTCGGGTCGACGGGCGCGGCTTGAGGATTCAACGACGGTCCCTTCTCCCCTTGCGGGAGAAGGTGGCGCGCGAGGGCGCGCCGGATGAGGGGTCGCACTTCCCTCTAGAAAAATAACTCCCGTCATCCCGGACGGCCGTCAGGCCGATCCGGGACCCAGGGGGATTGAATGCGGCCCCTGGGTCCCGGCTCTCCGCTTCGCTGCGGCCAGGATGACGACGCGGGTTTTCCGGAGAGGTCTATCGACCCCTCATCCGACCCTGCTCCGCAGGGCCACCTTCTCCCGCAAGGGGAGAAGGATGACAGGGGGCCTCCAATGAAACTCCAGGTCTAGAAGTCCAACGCCGGGCTCACAAAACCGGTGATATTTTCATCGATGGCCTGGGCGACGGCGAGGGTCTTGGCGTCGCCGCCGTGGGGGCCGATGAGCTGGACGCCGACCGGGAGGCCCGAGGCGGCGAGGCCCGCGGGGATGGTGGTCACCGGCAGGTGGCAGGCCGTCGCCAGGGCGATCCAGTTCAGCATGGAGCCATAGGGCAGGGTCTCGCCGTTGGAGCAGGGGATCTTGCGGCTCGCGAAGGGCTTGTGGTTGTGCGGAAAGGCCACGGTGGCGCTCACCGGCGCCAGGATCACGTCGAAGCGGGAGAAGACGTCCTTGAGGCTTTCGCGCAGGCGGCAGCGGACCTCGTCGGCCTCCAGCCACTCGGCGTGGGTGGCGGTATAGGCCCGCACCTGGGCGAAGCGCTCGTCGGCCCCCAGGCTCGCCGCCAGCTTGGCCACCCCGCGCATGGAGGCCATCTGCCTGCGCTGGGCTTCGGGCAGGTCGGTTCCGACGATGGAGCCCAGCAGCACCTGGTAGGCGCCCATCAGCTGGTCGACGGGGACCGGGCTGGAGATCGGCTCCACCTGGGCGCCGGCGGCGGTGAGCTTGGCGGCGAGGGCCTCGATCACCGTGCGCACCTCGGGGTCGAGGGGGAATCCGTCGGCCTCCAGCCACAGGCCGATGCGGGTCCTCTCCAGGTCCGCGGGCGGGGCCTTGGCCGCCACCGGGCCGCCGGCGATCAGGGAGAGCAGCAGCTTCAGATCCCGCGCCGAGCGCGCCAGGGGGCCGATGACGTTGAGGTCCCGCTCGGCGTGGGCGCCGGGCTGGGGCGGCACATGGCCGCGCTGGGAGACCAGGCCCCAGGTGGGCTTGTGGGAGAAGACGCCGCAGAAACTGGCCGGGACCCGCAGGGAGCCGCCGATGTCCGAGCCGATCTCCAGGGCCGTGATCCCGACGGCCAGGGCCGCGGCGGCCCCGCCCGACGACCCGCCGCTGGTGCGCGTCAGGTCCCAGGGATTGTTGGTGGTCCCGAACAGGTCGTTGAAGCTCTGCCAGTCGCCGGCCATCACCGGGACATTGGTCTTGCCCCAGATCACCGCCCCGGCCCGCCGGGCGCCGGCCACGGCCGGGGCGTCCTCGCAGATCCGGTGTCGGAAGGCGTCCAGGCCGGAGGAGGCCGGCATGCCCGCCACGTCCAGGGTGTCCTTGATGGTCATGGGTAGGCCCGCGAGGGGGCCCAGCTGGCCGTCCTTGATCCGGGCGTCGTCGACGGCCCGGGCGCGCTCCAGGGCGTAGGCCAGGTCGGCGTTGACCACCGCGTTGACGCTCTTGTGCAGCTTCTCCTGCCGGCGGAGGACCAGCTTCAGCAGTTCCTCGGCGGAGATGCGCTTGCCGGCCAGGGCCGCGAGCTGGCTGGTGGCGTCCTGGTCGAGGATGTCTCCGGCCATGATCAACTTCCCAAAATGAGGATGTATACGGAGATAAATTCTCCGCTTTGAGCCGCGCCTAGGCCTTGAAACCCAGGACGTCCTGCATGTCGTAGGCCCCGGCGGGCCGGCCCACCACCCATCGGGCGGCCTCCACGGCGCCGCGAGCGAACAGGCCCCGATCGCGGGCCGAGTGGCTGAGGGTGAGGATCTCGTCCTCCGCCGCGAAGGTCACCGAATGCTCGCCGATGATGTCGCCGCCGCGCATGACCGAAAAGCCGATGTCGCCCTCGGCGCGGGGGCCGTTGATCCCGTCGCGGCCGCGCTGGGCCACCTCGTTCAGGTCCACGCCGCGCCCCTCGGCGGCGGCCTCGCCGAGCATCAGGGCGGTGCCGGAGGGTGAGTCGACCTTGCGGCGGTGGTGGGCCTCGAAGATCTCGATGTCGTAGTCCCGGGCCGGCAGGGCGCGCGCCGCCTGGGCCACCAGACCCAGCAGCATGTTGACGCCGAGGGAGAAGTTGCGGGCCCGTACGATAGAGATCTTGGCCGCGCAGGCCTCGATGGCGGCGGCCTCACTATCGGAGATACCGGTGGCGCCGATCACCAGGGCCGGGCCGCCACGGGCGGCGCAGGCCTGGGCGAGCGCCACGGAGGCGGCCGGCGTCGTGAAGTCGATCACCACGTCGCAGGCTGCGAGCGCGGCCTCCTGGCTCACCAGGCCCTCGCCCTGGGCGCCGGGCCGGTCGAAGCGGGCGGCGAGCACCAGGTCGTCGCGTGCGGTGATCGCCGCAGTGACCGCCTGGCCCATGCGGCCGAGCGCGCCGGCGACGGCGATGCGGATGGGAGCGGTCAGCGGGGTCTCTCCAGAATGTGCCTGTGGGGCACATGCTTGTCCCGCGAGCGTGGCGGTTGGGTCAAGGGAGACGCCACCCTCGCCGTTATCCCGGACGGCCGGAAGGCCGATCCGGGACCCAGGGGCGGAGCGCGCGGCTCCTGGGTCCCAGCTCTCCGCTGCGCTGCGGCCGGGATGACGTTGGTTGGGGGGTTAGCTAAGCCGCTTGGAACAGCCCCATCCTCCTGCATCGCGCGGGAGACCAGGGGGCGAGCAGGCCAGCGGGGAGGGTTCCACGATGTCCTCCGGCCGGTTGACTTGCATACCATTCGATACAAAATAAGAGGCGCCAAGAATTGCGTGCGACGTAGTACAAAAAAGGTCTCGCGCGGCGGGCGATTTCCTCACCCGACGGCGGATCTAGATACCCCTGGCGTCGGGCATTAAAGTCCTTAACGGTAGTAAATTAATCGCCTCAGGAATTTGATTCGAAGTGGTACAGAACCAGCCTCGACCCCGCGGCCGTCCGCGCAGCTACGATCCCGCCGTGGCGCTGGACCAGGCCCGCGCCGCCTTCTGGAACACCGGCTACGCCGCGACCTCCCTGGACGACCTATCGGCCGCCACCGGCCTGAACCGGCCCAGCCTCTATGGGGCGTTCGGCGACAAGAAGGCCCTGTATCTCAAGGCCTTGGAGAAATCCCGCGCCGAGACCACCGCGGCGCTGGCCGCGGCCATGGCCCCCGACGAGCATCTGCGCGCGGCCCTCACGCGGGTCTATGAGGCCGCCGCCGGCCTCTATATGCGCGGCGACCTTGGCCCCCGGGGCTGCTTCCTGATCGGCACCGCGGTCACCGAGGCGGTGGACGATCCCGAGATTCGCGCGGTGCTGGCCGCGGCGCTCTCCGAGATCGACGCGGCCTTCGAGGCCCGCATCCGGCGGGCCATGGAGGTGGGCAACCTGCCCCTTTCCACCGACGCTGCGGGCATGGCCAAGGTGGCCACGGCGGTGATGAACGCCATGGCCGTCCGCGCCCGGGCCGGGGGCGACCTGGCCAGCCTGCGGGCCATGGGGGCGGCGGTCGTCGACCTGATCTGCGGGCGGGCGGGGCGGTAGGCCCCAACACCGAGCGGGGAATGAAGCGGTGGAACCCTGGCCTAGATCCCCCCGCGCCCCTAAGAGTCACCCCGCAGGCGCGCCCGCTTTCGAGACGCGCGCCGGACAGGAAACGCCATGAAGCTCTATTCCAACGATCTCTCGCCCTTCGCCTCGCGTCCGCGGATGGCGATCTACGCCAAGGACCTGCCGGTGCACATCCTGCCGCCGCCGGGCGACCTGAAGAGCGCGGAATATCTGGCGATCAATCCCATGGGCAAGATCCCGGCCCTGGTGCTGGACGACGGCACGGTGATCCCCGAGAGCGACACCATCGTCGAATACCTGGCCGACGCCTTCCCCGCCTCCGGCCTGCGGCCCACCAAGCCCGACGAGATCGCGCGCGGTCGCCTGATCGCCCGGGTCGCCGAGCTCTATGTGATGGCCAGCGGCTCCAACCTGTTTGGCCAGATGAACCCCGCCACCCGTGACGCCGCGGTGGTGGAGGAGGGTTTCACCAAGCTCGACAGCGGCCTGGCCCACCTGAACCTGTTCATGACGCAAGACGCCTATGCGGTGGGCGACAGCGTCACCACCGCCGACTGCGCGCTCGTCCCCATGCTGATGTTCGTGGGTGTGTTCGGCATGGTGTTCGGCAAGGGCGATCCCATGGCCCGGCACACCAAGGTGGCCGCCTATTGGGGCCGCATCCAGAAGGACCCGGCCGCCGCCAAGGTGCTGGGCGAGATGCAGGCCGCGCTGAAGGCCCGCATGGCCGGCTGATCGCCGCCGCGACGTCCGCGGCGAAGCTTCGCCGCGGCAGGTTGTTTCAGGGCGCCGGCCTCTGTAGGTTGGCGCCCTTCATTCAAAAGCCCCCAGCGCCGTAAGGACACGCTCCCCCTATGAGCGACGAAAAACGCACCTTCACCGATGAGGAAGCCCTCAGCTTCCACCGGGACCCGACCCCCGGGAAGATCGCCATCGTGCCCACAAAGCCGATGGCGACCCAGCGCGACCTCAGCCTGGCCTATTCGCCGGGCGTGGCGGTGCCGGTGCTGGCCATCGCCGAGAATCCGGAGCTGGCCTACGACTATACGTCCAAGGGCAACCTGGTGGCGGTGATCTCCAACGGCACGGCCATCCTGGGCCTGGGCAATCTGGGGGCGCTCGCCGCCAAGCCGGTGATGGAGGGCAAGAGCGTGCTCTTCAAGCGCTTCGCCGACGTCGATTCCATCGACATCGAGGTCTCGGCCACCGATCCGGACGAGATCATCACGGTGGTCAAGAACATCGGCGTCACCTTCGGCGGCATCAATCTTGAGGACATCAAGAGCCCCGAGTGCTTCCGCATCGAGACCGAGCTGCAGGAGCTGCTGGACATCCCGGTGTTCCACGACGACCAGCACGGCACGGCCATCATCTCGTGCGCGGGCCTGATCAACGCCTGCCACATCACCGGCCGCGAGCTGAAGGACGTCAAGGTGGTGCTCTGCGGGGCAGGCGCGGCGGGGATCGCCAGCCTGGACCTGATGAAGGCCATGGGGGTGCGCCACGAGAACTGCATCGCCGTCGACAATACCGGGGTCATCTACAAGGGCCGTTCGGCCGGCATGAACCAGTGGAAGTCGGCCCATGCGGTGGACACCGACGCCCGGACCCTGGCCGAGGCCCTGGTGGGCGCCGACGTCTTCCTGGGCCTCTCGGCCAAGGGGGCGCTGACCCAGGACATGATCATGAAGATGGCGCCCAATCCGCTGATCTTCGCCATGGCCAATCCCGATCCGGAGATCCTGCCCGAGGAGGTCCACGCCGTGCGGCCCGACGCCATCGTCGGCACCGGGCGCAGCGATTATCCCAACCAGGTCAACAATGTCCTGGGCTTCCCCTACATCTTCCGCGGCGCGCTGGACGTGCGCGCCCGCCGCGTGAACCTGGAGATGAAGATCGCCTGCGCCAATGCGCTGGCCCAGCTCGCCCGCGAGGACGTGCCCGACGAGGTGGCCGCGGCCTACCACGGCCAGCAGCTGAAGTTCGGCCCGCAGTACATCATCCCCTCGCCCTTCGACCCCCGGCTGATCTGGTACATCCCGCCCTTCGTCGCCCAGGCGGCCATGGACACCGGGGTGGCCCGCAAGCCCATCGAGGACATGGACGCCTACCGGGCGTCGCTCGCCCAGCGGCTCGACCCCACCGCAGCCTTCCTGCAGAAGCTTCAGGGCACCGTCCAGGCCGCGCCCAAGAAGAAGATCGTCTTCGCCGAGGGCGAGGAGCCCAGCGTGATCCGGGCCGCCTACGCCTTCCAGAGCGCGGGCCTCGGCCAGGCCGTGCTGGTGGGCCGCGAGGACCTGGTGCTGGAGAACATGGCCGTCGCCGGCCTCGATCCCAAGGACACCGGCCTGGAGATCATCAACGCCCGGCTGTCGCACCGGAATCCGGAATATGTCGACTATCTCTACAGCCGGTTGGCCCGCCAGGGCTTCCTGAAGCGCGACGTCCAGCGGCTGATCAACCAGGACCGCAACTCCTTCGCCGCCTCCATGGTGGCGCTGGGCCACGCCGACGGCATGGTCACCGGGGTCACCCGCTCCTACGACCAGGTGCTGGAGGAGGTGCTGCAGGTCATCGACCCGTCCCCCAACGGCCGGGTCATGGGCATGAGCGTGGTCCTGGCCAAGGGCCACACCCTGTTCATCGCCGACACCAACGTCACCGAGATGCCGGAGGCTGACGAGCTGGTGGAGATCGCCCTGCAGGCGGCCCGCACCGTCAGCGTGTTGGGCTACACCCCGCGGGTGGCCTTCATGTCCTACTCCACCTTCGGCAATCCCATGGGCCAGCGCAGCGAGAAGGTGCGCGAGGCCGTGGCCATGCTCGACGAGATGGACGTCGACTTCGAGTACGAGGGCGAGATGCCGCCGGAACTGGCGCTCGATCCGGAAAAGCGGGTCAACTACCCGTTCATGCGCCTCACCGGCCCGGCCAATGTGCTGATCATGCCGGCCATCCACTCGGCGGCCATCTCCACCCAGCTGGTCCAGGCCGTGGGCGGGGCCACGGTGATCGGGCCCCTGCTGCTGGGCCTGTCGCGCTCGGTGCAGATCTGCCCGCTCTCGGCCTCGGTCAGCCGCATCCTGCAGATGGCCACCGTGGCGGCCTACGAGCAGGACCTCGCGGAGGCCCAGGCCTGATGCGTCGGGGCCTGTCCACGACTTAAGCGGGTCGCGCGCCTTGGGTGGGGCGGCGATCCGTCGTCCCCCCACCTTGAGATTTCGGAGCGCGCGCCATGGCCGGGACGATCGGCA
Organism: Phenylobacterium sp.; assembly: GCF_030645195.1. Lineage (GTDB taxonomy): Bacteria > Pseudomonadota > Alphaproteobacteria > Caulobacterales > Caulobacteraceae > Phenylobacterium. The sequence goes on along the minus strand of NZ_JAUSLW010000152.1, from coordinate 14,649 downwards.
TCGATTTCGGGACCACCAATACGGTGGTGGCGCTGGCCGGCGACGGCGGCCCTGCGACCCTGGTCAATTTCCCGGCGCCGGAGGGGGACCTGTTCGCCTTCCGCTCGGCCCTCAGCTTCCACGCGCCCGCCGAGCGGCCCAACGAGCGGACGGTGGAGGCCGGCCCGTGGGCCATCGAGGCCTATGTCGAGGACCCGCTGGAGACCCGCTTCATCCAGTCCTTCAAGAGCTTCGCGGCTTCGGAGAGCTTCACAGAGACGCAGATCCTGGGGCGGCGCTACCAGTTCGAGGACCTGCTCTCGGCCTTCCTGCTGAAGCTGCGCGATCATGCGGGACGGGGCCTGGCCGACCTGCCCGAGCGGGTGATCGTCGGCCGGCCGGTGACCTTCGCCGGCGGCGCCCCCAACCCGGAGCTGGCCCTGCGCCGCTACGAGACCGCCTTTTCCCGCCTGGGGTTCAAGGAAATCCTCTACGCCTATGAGCCGGTGGGGGCGGCCTTCTTCTTCGCCCGCGAGCTGAAGGCCGACGCCACCGTCCTGGTGGGGGACTTCGGCGGCGGCACCAGCGACTTCTCCATCATCCGCTTTTCCCGCGAGGGCGGCGAGATCGCCTCGACGCCTCTGGGGCGGTCGGGCGTCGGCGTGGCCGGGGACGCCTTCGACTACCGGATCATCGACCACCTGGTGTCGCCGGAACTGGGCAAGGGGACGAGCTACACCTCCTTCGGCAAGACCCTGCCGATCCCCAACCGCTACTATTCCACCTTCGCCCGCTGGGACCAACTGGCCCTGATGCGCGCCAGTCGCGACATGCGCGAGATCCGCAAGCTGGTGCGCGAGGCCGTCGAGCCCGACAAGATCGCCCGGCTGGTGGAGACCCTGGACGAGAACTACGGCTATCTGCTCTACCGCTCGGTGAGCCGTCTGAAGGAGGCCCTGTCGCGGGAGACCGCGGCGGAGTTCAGCTTCGCCGCCGGCAGCATCGAGATCCGCCGGCATGTGCAGCGGGCGGAGTTCGAGGGCTGGATCGCGCCGGAACTCGCCCTGATCGAGGCCGCCGTCGACGAGGCCCTGGCTGATTCAGGGCTCCAGCCTGGCCAGATCGACCGCGTCTTCCTCACCGGCGGCTCCTCCCTGGTGCCGGCGGTGCGGGCGATCTTCCACCGCCGCTTCGACCCCGCCAGGATCGAGAGCGGCAGCGAGCTGGAGTCCATCGCCTCGGGCCTGGCCCTGATGGGCCGCGAGCGCGACCTCGACCGCTGGTGCCGACGGGCGGACCTTTCCGCGTAATTTCTTACCGCTTCTTCTCCAAGGTGGCGCTGGCGGCCAGTTCGCGCAGGGCGGCGTTGGCGATGGTGAGCTTGGCGAAGGTCCAGCCGCCGCCGGCCGCCTCGATCTCATCCACCGCCTTGCGGGCGGCCTGGGCGGCGTCGCGGCGCAAGGCGGCCCAGGAGGCCACGGCCTTCTGGGCAGTCTCGGCGCTTTCGCCGGCCTGGGCGCTGGCGGCGAAGGCCATGATCGAGCGGGTCAGCACCGCCTGTTCGGCCAGCAGGTCCTCCAGCAGCCGCCGCACGGCGGTGCGCTCGAAGGCGTCCCCGGCGGTGAAGCCGCCCGCCGCCGCCCGCAGGCGGTCGAAGGCGAAGACCTCGCCGGTCTGGTGATAGAGCCTGGCCACGCTCGGCAGGGCCCAGGAGGAGGCCTCGGCCAGGTCCACCAGATCCGCGGCGGTGGTGAGCGGCTGCAGGTTGGCCACCTGGGTCGCCAGGGCCTCCGGCGCGCCGGCCTCCACTAGCTTGGCGATCTGGGCCAAGGTCCGTTCCTGCTCGACGCTCGAGAGCACGCCGGGCCCCAGCTTGCGCAGGGTGGCGGTGCCTGGCCCGTAGCGCTTGATCAGCTCGGCCACGCCGGCCCCCTCGCGCCCGGCCCGGCGGGCCAGCCAGAAGGTCTCTCCACGCAAGGTGTAGGCCAGGCGGCGGAACAGGGCCATCTGGCCGGCGGCCGGGGTCTGGCCCGGGATCTTGGGATCGAGGTCGGCGACGGCGTCCCACAGGGCCGGCAGGTCCAGCACCGTCTTGGCCGCCTCATAGCCGGTGACGAAGGCGCGGACGTCGCAGGAGGCCGCCGCCATCAGGCGCGAGGGGAAGCTCGGCCCGCAGCGGTTGACCACGTCGTTGGCCACGACGGTGGCGATGATCTCCCGGCGCAGGCGGTGGCGGCGCAGGGCGTCGTCATACTTGCGCAGGGCGCGGGGGAAATAGCCCTCCAGCACCGCCTCGAAGTGCGGATCGTCGGGCGCCGCAGAGGCGACGATATCGTGGGACAGTTCCAGCTTGCCATAGGCCAGCAGCACCGCCTCCTCCGGCCGGGTCATGCCCCGTCCGGCCTCGGCGCGGGCCGCCATGACGCCAGCGTCCGGAAGGCCCTCCACCGCGCGGTCCAGCCGCCCGACCTGTTCGAGCCGGGTCATGAACTGGGCGTGGGGCTCCAGCTCCCCGACAGCGTCCAGGTCCATCAGGGACAGGGCCAGGGTCTGGTCGTAATTGTGCGACAGGACGTGGGCGGCCACGTCGGGCGTCATCGACTTCAGCAGCTTGTCGCGCTTCGGCCGAGTAAGAATTCCTGTTCGTTCAAGAATGCCGGTGGCGATCTTGATATTGACCTCGTGGTCGGAGGAATCGACCCCGGCCGAGTTGTCGATGGCGTCGGTGTTGATCTTGCCGCCCTTCAGGGCGAACTCGATGCGGCCGGCCTGGGTGAGGCCCAGATTGGCGCCTTCGCCCACCACCTTGACCCTCAGGTCGGCGCCATTGACCCTCAGGGCGTCGTTGGTCTTGTCGCCCACCTCCAGGTGGCCCTCGGCGCGGGCCTTCACATAGGTGCCGATGCCGCCGAGATAGAGCAGCTCGGCCGGCGCCTCGAGGATGGCCGACAGCAGCTCGGCCGGGGTGGCCGATTCTGCGGTTATCTCCAGCATCGCGCGGATCTCCCGGCTCAGCGGGATGGACTTCAGGTTTCGCGGGAAGACCCCGCCGCCCTTGGAGATCAGATTGCGATCGTAGTCGTCCCAGGAGGAGCGGGGCAGGGCGAACATGCGCTCGCGCTCGGCATGGCTCCGGGCCGGGTCCGGATCGGGGTCGAGGAAGATGTGGCGGTGGTCGAAGGCCGCCAGCAGCCGGGTCTGGCGCGACAGCAGCATGCCGTTGCCGAACACGTCGCCCGACATGTCGCCGACGCCGACCACGGTGAAGGGCTCGGACTGGATGTCCTTGCCCAGTTCGCGGAAGTGGCGTTTCACCGCTTCCCAGGCGCCGCGGGCGGTGATGCCCATGACCTTGTGGTCGTAGCCCGCCGAGCCGCCCGAGGCGAAGGCGTCTCCCAGCCAGAAGCCGTAGGATTCGGCGATGCCGTTGGCGATGTCGGAGAAGGTGGCGGTGCCCTTGTCGGCGGCGACGACGAGGTAGGGGTCGTCGGCGTCGTGGACCACGACATTCTCGGGATGAATGACCTTGCCGTCCGGGGTCAGGTTGTCGGTGATGTCCAGCAGGCCCTGCAGGAAGGTGGTGTAGGCGCGGATCCCCTCGGCGCGGATCGCTTCGGCCGTTCCGCCCTTGGGCAGCTGCTTGGGATAGAAGCCGCCCTTGGAGCCCACCGGCACGATCACCGCGTTCTTTGTGTTCTGCGCCTTGGCCAGAGCCAGGACCTCGGTGCGGAAATCGTCGCGCCGGTCGCTCCAGCGCAGGCCGCCGCGCGCCACCGGGCCGAACCGCAGGTGGACGCCCTCGACGTGGGTGGCCCAGACGAAGATCTCGCGGAACGGCTTGGGCAGGGGCAGGTCGGCCAGTTCGCCCGACGCCACCTTGAAGCTGATATAGGGCTTGGCCTGGCCGTCGGGGCAGGGCTGGTAATAGTTGGTCCGCTTGATCGCCCCCACCAGCAGGGCCAGGCGGCGCAGCACCCGATCGTCGTCCAGGCTCTCCACCAGCTGCAGGGCCTCGACGATCTCGGCCATCACCGCGTCGGCCTGGACCTGGCGGGCGGGGAGGTCGGCGTTGATGGCCGGGTGGAACTTGGTGCGGAACAGATCCAGGATCAGACGCGCGACCCCGGGATGGTTGGAGAGCGCGGCCTCCTGCACCCTCTGGCTGGGGTCCAGGCCCGACTGCTGGCGGTGCCGGGCGAGCGCCCGGATCAGGGCCGCATCGCGCCAGGTGATGGAGAGCTCCAGCACCAGGCGGTTGAAGCCGTCGTTCTCCGTCCGGCCGCTCCAGATGGCCACGAAGGCGTATTCGAAGGCCAGCTTCACCTCGGCGAAGACCAGGTGCTCGCCGCGCGGGTCCTCCAGCTCGAAGTCGTGGACCCAGACCGGGGCCGCGCCGAGGCGGGTGACCGGGAAGCCGGTCTCCACCATGGCCTTCAGGCCCATGTTCTCCAGGATCGGCAGGACGTCGGCGAGCGGCGCCGGCGCGCCGGGCCGGTAGAGCTTGAAGCGGAACTGGGTCTTGCCGTCGGCGGGGCGGCGATAGGCCCGCACCCGGACCGGCTCCTCGGGCTCCAGGCTGTCGATCACCGCCAGGTCGGCCAGGGCCTCCGCGGCGTCGTAATTGTCCCGATAGCCGGCCGGGAAGGCCCCGGCGTAGCGGGCCAGGATGTCGCTGACCTCGTCGGTTGGCCGGCCGCTGGCGCGGATGGCGGCGTCGAAGCGGTCCTCCCAGGTGCGGCTGGCCTGGGTCACCTGCGCCTCGATGGCTTTCAGGTCGGGATCGAGATGCTGCCCCGGGGTGAAGCCGATGATGAAGTGGACCCGCGCCAGGGGGGCGTCGGAGAAATAGGGGTAGTAGGCCGAGACCCGGCCGCCATAGGCCTTGGCCAGCAGGTCTCCGGCCTTGACGCGCAGATCGGAGTCGTAGCGTTCGCGGGGCACGTAGAGCAGGACCGAGGCGAAGCGGTCATAGGGGTCGCGGCGCTCGAACAGCCGCACGCGGGGCCGGTCGAAGAGGTGCAGGACGGCGAGCGAGGTGGCCAGCAGGTCGTCCTCGCCGGCCTGGAACAGCTCGTCGCGGGGGTGGTTCTCGACGATGTTGCGCAGGCGCTTTTCGTTGTGGCTGCCCGGCCTGGCGCCCGCGCGGGCGAGGATATGGGCCACCTTGGCCCTCAGCAGGGGCACGTCGCGGGCCGGCTCGTCATAGGCCTCGGAGGTGAACAGGCCCACGAAACGGATCTCGCCGCAGGGCTTGCCGTCGGCGCCGTAGCGCTTGATCCCCACATAATCCATGTAGCCGCGCCGGTGGACCCGGGAGCGGACATTGGACTTGGCCACCGTCACCGGCGGATCGGCCAGGCGCGAGCGGATCTGGGCGGTGAGGACGGCGGGCTCCGAGGAGCGCCGCAGCACGGTGCGCTCGGGATCGCGCAGCACGCCGAGCCCGTCCTGGGGCTGGTAGAGGGGTTCTTCCGGGGCGTAGTCGCCGTTCTTCAGGCGCGGGTACTCGTAGACCCGGGCGCCCAGATAGACGAAGTGCTCGTCGTGCAGCCAGGACAGAAAGGCTGCGTCCTCGTCGCGGACCTCGCTCTTGGGGGCGCCGCTCAGCTCCTCGATGGCGCGGCGCATCAGGGCCAGCATGGCTGGGAAATCGTCCACCGCGGCGCGGACATCGGCCAGGGCGGCCTTCAGTCCGGCCATCAGGGCGGCCTCGCGGTCCTCGCCCACGGTCTCCAGCACCACCTGGATCAGGGATTCCCGGCGCGGTGTCCCGGTCTCGCCGCGCACGCCCTTGCGGTCGCGGGCCACGGTGACGACGGGGTGGAACATGGCGCGGACCGACAGGCCCTGCTCCCCCAGCTCGCCCATGACGCTGTCCACCAGGAAGGGGGCGTCGTCCTGCACGATCTCCAGGCGGTCGAGGCCGGCCTGGCCTTGAACCAGGCGAATGGCCGGCGCCTTGCCCCGCCGGGTTTCGGCGAAGGCCCAGAAGTCGGCCAGCGCCGCGGCCAGGTCGGCGGCGGGCAGTTCGGGCAGTTCGTCGGGGGCGGCGTCGGCGGCGGCCTGCTCGATGAAGGCGCGGCCGGCCTCGCTCTCCGGAACCAGGGCCAGGAAGGCCTTGATCAGGGGGCCGGCGGACTTCGCGGGCTTGGGGCGGCGGATCATGCCCAGGCTCCGGACGCGAGAACGCCGCCGGAGGAGAGTGTCCGGCGGCGCCTGGTTCCGCCTAGGGGGGGTGGCGAAACACTCGGTCCTCGCGACGCCCGGGGGCTGAGAAAGCGGGCGTCGGGGCGTCGGGACTCGCCCGAGCCACATTCAGATAGGGATTGAACGGCCAAGTTGAAGACCCCGGGGTTGGACCCTCGCCCTCACGCTTGCGTGACGCGGCGAGGACGTTTCGGTTTCGGCGTTTCGTCGGGCGCGAGTCCGGCCTTCCGGTCTCGCAGCTTTTCGGGCTCCCCGTCGGCGGACAACAGGACGGCGACCCAGCGGGTTCCGTCGGACTGGGCCAGGATGACCATGGCCATCACCGTCAGCGGGGTGGAGAGGAACATGCCGGCCACGCCCCAGATCGCGCCCCAGAAGGCCAGGCTGAGCAACACCACCAGGGGATCGATATTGAGGCTTTCCCCCTGCATGCGGGGCAGGACCACGTTGCCCACCACGAACTGGATGGTCTGCAGCACCGCCAGCAGGACGATGGCCGGCCAGACCGGCTCGAACTGGATGAGCGCGAAGATCGGCGGCGCCAGGATGCCCAGCGCCCCGCCGATGATCGGGATGTAGGAGGCGATGAAGATCAGGAAGGCCCAGAACACCGCGTTGTCGAGGCCCAGGACCGCCATGACCAGCCAGGAGCCGCCGGCGATCATCAGGCCGGTGACGGTCTGGACCCAGAGGTATTGCTCCACCCCGTCGCGGATGCGCTGGAAGGCCTCCAGCGCCTCGTGGCGCTTGGCCCGGTTGTTGGACAGGCCGACCATCTTGCGCTCGAAGGCGTGTCGCGAGGCGATGATGAAGCCCAGATAGATCAGGATGAAGATGGCGTTGGAGGCGAAACCCTGAATGCCGCGGGCCGCGTCGCCGATGTATTTGCTGGGATCGAGCCGGCTCAGCAGCTGCTCGATGGTGGGCGCCACGTCGAGCCCGGCCACATTGGCCACCTGGGCGATCAGCTTGTTGAGCTTGGGCACATAGGTGACCAGCTGGGTGGCGAAGGTCGCGCCGTTGTCGGCGATCACGAACAGGGCCGTGCCGAACAGCAGGATGGAGACGGTGATGGCCACCGGCATCGCGGCCTTGGCCGGCAGCCACGGCAGCCGGCGCTTCAGCACCCGGGCGAAGCCGTCGATGACGATGGCCAGGAACATGGCCATGGCCGGCGGGGTCAGGATGTCGGCGAGCCAATAGATGGTCGCGCCGCTGGCGATCACCGCCAGGATGACCAGGCAGATGCGGGAAACGTTGGTGGTCGGTTCGGCGGCGGGCATGGAGCCGACTGTCCTCGGGGTCGCGGGCGTCGTCAATGAAGGTGACCTCTAGCCTGATTTCCCGGAGATGATGGTGCGTTCTTCGCGAGGTTTTCGGCCGGTTCCGGCAAGCCTGACCCAAATCCCGCGGGGTTTGAGAAATGTTTCTGCCGGTGACGATTGTTTACCCTTGCCCGTGGATGCGGCGCATCGCTGACGATAGCTTGGCCCTCGCACTTCCAAGGAGCGTTCCATGGCCGACGACGGCGTCCTGATCGGGTTCTCCGATCACCTCGAGACCCTGCGGCTCGACCGCGCCAACCGCCATGGCCTGGTGGCTGGGGCGACGGGCACCGGCAAGACCGTGACGCTGCAGACCCTGGCCCAGGGGCTATCGGACGCCGGGGTGCCGGTCTTCGCCGCCGATGTGAAGGGCGACCTCTGCGGGGTGGCCGCCCCGGGGACTCCCAACGAAAAGATGCTGGCCCGGGCCAAGGTGATGAACCTGGAGCTGCGCCCGGCCGGGGCGCCGGTGGTGTTCTGGGACCTGTTCGGCGAGCAGGGCCATCCGATCCGCGCCACGGTCTCGGAGATGGGGCCGCTGCTGATCTCCCGCATGCTGGAACTCAACGACGTGCAGGAGGGGGTGCTCTCGGTGGTGTTCCGCGCCGCCGACGAGGAGGGCCTGCTGCTGCTGGACCTGAAGGACCTGCAGGCCGCGCTCGCCTACGCCTCCGAGAACGCCAAGGCTCTGGGCGCCAAGTACGGCAATGTCTCGCCCACCACCGTGGCCACCATCCAGCGCAAGCTGCTGACCCTGGAGGACCAGGGCGGCGCCCACCTGTTCGGCGAACCGGCCCTGCAGCTCTCCGACCTGATGCGCACCGACGGCGCTGGGCGCGGCTATGTGAACATCCTGGCCGCCGACAAGCTGATCGCCAGTCCCCGGCTCTACGCCACCTTCCTGCTCTGGCTGATGAGCGAGCTGTTCGAGGAGCTGCCGGAGATCGGCGACCCGGACAAGCCCAGGCTCGCCTTCTTCTTCGACGAGGCCCACCTGCTGTTCCGCGACGCTCCCAAGCCGCTGCTGGAAAAGGTCGAGCAGGTGGTGCGACTGATCCGCTCCAAGGGCGTCGGGGTCTATTTCGTCACCCAGAACCCGGCCGACATCCCCGAGACCGTGCTGGGCCAGCTGGGCAACCGCATCCAGCACGCCCTGCGGGCCTATACGCCGATGGAGCAGCGGGGCCTGAAGGCCGCCGCCGACAGCTTCCGGACAAATCCCGCCTTCGACACCGCCGAGGCGATCCAGGCGTTGGGGGTCGGCGAGGCCCTGGTCTCGGTGCTGGATGAGAAGGGAGCGCCCACCATGGTGCAGAAGACCCTGATCCGTCCGCCCAACTCCCGCCTGGGGCCCCTGACCCCGGTCGAGCGGGCCGGGGTGATGGCGGCAAGCCCGGTGCGCGGGCTCTACGACCAGACCCAGGACCGGGACTCGGCCTTCGAGAAGCTGGCGGCGCGGGCGACCGCCGCCGCCGAAGCGGCCGCCGCCCCGCCAGTCCAGCAACGCCGCACCGAGCCGGCCCCGTCGCCGTGGGGCGACGAGCCGGCCCGCCGCCCGGCGGCGCGGGCCTCCAACCGCCAGTCCATGGGCGAGACCTTCGCCAAACAGCTGCTGCGCACCGTGGCCAGCACGGCGGGGCGCGAGATCATGCGCGGCCTGATGGGCGGCCTGAAGCGCAGCCGCCGATGAGCTCCGAACGTCCCCTTGAGGCCATCGCCGCCGAGCTCGGCCTCCTGGCCGACCGCCCCGCCACCGCCCTGTCCCTGGCCCTGGTCGGCCAGCCGGGCTCGCGCTGGCGGGTTCCGACCCCCGCGGCGGTGATCGACCTCGACGCCTTCGACCGCAACGTGGCGCGCATGGCCGCCCGGGCCAAGGCCGCGGGTCTGGCCCTGCGGCCCCACGCCAAGTCCCACAAGTGCGCGGCCCTGGCGCGGCGTCAGATCGCCGCCGGCGCGGTCGGAGTCTGCTGCGCCAAGCTGGCCGAGGCCGAGGCCCTGTCGGCGGCGGGAATCCGCGGCATCCTGATCACCTCCTCCCTGGCGAGCGAGCCTTCGGCGGCCCGCGCGGCCAGGCTGGCGGCCGCCGATCCCGACTTCGCCATCACCGTCGACCATCCGGACGGCGCGATGGAGATCGGCCAGGCGGCCCGGGCGGCCGGCGTCATCGTCCGGGTGGTGGTGGATGTGGACCTCGGCATGGGCCGCACCGGGGTCTCCGGCGTGGAGCAGGCGGTGGAGGTCGGCGCGGCGATCGCGGCGCAAGCCTCGCTCAGGCTGATCGGGGTGCAGGGCTATGGCGGGCACTGGCAGCACATGACCGGCGCCAACCAGCGCGCCGCCGCCGTGGCCGACGGAATCGGCAAGCTCGCCGCGGCGGCCGACGCCCTACGGGCCCAGGGTCACGAGATCAGGCTGGTCACCGGCGGCGGCACCGGCACCTTCTCGGCCGACGCCGCCCAGGGGGTGCTGAATGAGATCCAGGCCGGTTCCTACGCCTTCATGGACCGGGAATACCGCGAGGCCCTGGGGGAGGACGAGGACGGCGCCTTCGAGACCAGCCTGACGGTCCAGGCCCGGGTGATCAGCGCCAACGCCCCGCGCTGGGTGACGGTGGACGCAGGCCTCAAGGCCTTCGCCACCGACGGCCCGGCGCCCGAGCCCCTGGGGGAGGCCTGGGCAGGGTCCAGCTACCACTTCTTCGGCGACGAGCACGGCATGGTCACGCGGCCCCGGCACCGGAGCGTGGCGCGCGGAGAGCGGGTGGAGTTCACCGCCCCCCACTGCGACCCCACCATCGACCGTTACGACCTGCTGCATCTGGTGCGGGGCGACGTCCTCGTCGACCTGGTGCGGGTCGAGGGGCGCGGGGCTTCGCAGTAATCAGCGGGCGGTGTAGCCGCCGTCGATCACCAGTTCCGAGCCGGTGATGAACTTGGCCTCGTCGGAGGCCAGGTAGACGGCGCCCCAGGCGATGTCGTCGGGTTCGCCGATATGGCCCAGGGGGTGGAGGGCGGCGGTGGCCTTGCGGCCCTCCTCCAGGTCCCCGGCGGCGCTCAGGTGATGCTCCACCATCGGGGTCCAGATGAAGCCCGGATGGATCGAGTTCACCCGAATCCTATCGGGGGCGTAGATCAGGGCGTCGGTCTTGCTCATCAGCCGCACCGCCCCCTTGGAGGCGTGATAGGGCGGCACGTCGGGGCCGCCCACCAGGCCGTAGATCGAGGACAGGTTGATGATGGAGCCGCCGCCGGCCGCCTTCAGGTGGGGGATGGCGTGCTTGGTGCCGAAGAAGACGCCCTTGACGTTGATGGCCTGGACGAAGTCCCACTCGGCCTCGGTGATCTCGTGGGTCGGCTTGTTGGCGCCGGAGACTCCGGCGTTGTTCACCAGTATGTCAAGGCGTCCGAAGTGGGCGGCGACCTCGTCGATCACCCGGCGGACCTCGGCCTCCTTGGAGACGTCACAGCGCCAGAAGCGGGCGGGGAAGCCGCGGGCGGAGAGCTCGGCGGCGAGCGCCGTCCCCTCGGTCTCCAGCATATCGAGGACGGCCACGGCGGCGCCCTCCTCGGCCATGCGGATCGCGGTGGCGCGTCCCAGGCCGAGCGCGGCCCCGGTGATCGCGGCGACCTTGCCTTTGAGCCTATCCATGAATCGTCCTCCTGAGAGGCGGCAGGTTGCACCCGCCGTGACCCGCCGCCTTGACGGGCGTCAATCGGCCCGGCTCAGGCCGAGGCGGCGACCCTCGCCAAGGCTTCGCGCACCGCGGCGCTGAGCTGCTCGGCGCGGAAGGGCTTGCGCACCACGGGCCAGGCGACCTCCGAGGCGCCCTCGAACTCGTCGCCGGCATAGCCGGTGGTGAGCACGATGGGCAGGTCGGGGTCGCGGGCCCGGGCGAGCTTGGCCAGGTCCACTCCGCTCATGCCGCCGGGCATGATGATGTCGGAGATCAGCAGGTCGAAGGCCTCTCCCGACTGCAGGCGGGCCAGGGCCGAGGGGCCGTCGGGCTCGGCGGTCACCTTGCAGCCCAGCTCGACCAGCAGGCCCTCGGTCACCGCCCGGACGGCGGCGTCGTCCTCCACCAGCAGGATCACCCGGCCCCTGGCCCAGCTGTCGTCGCCGGGCTCCGGGGGCGCCTCCACCGTGGGGACGGCGTCCACCGCCGGGACATAGAGGGTGACGGTGGCGCCCTCGCCCGGGCGGCTGTCGAGGGTGGCCGCGCCGCCGCACTGGGTGATGAAGCCGTAGACCTGGGCCAGGCCCAGCCCCGTGCCCTTGCCCACCTCCTTGGTGGTGAAGAAGGGTTCGAAGGCCCTGGCCAGGACCTCGGGGCTCATGCCGCCGCCGGTGTCGGCGACGCTGACCGCCACATGGTCTCCGGCCTGGGCGCCTGGGATGTCGCCGGCCGCCAGGCTCACCCGGCGGGTGAGGATCTCGATCCGCCCGGCTCCGCCCACCGCGTCGGCGGCGTTGACCACCAGGTTCAGCAAGGCGGCCTCGAACTGGGCGGAATCCAGGCGGGTGGCGCCTACCTGCGGATCGCAGCGGACGGTCAGGTCGATGGCCTCGCCGACCGCGCGGCGGACCAGGGGCTCCACCTGTTCGATCAGGGCGCCGACGTCCACCACCTCCAGCTTCAGCTCCTGGCGGCGCGAGAAGGCCAGCAGCTGGCGGGTGAGGCGTTCGCCCCGGCGTCCGGCGGCCAGCGCGGCCTCCGACAGGCGGATGACCCGGGCGGTGTCGGCCGGGTTCTTCAGGATCATGTCCAGCCCGCCGATCACCACGGTCAGCAGGTTGTTGAAGTCGTGCGCCACCCCGCCGGTGAGTCGGCCGACGGTCTCCAGGCGGTGGGCCTGGGCGAGCGCCGCCTCGGCCCGGGCGCGTTCCTCCAGGCTGGCCTCCAGCTCCCGCGTGCGCTCGGCGACCCGTTCCTCCAGGTGGCGGCGGGCCTCGACGATCTCGGTGATGTCGGAGGAGGAGCCGAACCAGCGACGGACCCTGCCGTCCTCCTCACGGATCGCCGAGGCGCGGCCGTTGAACCAGCGCCAGACCCCGTCGTGACGGCGGATACGGTGCTCCACGTCGAAGGGCAGGCCGCCGCGCACCGCCTGGGCCCAGGCGGCCTGCAGGTCGTCGCGGTCCTCCGGATGGATGACCTGCAGCCAGCCGTCCCCCATGTGGTCGGCGGCCGGGGCGCCGGTGAAGGCCACCCACTGGGGGCTGAGATAGTCGAAGGCGCCGTCGGGGCGGCTGGCCCACAGCAGCTGGGGCAGGGAGTCCACCAGGGCGCGGACCCGGGCCTCGCCGCCGCGCAGGGCGGTCTCGGCGGCCTTGCGGTCGGTGATGTCGGAGCAGGAGCCGATATAGCCCAGGAAGGTTCCCGCCCGGTCGAACCGGGGGGCGGCGGCCTCGTCGAGCCAGCGATAGACGCCGTCGTGGCGCCGGACCCGGTATTCCAGCCGCGCGGGCGAGCGGCGGGTGAAGTTCTCCTGGTAGATCTCCAGCACCCGGTCGCGATCCTCGGGATGGACCCCCTCCAGCCAGCCGCGGTCCAGCTCCTCGGCCAGGGTGCGGCCGGTGAAGGCCAGCCAGGAGGCGTTGAACCAGATCGCGCCCTGCTCGATCCCGCTCATCCAGATCAGCACCGGGGCGGCGTTGGCGATGTGCTCGAACTCGTCGCGGCTGCGGCGGGCCGCCTCCTCGGCCCGGCGCTGGTCGGTGATGTCGTGGAAGCTGACGGCCAGGCCGTCCCCCAGCCGCATGGCCGAGGACCGCATCCAGCGCTCGGCCCCGTCGATCACGCGGCGGACTTCCATGTCGTCGGGCCGGTCAGCCTCCAGGGCCGCGCTCAGGCGGCCGATCACCTCGCTGGCGGCCTCGCCGGCGAAGACATCGGTCACCTGGCGGCCCGTGAGCCCGGCCCGCGCCATCTGTTCGGCGGCGGGGTTGGCGTAGGTCCAGAGGAAGTCCACCACCTCCCCGTCGCGGCGCACGGGCGCCATGATGACGAAGCCGTCCAGGGCCTGCTCCTGGAAGATGCGGAACCGCGCCTCCACCGTCGCGCCCCGCTGGACGGCCAGGCGCAGGGCCTTGGCGATGACCACGGTCAGGGTGGCGGTGAGGACGAAGAGCAGGAGCTGGACGTGCTGCTGGCCCCAGGTCTCCCCGAGGGCGGCCTTGGGCAGCCACAGGGCCCAGATCAGGCCGGCGCTCAGCGCGGTGGCCAGCAGGCCGCCCCGCAGGCCGGCCACCAGGGTGGCGAACAGCACGGCGGGAAAGAAGGCCACATAGTTGGGCGGGGCGGCCATGAACAGGCCGGCCAGGCCGCGCAGCAGGGCCGCGGCGGCCACGGCGCCGAGGGCCGCGGCATAGCCGACGACGGGGCGTTCGATCGCAACCGCGAAATGCTGCGCCCACCGTCCGATCATGACGCGACAAGCCCCCACTCAGGGTTCCGGTGACACCGAACCCCTTATCGGAGGGAACGTAAAGCGTGGCCTCAGGTTCCCTCCGTCTCAGGTGGCTGAGATCAGCGCGGGGCCATCCGGATCGCGCCGTCCAGACGGACGTCCTCGCCGTTGAAATAGCCGTTGGTGATCATGGTGAGCGCCAGCTGGGCGTATTCCTCGGCGTTGCCCAGACGCTTGGGGAAGGGCACGGAGGCGGCCAGACCCTGCTTCACCGGCTCGGGCGCGAACTGCATGAGCGGGGTGTTGAAGATGCCGGGCAGGATGGTGTTGACGCGGATGCCGTCGCCGGCCAGGTCGCGGGCGATGGGCAGGGTCATGCCCACCACGCCGCCCTTGGAGGCCGAATAGGCCGCCTGGCCCATCTGGCCGTCCTCGGCCGCCACGGAGGCGGTGTTGACGATGGCGCCGCGCTCGCCGTCAGCCAGCGGTTCCAGGTTCAACATGCCGGCCGCCGACTTGGCAATACAGCGGAAAGTGCCGACCAGATTGATCTGGATGATGCGGTCGAAATTGGCCAGCGGGTAGTGCTTGATGTCGCCCGTCGCCTTGTCGCGACCGGCGGTCTTGGTAGCGTTGCCGGTACCAGCGCAATTCACCAGGATGCGTTCCTGACCATTGACCGAACGCGCCTTGACGAAGGCTACGTCCACCTGCTCCTCGGAGGTGACATC
>NZ_JAUSLW010000148.1 GCF_030645195.1 Phenylobacterium sp. | reverse complement strand
GCTCCGAAAGGCCGCCGCCAGAACCCTCGAGCAGCTCTGGTCAGCCATCGCTCATATCATCGACGCCTTCACACCGAAGGAGTGCGCAAACTACTTCGCCGCCGCCGGATATGATGCAGACTGATCGAAAAATGCTCTAGTGGACGGCGGCCAGGGCGTCGCCCAGGGTGCGGCGGGTCACCGGCTTGCCGAGGAAGCCGATCGGGTCGATGGCCGCCATGGCGCGGCGGAAGTCCTCGGTGATCGATCCCGAGACGAACAGGGAGCGGACGCCCAGCTTGGCATAGAGCTTCTGCGCCAGCTTGCCGCCGTCGGTGTTCTTGGCCAGGCGGATGTCCACCAGGGCCAGGTCGGGCCTGTCTTCCTCGGCCATTTCCCAGGCGGTGCAGGCGTCTGCGGCTTCGGCGACGACCTCGTGGCCCAGGTCCTCCAGCAGGCTGACGATGTCGAGGGCGATCAGGGCGTCGTCTTCAACAACCATAATGCGCATGGTCATACGGTGCTCCTCGGGAAGACGACTGCAAAACGCGCGCCGACCTCCGCATCTTCAATTTCGAAACGCCCGCCCAGCTGCCGGGCCAGCGCGTCGATCGCCCTCATGCCCAAGCTCTTGGTCTTCTTGGGGGTGAAGCCCTCGGGCAGGCCGGCCCCGTTGTCGGACACGCTCAAACGGTAGTCGTCCCCGTCGGTTCCGAACGTCACCTGTATGCGCGGCGTCCGATTCGTCGGGCAACCATATTTCAGGGCGTTGGTGATCAACTCGTTCAGGATGAGCGCCAGGGGCGCGGCCTGACGCACGTCGAGCAGGATCGGCTCGACCTTCGTCTCCAGGACGATGTTCTCGGCGCCCATCGACTCCACCAGTTCGTGGGCCAGGGCCTCGGCATAGGCGCCGGCGTCGAACAGGCCGATCTGGCCGCCGGCCTTGTAGAGCTGCTCATGCACCCGGCCCACGGCCATGATGCGGGTCAGGGTCTTGTCCAGGGCCTCCCGGGTCTCGGCGTGCTCCGAGGCTCGGGACTGCAGCCGCACCACGCTGGCGATCTGCTGCAGGGAGTTCTTCACCCGGTGGTTCACCTCGTCCAGCAACAGGGTGCGGTCGGCCAGCAGGGCGCGGAGGCGTTCGGCGGTGTCGGCCTCGACCTCGCGGTCCAGGTTGATGTCCCGCAGGGCCCGGATGAACAGCCAGGCCAGGAGGCCGGCGAAGCCCACCAGGGTCAGCAGCACCAGGATGCGGATGGCGCCCGCGCGCTCGACGCGCTGGGCCTCCAGGTCCGCCTCGGTGCGGTCGAGTTCGGCCACCAGGCGACGAATCTCGGCCATGGCGGCGATGCCCTCGCCCCGGCGGATGATGCGGATGGCGGCCACGGGCGCGCCGGCGGCGCGGGCGGCCATGGTCTGGTCGATCACCGACAGCCGCTTGGCCATCTGGGTCCGCAGGATCTGCAGGCGGGCCTGCTGGTCGCGATTGTCCTCGGTCAGGGCCGTGACGGCCTGCAGGTCGTGCTCGGCCTTGGCGCGGGACGCATTGACCTGGGCGACGAACATCCGGTCGCCGGTGAGCACATAGGCGCGTTGGGCCGATTCCGCGTCGCTCAGGGCCTGCAGGACATCGCTGATGCCGCTGCGCACCTGGTGGGTGTGGCTGACCGAGCGCGCGGCGCTGTCGTACCAGAGGAAGATCCCGCCGAGGCTGGCGAAGGTCAGGAAGAGCGCGCCGACGGTGGCCGCCAGCAGGCGGAAGGCGCGCTCGCGCGCGCCCTGGCGGTCAGCGCCCGAAATCTCGATCGGGTCGCGCGCCATGGACCGTCTACTCTTCCTTGGCGCGGCGCTTCCGCATGCTGGGGTTCAGCACCTGCTTGCGCAGCCGGATCGACTTGGGCGTCACCTCGACCAGCTCGTCTTCCTCGATGTAGGCGATGGCCTGCTCCAGGGTCATCCGGCGCGGCGGCGTCAGGCGCACGGCCTCGTCCTTGCCGGACGCACGGATGTTGTTGAGCGCCTTGGCCTTCATCGGGTTGACGTCCAGGTCGTCGGAGCGCGAGTTCTCCCCGATGATCATGCCCTGGTAGGTCTTTTCGCCGCCGCCCACGAACATGAAGCCGCGGTCCTCCAGGTTCCACAAGGCGAAGTCCGTCGTCTCGCCGTCGGAGTTGGAGACCAGCACGCCCTTGCGGCC
>NZ_JAUSLW010000145.1 GCF_030645195.1 Phenylobacterium sp. | reverse complement strand
GCCGTCGGCGCGCTGTACCGCCCCGGGCCCATGGACAACATCCCGTTGTTCATCGACTGCAAGTTCGGCCGCAAACCCGTTGATTACCTTCATCCTTCTCTCGAAGTGGTGCTGAAGGAGACCTACGGCGTCATCGTCTATCAGGAACAGGTGATGCAGATCGCCCAGATCCTGGCGGGCTATTCGCTGGGCGAAGCCGACCTGCTGCGCCGGGCCATGGGCAAGAAGAAGAAGGAGGAGATGGAGCAGCAGCGGGCGCGCTTCATCTCCGGCGCGGCGGAAAAGGGCGTCTCGGCCGAGCAGTCGGGCGGCATCTTCGACCTGGTGGACAAGTTCGCGGGCTACGGCTTCAACAAGAGCCACGCGGCCGCCTATGCGCTGATTTCCTATCAAACCGGCTGGTTGAAAGCCAATGCGCCGGCCGAGTTCTTCGCCGCCTCGATGAGCCTCGACATCTCCAACACCGACAAGCTGGCGGTCTTCTACCAGGACGCCAAGAAGTTCGGGATCAAGGTCCGCGCCCCCGACGTCAACCGCTCCGCCGCCGACTTCGACGTCGAGGCCGGCGAGGTGGTCTATGCGCTCGGCGGCATCCGCAATGTCGGTTTGCAGGCCATGGAGCACGTGGTCGCCGTCCGCGCCGAGGGCGGGCCCTTCCGGGACATCTTCGACTTCGTCGAGCGGGTCGATCCCAAGCAGGTCAACAAGCGGTCCTTCGAGACCCTGGCCCGGGCCGGCGCCTTCGATTCCATCCACGCCAACCGGGCCCAGATCTTCGCCGCCGCCGACGTCCTGGTGGGCTACGGCCAGTCGGTGGCCGCCGAGCGCGCCTCCTCGCAAGGCTCGCTGTTCGGCGGCGACCAGGTGGAGGCCCAGCGGCCCCGCCTGCCCAAGGCCGAGGTCTGGTCCTCGACCCAGCGCCTGGACGAGGAGCTGGCCGCCGTCGGCTTCTACCTGTCGGGCCACCCCATGGACGACATGGTGGCGGCCCTGCGCCGCAAGCGCGTCGACCTGCTGGCCGACGTCCTGCCCAAGGCCATCGCCGGCGCCGAGGCCTTCCGCATGGCCGGCGTGGTGCGCCGCAAGCAGGAGCGGGCCTCGGCCTCCAGCGGCGAGAAGTTCGCCTTCGTCACCTTCTCCGACCCCACCGGCGAGTTCGAGGTGCTGTTCCCGCCGGAATCCCTGCGCAAGGCCCGCGAACTGCTGGAGCCCGGCAAGTGCGTGGGCCTGCGCATCCGCGCCAAGGCCCGGGACGGCGAGGTCCGCTTCTTCGGCGACGACTGCGAGCCCATCGACCGGGCCATCGAGAACGCCGTGGCCGGCCTGCGCGTCCACCTCGCCCCCCGCAGCGCCGAGATCGAGGCCCTCAAGAAGCGCCTCGAAGGCTCGGTCAACGCCCGCGGCGGCGAGGTGATCTTGGTGGCGGCCATCGAGGGCGGCCGCGAGGTGGAGCTCAAGCTGCCCGGCCGCTTCACCCTCGACAACGCCGTCCGCGGCGCGCTCAAGACCTCCCCGGGCGTGGTCTTCGTCGAGGATCTCTAGGCCGTGCTTGGCCACCTCTCCTTCGGCGTCGCCGATCTGACGCGGGCCGCGGCCTTCTATGACGCGATCCTGGCGCCCCTGGGCTGCGTCCGCGTCTGGTCCAATGCGAGGGGCGCGGGCTTCGGCTCACCCGGGGGCGGGGACCGGCTGGCCCTGTTCCTGAAGGACGGCCCCATCGTCCCGCCCGGCCCCGGCTTCCACCTGGCCTTCGACGCCCCCGATCGCGCCGCCGTGGACGCCTTCCACGTCGCCGCCATCGCGCTTGGCGCGGAGGATCGCGGCGCGCCCGGCCCGCGTCCGCACTACGGCGCCACCTATTACGCCGCCTTCGTCACCGACCTGGACGGCTATAGGCTGGAGGCTGTCCACCAGTAGGACGCGGCCCAACCGCCGCTGGCTATTGCCTTTTCAGGCGTTACGCCCTACATCCGCGCCCATTCCACACGCAGGCGTTTGGCGGTTGGCGGGGAGACATCCCGCCGGTTTCCATTCCGGTCCTCCATCAGGAGGGTTTGTCTGCGGAGGCTAACCGGAAAAAGAGGACCATACATATGGCGCTTCCCGACTTCTCCATGCGTCAGCTCCTGGAAGCTGGCGCCCACTTCGGCCACCAGACCCACCGCTGGAATCCGAAGATGGACCGCTACATCTTCGGTAGCCGCTCCAACATCCACATCATCGACCTGTCGCAGTCGATCCCCCTCCTGCACCAGGCCCTGGTGAAGGTGCGCGAAATCGCCGCCGGCGGCGGTCGCGTGCTGTTCGTCGGCACCAAGCGTCAGGCCTCCGATCCGGTCGCCACCGCCGCCAAGCGCAGCGCCCAGTACTATGTGAACCACCGCTGGCTGGGCGGCACGCTCACCAACTGGCGCACCGTCTCGGGCTCCATCGCCCGCCTGCGCGAGCTGGAAGGCCTGCTGGAGGGCGGCGCCCAAGGCCGCGCCAAGAAGGAACTGCTGAAGCTGACGCGCGAACGCGACAAGCTCGAGCTGTCCCTGGGCGGCATCAAGGACATGGGCGGCATTCCCGACATCATGTTCGTGATCGACACCAACAAGGAAGCGATCGCGATCCTGGAAGCCCGCAAGCTGAACATCCCGGTCATCGCCATCCTCGACACCAACTGCGACCCGGACGGCATCACCTATCCGATCCCGGGCAACGATGACGCCGCGCGCGCCATCCAGCTCTATTGCGACCTGATGGCCGACTCGATCCTCGACGGTCTGGCCGCCGGCCAATCGGCCGCCGGTGTCGACCTGGGCGCCTCCATCGCCCCGATCGAGCCGACGCTGGCCCGTGAGCTGACCCCGGAACCGGTCGTGACCGAAGCCGAGATGGCCGCCCCGGCCGCCGCCCCGGTCGCCGCCCCGGCGCCCGTCGCGGCCGAACCGGCCCCGGCCGAGCCGGAGACCACCGCGGCGGAAGCCCCGGCGGCTGAACCGACCGCGACCCAAGAGTAAGGCCGCAGGACGCCCTCCGGCGTCGCCGACACGACTACGACACGGCGAGGTCCTAAGAGGGCCTCGCCGACCCACTTGATCTGAAGGAGCTCACCATGGCGGAAATCACCGCTGCGCTGGTCAAGGACCTGCGCGAGAAATCCGGCGCGGGCATGATGGACTGCAAGAAGGCCTTGCAGGAAAACGGCGGCGACGTCGAAGCCTCCATTGACTGGCTGCGCACCAAGGGCCTGTCCAAGGCCGCCAAGAAGTCCGACCGCGCCGCGGCCGAAGGCCTGGTGGCCGGCAAGCTCAGCGACGACGGCAAGACCGGCGTCCTGATCGAGCTGAACGCCGAGACCGACTTCGTGTCCAAGAACGACAAGTTCCAGGACGCCGCGCGCGACTGCGCCATGGTGGCCCTGACCATCGACGGCGACGTGGACGCCATCTCCGCGGCCAAGACCGCCAAGGGCGAAGTCGTCAGCGACGTGATCACCAACCTGATCGCGACCATCGGCGAGAACATGCGCCTGCGCCGCTCGGCCCGTCTGAGCGTGTCGCAAGGCGCCGTGGCCCTCTACCTGCACAATGCGCAGGGCGATGGCGTCGGCCGCCTCGGCGTGCTCGTCGCGCTGGAAGGCGCTGGCGACCAGGCGGTGCTGAAGGATGTGGGCCGCAAGATCGCCCTGCACGTGGCGGGCACCCCGACCCCGCCGCTGGCGCTCACCGAGGCCGACCTCGATCCCGCCGCCGTCGAGAAGGAAAAGAAGTTCCTCACCGACCAGGCGCTGGAATCGGGCAAGCCGATCGGCGTCGTCGAGAAGATGATCGAGGGCCGGATCCGCAAGTGGCAGGAAGAAGTGGTGCTGCTGAAGCAACCCTTCGTCATGAACCCGGACCAGACCATCGAGGGCCTGCTGGCCGAGACCGGCAAGCAACTCGGCGCCCCGGTGACGGTGAAGGGCTTCGTGCGCTTCGCCCTGGGTGAAGGCGTGGAGAAGAAGGTCGACGATTTCGCCGCCGAAGTGGCGTCGATGACCGGCCAGGCCTAACAGCCTCCACCAAAAAAGACGGCCCAAGGGCGTGGTGCGTTCGACGCGCACCACGCCCTTGGTTTATGTAGTACCCGCCTAGATTCTCGAGAGCGCCCCATGTCCGACGCCAAGCCGCGCTACAAGAAGATCCTCTTGAAGATGTCGGGCGAGGTCCTGATGGGCGACGCCATGTTCGGCATCGACACCAAGACCATCGAGGCGGTGGCCGAGGACATCAAGGAAGTGGTCGACGCCGGCGTCGAGCTCTGCCTGGTGGTGGGCGGCGGCAACATCTTCCGCGGCGTCTCCCTGGCCGGAAAGGGCATGGACCGGGCCAACGCCGACTATATGGGCATGCTGGCCACGGTGATGAACGCGTTGGCTCTCCAGGGCGCCCTGGAAAAGGCCGGCGTCTATACCCGGGTGCAGTCGGCCATCCCCATGGAGGCGGTCTGCGAGCCCTATATCCGCCGGCGCGCCCTGCGGCACCTGGAGAAGGGCAGGGTGGTGATCTTCGCCGCCGGCCTCGGCGCGCCCTTCTTCACCACCGACACGCCCGCGGCCCTGCGCGCCGCCGAGATGGGCTGCGACGCCCTCTTCAAGGGCACCAGCGTCGATGGGGTCTACACCGCCGATCCGAAGAAGGATCCGAGCGCCAAGCGCTACGAGACTCTCAGCTATCACGATGTCCTGGCCCAGGACCTGAGGGTCATGGACGCCTCGGCCATCGCCCTGATGCGCGACAACAACGTGCCGATCGTGGTGTTCTCCATCCGCGAACGGGGCAATTTCATGAAGGTGCTGAAAGGCCAAGGCGTCTTCACCACCATCGCCTGACACCACTTAGACCTAGGGAGAAGCGCTCATGGCCGCCGCAGAAAAGCCGGTGCTTTCGCGATACCGGGACCGCATGGACAAGGCGGTCGCCGCCTTGAAGGACGAATTCGCCAGCCTGCGGACGGGCCGCGCCTCGGCCAGCCTGTTGGACCAGGTGATGGTGGAGGCCTACGGCTCGACCATGCCGCTCAACCAGGTCGGCGCCGTCAGCGTTCCCGAACCCCGCTCCATCACGGTCAGCGTCTGGGACAAGGCCATGGTGGCGGCGGTGGAAAAGTCCATCCGCGCCTCGGGCCTGGGCCTGAACCCCGTGGTCGAGGGCCAGAACCTCCGCATCCCGATCCCGCCGCTCACCGAGGAACGCCGCAAGGACCTGGCCAAGGTGGCCGGAAAGTACGCCGAGCACCAGAAGATCGCCGTGCGCAACGTTCGCCGCGACGCCAACGACGACCTGAAAAAGGCCGAGAAGGATGGCGCGATCAATCAGGACGAGCAGAAGCGCATGGAGACCGAGGTCCAGAAGATGACCGATGAAGCCATCAAGCGCGTGGACGAAGCCTTGAAAATCAAAGAGCAAGAGATCATGCAGGTTTAGTCGTCCAGACTGCCGCCAAGGACGAAACGGAAAACCTCATGGCCTCCGCTCCCCCAGAGCCGCCCGACAAGGACGCGCCGCTGCAC
The DNA here is from genome assembly GCF_030645195.1 of Phenylobacterium sp. Lineage (GTDB taxonomy): Bacteria > Pseudomonadota > Alphaproteobacteria > Caulobacterales > Caulobacteraceae > Phenylobacterium. The sequence continues at coordinate 24,236 of NZ_JAUSLW010000145.1, read as the reverse complement.
GTGGCCATCGTCATGGACGGCAATGGCCGCTGGGCCAAGCGCCGCGGCCTGCCGCGCAAGCTGGGCCACCCCAAGGGCGTGGAGGCGATTCGCAAGGTGGTGGAGGCCGCACCGGACCTTGGCGTCCGCTGGCTCACCCTCTACGCCTTCTCCACCGAGAACTGGCGTCGCCCGGCCGGCGAGGTGGCCGAGGTGATGCGGCTGCTGAAGCACTATGTGAACAGCGACCTCGAAAAGCTGACCCGGGAGGGCGTGAAGATCCGCATCCTGGGGCGCCGCGAGGGCCTGCCCCCGGACGTCGCCGAGATCGTCGAGCGCGCCGAGACCCGCACCGCCCACAACGACCGATTCTTCCTGCAGGTGGCCTTCAACTATGGCGGCCGGGCCGACATCGTCGACGCCGCCCGGGCCCTGGTGGCCGACGCCCTGGCCGGCAAGATCGACGCCGCCGCGGTGACCGAGGAGGCCTTCGAGCAGAGGCTCTCCACCGGCGGCCTGCCGGCCCCCGACCTGGTGGTCCGCACCAGCGGCGAACAACGCCTGTCCAACTTCCTCCTGTGGGAGTCGGCCTATTCGGAGTTCGTCTTCCCCGACGTGCTCTGGCCCGACTTCACCCCCGACCACCTGCAGTCGGCGATCGATGAGTTCCACCGGCGCGAGCGCAGGTACGGCGCCGTCGCGGACGATGTCCTTGCCGCCGGCTAAGCGTTTCAACTGGTCCAATCTGGGCGTTCGGGTGGCGTCGGCCACCGTCCTGGTGCCCACCGCCCTGGCGGCGGTCTGGTTCGACACGGGCCTGGCGGTCGGGGGGTGGCCGTTCCTGGTCCTGATCGCCGTCGCCGTCGCCCTGCTGTCCATCGAGTGGGGCGGCATGAGCGCCCCCTACGCCCCGGTCCGCGTCTCCACGGCCGTGACCGTGGCGATCCTGGCCGGTGTCTTCCTGGCCCATCGCGACCACATGTGGCTGGCCTGGGCCGGCCTGCTGCTGGGCGGAGTGGCTTCTGCGCTTGTGGCGCGTGGCGTGGCCGAGCGGCCCACCGACGCCGCCTTCGGGGTCTTCTATATCGGCATCGCCTGCATCTGCCTGGTCTGGCTGCGGGCCATGCCACAGGGCCAGTGGTGGACCCTGATGCTGTTCGCCATCACCTGGACCGCCGATATCGCCGCCTTCGCCGTCGGCAGCGCCCTGAAGGGCCCCAAGCTCTGGCCCCGGTTCTCGCCCAACAAGACCTGGTCCGGCTTCGTCGGCGGGCTGGTGTTCGCCATGGCTGTCGGCGCCTCGATGACCGTGATTCCGGCCTTCGAGCTGAACATGGCCGCCGGCGCCCTGGTGGGCCTGCTGGGCGGCCTGGCCACCATGGCCGGCGACCTCTGGGAATCGGCGCTGAAGCGACGGTTCGGCGTGAAGGATTCCGGCGACCTGATCCCGGGCCACGGCGGCCTGCTGGACCGCGTGGACGGCCTGCTGTTCGCCGTGGTGGTCATCGCCATCGCCCGGCTGGTCAATCACCTGGGGTGGGGACATTGACCCTGCCGCGCCGTATCAGCGTCCTGGGCTGCACCGGGTCGGTAGGGGTCTCGACCCTCGACCTGCTGGAGAAGTCCGGGGCGGAGGTCGAGATGGTGGCCCTGGCGGCGGGCCGCAACGTCCAGGTCCTGGCCGAGCAGGCGCGCCGCTGGCGTCCGAAGCTCGCGGTGATCGAGGATGAGAGCCGCCTTGCCGAGCTGCGCGATCGTCTCGCCGGGACCGGGATCGCCACGGCCGCCGGCGCCCAGGCCGTGGTCGAGGCCGCGGAGATGGACGCCCAGTGGGTGATGTCGGCCATCGTCGGCTTCGCGGGCCTTGGCCCGACCCTGGCGGCGGCCCGGTCCGGCGCTATCGTGGCGCTCGCCAACAAGGAGAGCCTGGTCTGTTCCGGGCCCCAGCTGCTGCGTATCGCCAAGCTGGCCGGCGGCGTGGTCATCCCGGTGGATTCCGAACACTCGGCCATCTTCCAGGTCTTCGACCCCATGGTGGCCCAGCACGTCTCGCGCCTTGTGCTCACCGCCTCGGGCGGGCCCTTCCGGGGCTGGACGCGGGACCAGATGCGCCTGGCCAGCGTCGAGCAGGCGGTCAATCACCCCAGGTGGGACATGGGGATCAAGATCTCCATCGACTCCGCCACCATGATGAACAAGGGGCTGGAGATGGTGGAGGCGGCCTATCTGTTCGCCATGCCGCCCGAACGGGTCGACGTGATCGTCCACCCCCAGTCCATCGTCCACTCCATGGTGGAATATGTCGACGGCTCCACCCTGGCCCAGCTCGGGGCGCCGGACATGCGCACTCCCATCGCCTGCGCGCTCGCCTGGCCCGACCGTCTGCCCTGGCCGGCCCCCAAGCTGGATCTGGCCCAGATCGGCCAGCTCACCTTCGAGGCGCCCGACTACGAGCGATTCCCCGCCCTGCGGCTGGCCAAGGACGCCCTGGCGGCCGGCGGCGCGGCCCCGGCGGTGATGAACGCCGCCAACGAGGTCGCCGTGGCCGCTTTTCTTGACCGTCGGATAGGCTTTCTCGATATTGCCGCAATCGTAGCCGACACACTGGATCGTGTTGAGGCCAAGGGCCTCGCGGGGGAACCCACCGGCGATGTCCTGGAAACGGCGAAGGCGACAGACACCATGGCGCGCCGCGTCGCCGGCGAGGTCGTGGACCGGCTCGAGCCGGTCACGCTGTAAGGAGTAGCCTGCGCCATGCTTCAATTCCTCCACACGGCCGTGACCTACATCCTGTCCTTCGTGCTGGTGCTGACCCTGGTGGTCACCATCCACGAGCTGGGTCACTTCTGGGCGGCCAAGAGCTTCGGCGTGGCCGTCGACCGCTTCTCCATCGGCTTTGGCCGCTCCATCGCCGCCTGGACCGACAAGTCCGGCGTCGAATGGCGGATCGGCTGGGCGCCGCTGGGCGGCTATGTGCGCTTCGCCGGCGACGAGAACGTCGCCAGCGTCCCCGACCAGGACGACCTGGAGACCCTGCGCCAGTCCATCGTGGCCCGGGAAGGGCAGGGGGGCCTGGCGCGCTACTACCATTTCAAGCCGATCTGGCAGCGCGCGGTGATCGCCGCCGCCGGGCCCTTCGCCAATTTCGGCTTGGCCATCGTCCTCTTCGCCCTACTGCTGATGACCGTCGGCGAGACCGTCCTGCCCGCCCGGGTGGATGCGGTGTCCCCGGGCAGCGCCGCCGAGCGCGGCGGGTTCCGCGCCGGCGACCTGGTGGTGGAGGCCAACGGCAAGACCATCGACAGCTTCTTCGAGCTGCAGCAGATCGTGGCCTTACGCGCCGATGTCCCTACCCGGTTCACGGTCCAGCGTGGCGAACAGAAGGTGCTGCTGACCGCCACGCCGGAGCGCAAGATCGTCAATCAGCGCCTCGGCGGCGAACAGCGCCTGGGCGTCCTGGGGCTGGCCAGCTCTGAAAAGCCCGGCGACCGCCAGGTGAAACGCTACGGCCCCATTGAGGCCCTGGTGGGCGGGGTGAAGCGCACCTGGAATGTGCTCGACACCACCGTCTACTATCTGGGCCGCCTGGTGCGCGGTCAGGAGACCGCCGACCAGCTCGGCGGCCCCCTGCGCATCGCCCAGGCCTCGGGCCAGGTGGCCGAGGCCGGCGCCGAGGGCGCCAAGGGCCTGGCTTCCCAGATTCTCGGTTCCGGCGTCGCCCTGCTGGGACTGGCCGCCGTACTCTCCGTGGGGATCGGCTTCATGAACCTGCTGCCGGTGCCCGTGCTGGACGGGGGACACCTGCTGTTCTACGCCTACGAGGCTGTGGCCCGCAGGCCTCTCGCGGCCAAGGTTCAGGCCGTGGGCTATCGCGTGGGCCTTGCGCTGTTGCTGGGATTGATGTTGTTCGCGACCTGGAACGATCTGCAGCAACTGCGTGTGTTCAAAATCCTTGGCGGTCTGCTTTCCTGACCCCCCTTTTCCGTTGACGGCAGAAACGATGCAAAGAACCCGCGCCCGTAGCGCCGCGCTCGCCTCCGGTCTCGCCCTGCTTTTGGGCTCGACCGCGCTTACCCTGCCGAGCCTCGCGTTCGCCCAGGCCTCCGAACAGGGGGGCGTGGTGCAGAGGATCATTGTCGAGGGCAATGAGCGGATCGAGCAGTCGACCGTGCTCTCCTACCTGCCGATCCAGCCCGGGGAGACCGCCGACCCGGCCAAGCTCGACCTGGCGCTGAAAGCCCTGTTCCGCACCGATCTGTTCTCGGACGTGAAGATCAACCTGATGAACGGTGACCTGACCATCACGGTCGTGGAAAACCCGATCATCAACAAGGTGGTGTTCGAGGGCAATTCGGGCCTGAAGGAGGAGAAGCTGCGCGACGAGGTCACCGTGCGTCCGCGAGGCATCTTCACCCGCGCCAAGGTCCAGGCCGACGTGCAGCGCATCGTCGAGCTCTATCGACGCTCCGGCCGCATCTCGGCGACCGTGACGCCGAAGATCGTGGAACTGCCGCAGAAGCGCGTGGACCTGATCTTCGAGATCGACGAGGGCCCCAAGAGCGGGGTGCTGCGCGTCAACTTCCTGGGCAACAAGGAATTCTCCGACAACGACCTGCGCGACGTCGTCGTGACCGAGCAGACCAGCTGGTACAAGTTCTTCTCGTCCAACGCCAACTACGACCCCGACCGCCTGGAGTACGACAAGGAGCAGCTGCGCAAGCACTACCGCAACCGCGGCTTCTACGATTTCCGGGTGATCTCGGCGGTGGCCGAACTGTCCACGGACAAGAACGGCTTCGTCATCACCTACACCCTGGACGAGGGCCCCGAGTACAAGTTCGGCAAGATCTCGGTGGAGACCGAGCTGCAGAAACTGGACAAGGATCTGCTGCTGCAGCTGGTCCCGATCCGCTCGGGCGAGCTCTACCAGGACCAGGTGATCGAGAACGCCACCGACTCCCTGACCTTCGCGGCCGGCGCCGCGGGCTTCGCCTCGGTGGATGTGCGACCGCGCTACGTGGCCAACAAGGAGACCAAGACCGTCGACGTGGTCTTCCAGGTCCGGGAAGGCCCGCGCGTCTATGTCGACCGCATCGACATCGTCGGCAACAGCCAGACCCTGGACTATGTCATCCGCCGTGAACTGAACCTGGTGGAGGGCGACGCCTACAACCGCGCCCTTGTGGACCGGTCGAAGAACAACATCCGCGCGCTCGGCTTCTTCAAGGAAGTCGACATCACGGAAATCCCCGGCTCGGCCCCGGACCGCACCAACCTGCAGGTCAAGGTCGAGGAGCAGCCCACCGGCGAGCTATCCTTCAGCGCCGGCTACTCCTCCGTCGACCAGCTCGTGCTCGACCTGGGCGTCACCCAGCGCAACTTCCGCGGCCGCGGCCAGGACGTCCGGGCCCGCATCTCCGTGGGCTCCCTGCGCCAGCAGCTCGACTTCTCCTTCACCGAGCCGCGCTTCCTGGGCCGCAACCTGCGGGCCGGGGTGGATATCTATTCCTACCGCTACGACCTGACCGACTACTCGGCCTACCAGACCAGCACGCTGGGCATGAACCTGCGGGCCGGCTTCCCGCTCACCCTCAACTCGTCGATGACCACCCGCTACGTGATCCGCAGCGACGAGGTGAAGATCGACGACTCCTACTGCGATCCGGCCTCGCCGATCGTCTCGCTGTCGCTCTGCGCCCAGCGGGGCTCCTTCGTCACCTCCCTGGTGGGCTATGGCCTGCACCTGGATCGGCGCAACAATCCGATCAACCCGACCCGTGGCTTCTCCGCCGACCTCAGCCAGGACCTGGCCGGTCTGGGCGGCGATGTGAACTACATCAAGACCGACGTCAGCGCCGGTTGGTATCATGGGTTCAACAAGAACTTCATCCTCAGCGTCACCGGCCAGGGCGGCTACATCGCCGGCTGGAGCGGCGACACCATCCGGGTCAACGATCGTTCCTATAAGGGCGGCAACAGCTTCCGCGGCTTCGAGACCGCCGGCATCGGTCCGCGCGACACCAACAACAGTCGCAGCGACGCCCTCGGTGGGCGCGCCTACGCCATCGGCTCGGTGGAGTTGACCATTCCGACCTTCGTGCCCGAGCAGTACGGCATCAAGGCCGCTCTGTTCACCGACTTTGGCACCGTCGGGCTGCTGGATGACAAGGACAAGCTTTGCCTGGTCAGCCGGGCGGCGAGTCCGAGCATTGGCGATCCAGGCTGCGTCGTGGGTCAGCCCGACCCCCTTATCTTTGACGATCTGTCCCTGCGCGCCACGGCCGGTCTGTCGGTGTTCTGGAAGTCTCCGATGGGTCCCATCCGCTTCGACTTCAGCCAAGTTTTGGCCAAAGAAGCCTACGACAAGACCGAAACCTTCCGTTTCTCCACTTCAACGAAGTTCTGACCCCCATGACGATCAAAAACCTTGTCGCGGCGACCTGTGTCGCCGCGCTTTCGCTCACCGCGAGCTCGCACGCCTTCGCCCAGGCCGCGGCGCCAGCCATCAACCACGGGCCGGCCATTCCGGGCGTCTGCGTCATGTCGATCGAGGGCGTCATCGGCTCCTCGACCGTGGGCAAGTACGTCCAGACCCGCCTGCAGCAGATCGCCACCCAGGTCGGCGCCGAGCTGAAGGCCGAGGAAACCTCCATCCAGAATGACGCCAAGGCCCTCGACGGCCGCAAGGCCACGATGGACCAGGGCGCCTTCGAGAAGGCCGCCGCCGACCTCCAGGTCCGCGCCAACGCTTATCAGCGTAAGGCCCAGCTGCGTGACCGCGAGATGCAGGCGACCCAGCAAAAGGCGCTTGGCCGCGTCGGTCAGGAACTGGACCCGATCATCCGTCAGGTTTACCAGCAACGTCAGTGCAGCGTGCTGCTGCAACGCGACGCCCTGGTCATCGCCAATCCGGCCATGGATATCAGCCCGGCCATGACGACGGCGCTGAACGCGAAGATCACCCAGTTCGCTTTCGACCGCGAACGCCTGGACCAACCGGCTGCGGCCCCTCAAGCTGCGGCTCCCGTCCGCAAGTAGGACGACTCGGGCTATGCGCGGGTCGAGCTGAGAGTGCTTGATGCCTGACCCGCGCTTTTTCGAAGATCTGGGCCCCGTCTCCCTGACGGAGCTCGCCGAGCTGACCGGGGCCGAGATTTCGGCGCCCGGGGCCGGCGCGTCCCGGGTCGCCCGCGTCGCCATCCTGGCGCGGGCCACCCCCGACAGCATCACCTATTTCTCCGACCGCAAACTCGCCGGCGACCTGGCCGAGACCCGCGCCGCCGCCTGCTTCGTGGGCCCCCGCGACGTCGACCTGGTTCCCAAGGGCTGCATCGCCCTCGTCACCCGCCAGCCCACCGCCGCCTACGCCATGGCGGGTCAGCGCCTGCACCGGCCGCGCCGGCATGTGGGCGGGGCGGTGTCGAAGGAGGCCAAGCTGGAGCCCGGCGTCGTGCTTGGGCCCGGCGTGGTGATCGGCCAGGGGGCGGAGATCGGCGCCAATACCGTCATCGGCGCCAACACCGTCATCGGCCCCGGCGTCGCCATCGGCCGGGACGGCCAGATCAGCCCCAATGTCAGCATCCACTGCGCCCTCGTGGGCGACCGGGTGAAGATCCTGGCCGGCGCCGTCATCGGCGAGGCGGGCTTTGGCGCCACCGCCGGCCCCAAGGGGGTCATCGACATTCCCCAGCTCGGCCGCGTCATCCTGCAGGACGGGGTGACCATCGGCGCCAACAGCTGCGTGGACCGTGGGGCCTATGACGACACGGTCCTGGGGGAGAACACCAAGATCGACAACCTGGTGCAGATCGCCCACAACGTCCGTGTGGGCCGCAACTGCGTGATGGCCGCCCACACGGGGATTTCCGGCAGCGTCACCATCGGCGACGGCTCGGCCTTCGGCGGCCGCGCCGGGGTCGCCGACCACGTCATCATCGGCGAGGGGGCCCAGATCGGCGCCGCCGCCGGGGTTTTGCGCGACGTGCCGCCGCGGGCGATCATGGGCGGCTATCCGGCCATGCCCATGCGACAATGGCTGCGCGAAGTCGCCTGGCTGAACAAGTCGGCGGCCAAGCGCCGTCGGGAGGAACCTGATCAATGAGCCGTAAGGCCCCCGTCAACCAATCTCCCACCGAGATCGATATCACCGAGATCGTGAAGCGGATTCCGCATCGCTATCCCTTCCTGCTGGTCGACCGCTGCGAGGACTACAAGCCCAGCGAGTCCATCGTCGGCATCAAGTGCGTGACCATCAACGAGCCCTTCTTCCAGGGCCACTTCCCGGACTATCCGGTCATGCCCGGCGTCCTGATCATCGAGGCCCTGGCTCAGACGGGCGCGGTGCTGATGTCCAAGTCCCTCGACGTGGACGTGGCCGGCAAGACCATCTTCTTCGTCTCGGTGGACAACGGCCGCTTCCGCCAGCCGGTGCGGCCCGGCGACGTCCTGCGCCTGAACGTCCAGGTGCTGCGCGCCCGCGGCGACCTCTTCAAATTCCAGGGCAAGGCCATGGTCGGCGACAAAGTCGCCGCCGAATGCGAGTTCGCCGCCATGGTGGTGGCCACCCAATGACCGCTCAGATCCACCCCAACGCCATCGTCGCCGAGGGCGCCGAACTGGGCGAAGGCGTCGTCGTCGGCCCCTTCTGCACCGTGGGCCCCAATGTCCGGCTGGGGGCCAACACCAGGCTCGTCTCCCACATCGTCGTGGACGGTCATACCGAGCTGGGGGAGGACAACACCGTCTATCCCTTCGCCATGCTGGGCGGCCCGCCGCAGCACACCGCCTACAAGGGCGAGCCCACCAAGCTGGTGATCGGCGATCGCAACACCATCCGCGAGCACGCCACCATGAACGTCGGCACGGTCGGCGGCGGCGGCGTCACCAGCGTGGGGTCGGACGGCTTCTACATGATCGAGAGCCACGTGGCCCACGACTGCAAGGTGGGCGACCACGTGATCCTCACCAAGCAGGCGACGCTGGGCGGCCACTGCCAGATCGGCGACTATGTCATCGTCGGCGGCCTGGCGGCGGTGCACCAGTACACCCGGGTCGGACGCCATGCGATGATCGGCGGCCTGGCGGCCGTGGTGAAGGACGTCATCCCCTACGGCTCGGTCTGGGGCAACCACGCCCACCTCGAGGGCCTGAACCTGGTGGGCCTGAAGCGCCGCGGGTTCAGCCGCGAGACCATCAACACCATGCGCGCGGCCTATCGCATGCTGTTCGCCGACGAGGGCACCTTCCAGGAGCGCCTGGACGACACGGTCGAGACCTATGCCAGCTGCGACGAGGTGCTGGAAATCATCGACTTCATCCGCGCCGACGGCAGCCGTCCGCTATGCCTGCCCGAGCGCGAGGTCTAGTCCCAGCCATGCGCAAGCTGGGCCTGATCGCCGGCGGCGGGACGCTTCCCGTGGAAATCGCCGAGCATTGCGAACAGGAAGGCCGCCCGGTGTTCGTCGCCCGGCTCAAGGGCTTCGCCGGCCCTGAGCTGAACCGTTTCCCCGGCGCGGACGTCGGCCTGGCCGAGGTCGGAAAGACCATCAAGGTGCTCAAGCGCGCCGGGTGCCAGGCGGTCTGCCTGGTGGGCAATGTCAGCCGACCCGACTTCAAGGCCCTCAAGCCCGACCTGCGGGGCCTGGCCATGCTGCCGGCGGTGATCGCCGCGGCCCGGCATGGCGACGACGCCCTGCTGCGGGTGGTGCTGAACGAGTTCGCCAAGGAGGGTTTCGTCATCGAGGGCGCCCACGAGGCCAAGAGCGACCTGTCCCTGGCCAAGGGGCCGCTGGGCAAGGTCGCCCCGGGGCCCGAGCACATGGCCGATATCGAGCGCGCCCTGCTGGTGGCCCGGGAGATCGGCCGCCTGGACGTCGGGCAGGGGGCCGTGGTCTGCGACGGCCTGGTCCTGGCCGTGGAGGCCGAGGAGGGCACCGACGCCATGCTCCGCCGCGTCGCCCACGTGATCCCCACTGCCATCCGCGGGACCCCAGGCGCCTATCGCGGGGTCCTGGCCAAGGCGCCCAAGCCGATCCAGGAAACCCGGGTTGACCTGCCCACCATCGGCCTGGCCACCGTCCAGCGCGCCGCCGCGGCGGGCCTGGCCGGGATCGTGGGGGAGGCGGGCCGCCTGCTGGTCCTCGACCGAGAGGCGGTGATCGAGATGGCCGACGAACTGGGCCTGTTCATCGTCGGCGTGGAACCATGACCCGGCCGCTCTGCGTCATGCTGGTGGCCACCGAGGCCTCCGGCGACGACCGCGGCGCGGGCCTGGCCAAGTCCCTGCGCGCCCGTCTTGGCGACAAGGTCCGCTTCGTCGGCGCCGGCGGAGCCCAGATGGCCGCTCAGGGCGTGGAGAGCCTGTTCGACATCGCCCAGCTCTCCATCCTCGGCGTCGTGGACGCGCTCGCCGTCTATCCCCGGGCCATGAAGCTGGTGGACCAGACCGTGGCCCTGGCGGCGCGGGAGAAGCCCGACGTGGTGGTGCTGATCGACTCCTGGGCCTTCAGCCTGCGGGTCGCCAACCGCCTGCGGAAGCTCGATCCCTCCATCCCCCTGGTGAAGTACGTCGCCCCCCAGGTCTGGGCCTGGCGACGGGGGCGGGCCAAGGTTCTGGCCCGTTCGGTGGACCACCTGCTCTCCATCCATACCTTCGACGCCCCCTATTTCGAGGCCGAGGGCCTGCCCACCACCTTCGTCGGCAACGCGGCCCTGAAGGTCGACTTCTCCGCCGCCGATCCGGCCCGCCTGCGCGCCGAGCACGACATCGCCCCCGAGGCGCCGATCCTCCTGGTCCTGCCCGGCAGCCGCCCCAGCGAGATCAACCGGGTGCTGCCGTCCTTCGCCGAGGCCGCCCTGTTGCTCAAGGCCAGCCGCCCGGACCTGGAGATCGTCATCCCGGCCGCCCCCACCGTCGCCGAGGCGGTGAAGGCCCAGGTGGCCGGCTGGCCGCGCCGGGCCCACGTGGTGGAGGGCGAACAGGCCAAGCTGGACTCGATGAAAGCCGCCACGGTGGCCATGGCCTGCTCGGGCACGGTGACCATCGAACTGGCCCTGGCCGGATGCCCTATGGTGATCGGTTATCGCATCGACAAGCTGACCTACGCCCTGGTCAACCGCCTGGTGCGCCGGCCCATCACCCTGTTCAATATCGCCGCGGGTGAGATCGTGGCCCCCGAACTGATCCAGGACGACTGCACGCCCCAGGCCCTGGCCCGGGAGATCGCCCTGCGCCTGGACGATCCCGCCCTCTGCGCCCGCCAGGTGGCGGCCCAGTTCGCCGCCCTGGAGACGATGGGCCGCGGCGGTCCCGACCCCTCCGACGCCGCCGCCGACGCTATCCTCAAGATCCTGGCCGGACGCCCAAGGGGCTGAGGTCTCGGCCGCCGCGCCTCCGCACAAAGAAAATCCGCCGCACCTGGGGCGCGGCGGATGATTTCTTGTCGATCGGGACGCAGGCTTAGCCGCGCTTGTCGATCGGCTTGTAGTCGCGGAGCGGGGCGCCGGTGTAGATCTGGCGCGGACGCCCGATCTTCTGCAACGGATCCTCGATCATTTCCTTCCACTGGGCGATCCAGCCCACGGTCCGGGCGACCGCGAAGAGAACCGTGAACATCTCGGGCGGGAAGCCCAGGGCGCGCAGGGTGATGCCGGAATAGAAGTCGACGTTCGGGTAGAGCTTGCGCTCGATGAAGTAGGGATCGGAGAGGGCGATCTTCTCCAGCTCCATGGCGACCTTCAGCAACGGGTCGTCGGAATTGCCCACCTCGGCCAGGACTTCATGGCAGGTCTTCTGCATGACCGTCGCGCGGGGGTCGTAGTTCTTGTAGACCCGGTGGCCGAAGCCCATCAGGCGATAGCGGCGGTCCTTCACGCCCTGGACGTACTCGGGGATACGATCGACGGTGCCGATCTCCTTGAGCATGTTCAGCGCTTCTTCGTTGGCGCCGCCGTGGCTGGGGCCCCAGAGGCAGGCGATACCGGCCGCGATACAGGCGAAGGGGTTGGCGCCCGAGGACCCGGCCAGACGCACCGTCGAGGTCGAGGCGTTCTGCTCGTGGTCGGCGTGCAGGATGAAGATGCGGTCCATGGCGCGCGTCAGCACCGGGTTGGGCACCCAGTCCTCGGCCGGCACCGAGAAGCACATGCGCAGGAAGTTCTCGGCATAGGACAGGTCGTTGCGCGGATGCACGAAGGGCTGGCCACGGAAATACTTGAAGGCCCGCGCCGCGATGGTCGGCATCTTGGCGATCAGCCGGTGCGACGAGATCATCCGCTGCTCGGGATCCTCGACGTTCGTGCTGTCATGATAGAAGGCCGACAGGGCGCCGACCGCGCCGACCATGATCGCCATCGGGTGAGCATCCCGGCGGAAGCCCTGGAAAAACCGATCGAACTGCTCGTGCAGCATGGTGTGGTAGGTGATCGTCTTCTCGAACTGCTCGGCCTCGGCCGCGTTCGGCAGTTCGCCGTGCAGCAGCAGGTAGCAGACTTCCAGGAAGCTCGACTTCTCGGCCAGCTGGTCGATCGGATAGCCGCGGTGCAGCAAAACGCCCGCGTCGCCGTCGATGAAGGTGATCTTGCTCTCGCAGCTCGCCGTGGAGGTGAAGCCGGGGTCGTAGGTGAAGACGTCGGCCTCGGCGTAGAGCTTGCGGATATCAACGACGGCCGGGCCGTCGACGCCCCTCAGAATCGGGAGTTCAACGGTCTTTGAGCCGATGCTCATTTTCGCCATGTCGGCCATGCCATCCCCTTCGCATGTCTGGAACAAAACGCCTGTTTGGCGAGCCTTATACCGGCTTACGCAGCGGGCGAAAGGGCATCGTCAAGCCGACCCAGACTTTCCGCTTTTCCGAGACTTACCAAGGCGCCGGCGAGGTCGGGCGCCGGCGACCCGCCCGACAGGACGCCGCGTAAGGCTGGGCCGATCTTTCCAAGGCCCACCCCCTCGCTTTCGGCGAAGCCGCGCAGGGCCGCCTCAAGGGCGACGACATCCCAATCGGCCTGGCCTGCGAGGTTATGGCGCAGGCGCGCGAAGCGTTCGCTGGTCTCGTCGGTGAGCAGGGCGAGCGTCTTTTCCGGAAGTTCCAGCGGCCGCCGCTTCAGGGCGAAGACCACGGCGTCCGCCAGCTCCAGCAGGGTCTTGGCGCCGTCGCGGACCAGCGGAATGGTGCGGTGCAGGATGTCGGCGTCGCCGTCGTGCACGGTCTCGCCCCGGCTCTTCAGGACGCGGACGGTCAGGTCGACGAGCCGGCCGATCTCGGCCTGCCGCAGATAGTGGTTGTTGATGTGGTTCAGCTTGGCCCAGTCCAGGCGGGCCGGCGCGCTCACCACGTCGGAGACGTCGAACCAGGCCTGGGCCTGCTCGTCGGAGAAGATCTCGTCGTCCCCGTGGCCCCAGCCCAGCCGCGCCAGATAGTTGCGCATCGCCTCGGGCAGGTAACCCATGTCGTCGAACTCGCTGACCGCCTGGGCGCCGTGGCGCTTGGACAGCTTGGCGCCGTCGGGGCCGTGGATCATCGGCAGGTGCGCCCAGATCGGCACTTCCCAGCCCAGGGCCTCGTAGATCAGGGTCTGGCGGGCGGCGTTGTTCAGGTGGTCGTCGCCCCGGATCACATGGGTGATTCCCATCTCGTGATCGTCGACGATGACCGCGAGATTATAGGTGGGCGTGCCGTCGGTCCGCAGGATGATGAGGTCGTCCAGGTCCTTGTTCTTGAAGGTGACGTCGCCCTTCACCAGGTCGTGGATGACCGTCTCGCCCTCCTGCGGGCCCTTGAAGCGCACCACGAAGGGGCGGTCGTTGAAATTGGCGTCCTGGTCGCGCCAGGGCGAGCGCACGGCCCGGCCCTCGGCGCGGGCGATCTCCCGCTCGGCGGTCAGTTCGTCAGGCGTCATGTAGTCGCGGTAGGCCCGGCCGCGGGACAGCAGCTCCTGGGCCGCCAGGACGTGGCGGTCGGCGCGGGCGGCCTGGAAGACCGGCTCCTCGTCCGGCGTCAGCCCCAGCCAGGCCATGCCGTCGAAGATCGCTTGGACGGCGGGCAGGGTGGAGCGCTCGCGGTCGGTGTCCTCGATGCGCAGCAGGAACTTGCCGCCCATGCGCTTGGCGTAAAGCCAGTTGAACAAGGCCGTGCGGGCCGTGCCAATATGCATGTAGCCGGTGGGCGAGGGGGCGATACGGGTGACGACGGGGCGGTCGGACATCGAACTCGGGGCTGGGGCTGTGGCGGCGCCGGCGGAGGCCGGTGCGATCGCGGCGCCTCATAACACGCGGGCTCGCAAGCTTCCTAGCGCTGCGGAGGCCCTGGCCTGGCTGCGGCGGCAGGCGGCGGCCCAGGCCGACCGGCTCAGCCTGTGGACCCCGGTGGCCTTCGGATGCGGCGCGGCGGTCTATTTCGCCCTGCCGCGAGAACCCCTGGCGCTGCTGGCGCTCGCCATCCTGGGCCTGGCCGGCGGCCTGCTACTGATCCGCGCGCGATGGGGCGGCAGCCGCGTCCTGGCCGTGGCCCTGACCCTGGCGGCCTTCGCCCTGGGCGGCTTCGCGGCGGGCAAGCTGCGCACGGAACAGGTCCGCGCGCCCCAGGCGCCCGGCGGCCAGGGCATGGCCACCATCGAGGCCTTCGTCGTCGATGTCGCCAGTCCGGGGCAGGGCGGTCCGCGCCTGTTGCTGGCGCCGATCCGGGTCGGCGGTCTGGTCCCGGAGGCGACGCCGATCCGCGCGCGCATGACACTGCAAGCCGGCGCGAGCCTCCCAGCCCCCGGGACCGCCATCCGGGTGCGCGGCATGCTCAACCCGCCCCCGCCGCCGGCCAGCCCCGGCTCCTATGACTTCGCCCGCGACGCCTTCTTCGAGGGAATCGGCGGCGTCGGCTTCACCCTGACCCAGCCGCGCGAAATCTTCGCCGAGCCGCCGCCCTGGCGACTGGCCCTGGAGATGCGGGTCAACGCCGCCCGCTGGGCCTTGGCGCGGAAGATCGTCGATCAGATGGGGGTGGAGAGCGGCGGCCTGGCCGCGGCCATGGTCACCGGCCACGAGGCTTTCGTGCCGAGGGAACAGGTGGACGCCCTGCGCGCGGCGGGCCTGGCCCACATCATCTCCATTTCCGGCCTGCACATGGCCATCGTCGGCGGCTTCGCCTTCGCCGGCGTGCGGCTGCTGATCGCCGCCTGGCCGTGGCTCGCCCTGCGTCTCTCCAGCAAGAAGGCCGCGGCCCTGGCGGGCTTCGCCGCCGTCCTGGGCTACCTGGTGCTGTCGGGCGCCCCGGCGCCGGCCGAGCGGGCGGCGATCACCGCCTGTGCCGCCTTCGGGGCCATCCTGGTGGATCGCCGCGCCATCAGCCTGCACACCCTGGCCATCGCCGCCCTGGCGATCCTGGCCCTGCAGCCGGAGGCGGTCACCGAGCCGGGCTTCCAGATGTCCTTCGCGGCCACCACGGCGCTCGTCGCCCTGGCCGAGCTATGGCCCCGGCCGGTGCGGGAGATCAACGCGCCCTGGCCGATCCGCGGCGTCCAGGCGGTCGGAACCTGGCTGGGCGCCAGCCTGGCCGCCAGCTTCGTGGCCGGCCTGGCCACGGGCCCCTTCGCCATGCAGCACTTCAACCGGGTCTCCACCTTCGGCCTGGCCGCCAACCTGCTGGTGGCGCCGATCTCGTCCTTCCTGATGATGCCGGCCCTGGCCCTGGGGGCGGTGCTGGCGCCCCTGGGCCTGGGCGAAGCGCCGCTGGGGGCGGCAGGCGTCGCCATCGACGCCATGAACCGCATCGCCGCCGCCGCCGCGAGCCTCCCCCACGCCCAGATCATCGTGGCCAGCGCGCCCGCCTGGACCCTGCCGGCGGCCTTCCTGGGAATCCTGTGGCTCTGCCTGTGGAAGGGGCCGCTGCGCTGGGCCGGTTTGCCCCTGGCGCTGGCTGTCACCCTGACCCCGCGCCCGCCCGCCCCGGACATCTGGATCGCCGCCGACGGCTCGACCCTGGCGGTGCGGGAGGGCAAGCAGGCCGTCCTCTTCCGCCCGGACGTCAAGCTGTTCGGCGCCGAGCTCTGGGCGCGGCGGCGCGGACTGGAACCGGCCGCGGACGGCCAGGCGGCCCGCGACGCCCTCTATGACTGCGACCGCTGGTCCTGCGCGCCGAGGGTGGGCTCATCTCCCCGCGTGGCCGCCGTGTTCACCCGGCGCGCCTCCACCATCGAGCGGAAGCTGCCGCTGTTCTGCCAATGGGCCGATGTGGTGGTGGTGCGAGGCGCGGCGAGCGCGACCGACTGCCCTGGGGTCCTGTTGCTCACCGAGGACGACTTCGCCCGCGGCGGCTCGGCCGAGCTCTATCGCACGGCGCAGGGCTGGAAGATCGTCTGGGCGCAGACCCTGCGGGGCCGGCGCCCTTGGACGAACTAGAGCACGTCAGGCGGAAGTGGATACCGGTTCCGCCGCCCGACGTGTTCTAATTCCTTGAATCTAGACCCTTCTTGCCGTTTCAGATGGGTCCATCTGAAACGGTCAGGGTCTAGTGATACTTGCGGATCAGGCCGACGAGGCGGCCCTGCACCTGGACCTGGTCGGGGCCGAAGATGCGAGTCTCATAGGCCGGGTTGGCGGCCTCCAGGGCGATGGAGGCCCCCTTCTTGCGCAGGCGCTTGAGGGTGGCTTCCTCGCCCATCACCAGGGCCACGACGATCTCGCCGGAGGTGGCGGTGTCGGTCTTGCGGATCACCACATAGTCGCCGTCCAGGATGCCGGCGTTGATCATGGAGTCGCCCTGGACCTCGAGGGCGAAGTGCTCGCCGGCGCCCAGCATGCTCTCGGGCACGTGCATCCGGTCGCGTTCCTGCTGGATCGCCTCGATGGGCGTGCCGGCGGCGATCTTACCGAGGATGGAGATCTCGCGGGTGTCGTTGGCGGCGGCCGGCTGCGGGGCGGACGATCCAGCCTCCACCAGCTGCGGTTTGAAGGGCGCGCGGCCCTTGGGCGGCGAGGAGGTGGTGGCCTGCTGCGGCAGCTTCACCACTTCCAGGGCCCGGGCCCGGTGCGGCAGGCGGCGCAGGAAGCCGCGCTCCTCAAGCGCCGTGATCAGACGGTGGATGCCGGACTTCGACGCCAGGTCGAGCGCCTCCTTCATCTCGTCGAAGGATGGCGAGACGCCGCTCTCCTTGATCCGCTCATGGATGAACATGAGCAATTCGTGCTGTTTGCGGGTGAGCATGGACGTAGAGCCCTTAAAGAACAAAGCAGAAACCGTGCCGATGTTCTCTAGACGTTCTTCGTTAATGTCAAGTTGACCGCAAACTAGGCCAGCAGCGCCTTGGCGGCGGCGGCGACATCGGCCTGCCGCATCAGGCTCTCGCCCACCAGCATGGCGCTGGCCCCGGAGCGCTCCAGGCGGGCGGCGTCGGCCGGCGTGAAGATGCCGCTTTCCGTGACCAGCAAGGCGTTTGCGGGCGCGAGCGCCGCCAGCCGCTCGGTGATGGCCAGGTCGATCTCGAAGCTGCGCAGGTCGCGGTTATTGACCCCCACTAGGGTCGCGCCGAGCGCCCCGGCCCGGGCCATCTCGGCCTCGTCGTGGACTTCGACGAGGGCGTCCATGCCGAATCGGGCGGCTTCCGACATCAGCTCGCGGGCGGTGGAATCATCGACCATGGCCAGGATCACCAGGATGGCGTCGGCCCCCAGCGCCCGGGATTCGGCCACCTGCCAGGGGTCCACCAGGAACTCCTTGCGCAGGGCGGGCAGGGCGCAGGCCTCCCGCGCCGCGGTCAGGAAGCTGTCGGCGCCCTGGAAGCTGGGCGTGTCGGTCAGCACCGACAGGCAGGCCGCCCCGCCCGCCTCATAGGCCCGCGCCAGGGCCGGGGGATCGAAGTCCTCCCGGATCAGCCCCTTGGACGGCGAGGCCTTCTTGATCTCGGCGATCAGGGCCAGGCGTCCCGGCGCATGGGCCCGCTCCAGGGCGGCGCGGAACCCGCGCGGCGCCGAAGCCTCAGCCGCGGCGGCCTCGACCTGGGCCACGGTGCGCAGGGCCTTCCGCTCGGCGACCTCGCCCTGCTTGTAGGCGGCGATCTTGGCGAGGATGTCGCTCACGGCGCGCTCGTGATGGCCACGAGCTGGTCCAGGGTCCGCCTCGCCCGGCCGTCGTCGATGACGGCGCGCGCCAGGTCGATCCCGTCGCGCAGGGTCTCCACCTTTTCCCCGACCAGGAAGGCGGCCGCGGCGTTCAGCAGCACGATGTCGCGATAGGCCCCGGTCTCGCCGTCCAGCAGGGCGCGCAGGGCCACGGCGTTCTCGGCGGGCGTCCCGCCGGTCAGGTCGGCCAGGGCCGCGCGCTTCAGGCCCACGGCCTCGGGGGTCACGGTGAACAGCCGCGACTGGCCCTCGCGCCATTCGGCGACCACGGTCTCCCCCGTGGTGGTCATCTCGTCCATGCCGCCGCCGTGCACCACCCAGGCCCGTTCGGCGCCCAGGGCGCCCAGCACGCGCGCCAGGGGCTCGACCCAGCGTTCGGCGAAGACTCCCATGACCTGACGCTTGGCGCCGGCCGGATTCGTCAAGGGTCCCAACAGGTTGAACAGGGTTCTGAACCCCAGTTCGGCCCGGATCGGCGAGACGTGGCGCATGGCGCCGTGGTGGGCCTGGGCGAACATGAAGCAGATGCCGGCCTCGTCCAGCGCCTGCAGCTGGCGCTCCGTCGAGGCGGAAATGTCGACCCCCAGCTCGGCCAGCACGTCGGCGGCCCCCGAGCGCGAGGACAGCGCCCGGTTGCCGTGCTTGGCCACCTTCAGGCCCCCGCCGGCGGCGACGAAGCCCACGGCGGTGGAGATGTTCAGGGTGTGCAGGCCATCCCCGCCAGTGCCGCAGACGTCGATGACGTCATGGGGATGATCCAGCGTCACCGCGGCGCGGCGCATGGCCCGGGCGCAGGCGGTGATCTCGCCCACCGTCTCGCCGCGCAGGCGCATGGCGGTGATGGCCGCGGCCACCTGGGCAGGCGTCGGCTCGCCGCGCAGGCAGGCGGCGAAGAAGTTTCCGGCGTCCTCCTCCGACAGGGTCGCGCCGTCGGCCAGCAGGCCCAGCAGAGGCTTGAAGGCGTCCGACATCAGGCCGGGACAGTCCGCGGCGCGCCGGCCAGGTCCAGGAAATTGGCCAGCAGCTGGTGGCCGCCCTCGGTGGCGATGGATTCGGGGTGGAACTGCACCCCGTGGATCGGCCGGGTCCTGTGCTGGAAGCCCATGACCTCGCCGTCGTCGGTCCAGGCGGTGACCTCCAGGACGTCGGGCATGGTCTCCTTGGCCACCGACAGGCTGTGATAGCGGGTGGCGGTGAAGGGGTTGGGCAGGCCGGCGAACACCCCCTTGCCGGTGTGGTGGATGGGGCTGGTCTTGCCGTGCATGATCGCCTTGGCGCGCACCACCTGGCCGCCGAAGGCCTGGCCGATCGCCTGATGGCCCAGGCAGACCCCCAGGATCGGCAGATCCTGCGGCGCGCCGCCGATGAGTCCCAGGCAGATGCCGGCCTCGTTGGGGGTGCAGGGCCCCGGCGACAGCAGGACCCCGTCGGGCTTGAGCCCCAGGGCCTCCGCGACCGTCAGGGCGTCGTTGCGATAGACGAGGGTCTCCGCCCCCAGCTCGTTCAGATAGTGGACGAGGTTGTAGGTGAAGCTGTCGTAGTTATCGATGACCAGGATCATGATCGTCCATCTAGGCTGTAGGCGCTCCTGCGCCAAGTCCGCGCATTGCGCCGGGTGCAAGTTGAGCGGAGGCTGTGGCCATGCCGCCCGCTGATTCCGTCCTCGACGCCGACCAGATCGCCCGCGCCCGCCTGTTGCTGGCGACGCCGGCGGCCAAGGAATCCATGTGGCCGGTGCTTTGCGCCGCGGCCTTCGCGGCCTCGACCGCCTTGACCCTGGCCACCGCCATGATCCTGGCGCCGCCGGTGATCACCCAGCACGTCGTGCAGGGCGACCGCTAGACACCTCAACTATACGAAGCGCCAGCTTTCCTCGGCCGCGCGGCGCAGGGCGCGGGCCTTGTGCAGGGTCTCGTCGTACTCGGCGTCGGGATCGCTATCGACCACCACCCCGCCGCCGGCCTGGACGTACATCATCCCGTCCTTGAAGCAGGCGGTGCGCAGGACGATGCAGGTGTCCACCGAGCCGTCGGCGCCGAAATAGCCCACGGCCCCGGCATAGGCGATGCCGCGCTTTTCCAGCTCCAGCTCGTCGATGATCTGCATGGCCCGGACCTTGGGCGCGCCCGAGAGCGTGCCGGCGGGCAGGGCGGCCATCAGCACGTCCACGGGGTCCAGTCCCTCCGGCGCATCGCCCTCGACATTGGAGACCAGGTGCATGACGTGGCTGTAGCGCTCGACGAAGAAGCTGGCCGTCACCCGGACGTGCGATCCCTTGGACGGCTTGGGGGGCTCATTGGCGCCGGGCTTGTTCAGCATCGCCACCCGGCCCACGTCGTTGCGGCCCAGGTCCAGCAGCATCAGGTGCTCGGCCCGCTCCTTGGGGTCGGCGATCAGTTCGGCCTCCAGGGCCAGGTCCTCCTCCGGCGTCGCGCCGCGGGGACGGGTGCCGGCGATGGGGCGGATGGTGATCTTGCCGTCCCGCAGACGCACCAGGATTTCCGGGCTTGAGCCCGCCAGCTGGAAGTCCCCGAAGTTCAGATAGAACAGGAAGGGCGAGGGGTTCATCCGCCGCAGGGAGCGGTAGAGGGCGAAGGGATCGCGGCTGAAGGGCGCCCGGAAACGGTGGCTCGGCACCACCTGGAAGATGTCCCCGGCGCGGATGTAGTCCTTGGCCCGCTCGACGATGGCGCGATAGTCCTCGCGGCTGACCGGGGTGGTGAAGGCGTCGGGCTCGGCCACGCCGTCGCCCGCCAGGGGCGGCGCCGGCTTGCGGAAATCGGCCATCACCCCTTCGAGGCGCGCCGTGGCGGCGTCGAAGGCTTGGCGCGCCGACAGCCCGTCGGGCCGCACCGTGGTCACCAGGATGATCTCCTGGGCGATGGCGTCGAAGATGGCCACGATCGAGGGCCGGATCATCAGGCCGTCGGGCAGGTCCAGCGGGTCGGGATTGACGTCGGGCAGCTTCTCCACCAGCCGGATCATGTCGTAGCCGATGGCCCCGAACACGCCCGCCGACATGGGCGGCAGGCCCGCCGGCAGGTCCAGGCGCGAGGCCGCCACCAGGTCGCGCAGCGAATCCAGGGCGCCGCCCGCCTGCGTGACGAACTGGCCGGCGGCGATGCCGGGCCCTTGCGCGATCTCCGCCACATCGCCCCGGCACCTCCAGACGAGGTCGGGCTTCATGGCGATCACGGAATAGCGGCCCCTCCAGGCGCCGCCCTCCACGCTCTCGAACAGGAAGGCGTAGGGTCGGCCGTGGGCGATCTTCAGATAGGCCGAGACCGGGGTCTCGAGGTCGTCGATCAGACGGGTCCAGACCACCTGCGGCGCGCCTTGGGCATATTTCTGCTCAAAGTCCGCAAACGCAGGTTCGATCGTCACTTCGCCGTCTCCGTCTTGGCGCCCTTGGCGTCCTTCTTGGTCTCGAGGGGTTCGAGGCCGAGCGCGATGCGCGCGTTGTTGGGATAGGTCTTCACCTTCACGAGGGACCGCGCGGCCTTGCGGGCGTCCTCCTGGATCTCGCGGAAGGTCCCCTCGGTCATCTGGGGACGGCTTTCCTCGGTGATGCGGGCCAGCGTCGGGCCGGTGGGGGCGCGGACCGCCTCCAGCTTGCCCACGATCAGGCCGAAGGTTGTGGCCTCGGCGGTGAACACCTCGCCGGACTTGGCGTCGAAGGCCTTGATCAGGGCGTCGCGGGACAGGACCTGGTTCTGGCCGGCGTTCTGGCGGTCGACGCCCGCCACGTGGCCCACGCGGCCGCCCACGGCGGCGGCGACGGTCTCCAGGCTCTCGCCCTTGCGGACCCGCGCGGCCAGCTCGTCGGCCTTGGCCTGCAGGCGCTTGACCATCTCGCGCATCATCCAGACGCGGGTCAGCTGCGGCTTGACCTCGGCGAGCGGCGGCAGGGCCTTGGGAATGATCTTGTCGACGCGGATGGCGTAGTATTCGCCTTGGCCGGCCTCCTCGACTTCGCTCTCCCCGCCCTGGGGCAGGCTGAAGGCGGTCTTCAGCAGCTTCTCGTTGACCCCGGCCACCGGCTGGCCCAGCGGGCTGCCGCCCTGTTCGGAGACCGGGCCGAGGGTCAGCACCGGCACATTGGCCTTCTTGGCCGATTCGATCAGGTTGGCGCCGCCGCCGTGGGCATCGTCATAGGCCTGGGTCATCTCGTAGACCTTCTCGGCCGCGGCGTCCTTGCGCAGCTCGGCCTCCAGCTGGGGCCGGATCTGCTCCAGGGTGACGGCCTGGCCGGGCGTGATCTTGCTGACGGCGATCACCGCGAAGCCAAGGTCGCCCTTCACCGGGGTGATCTGACCCACCGGCAGGCTGAAGGCCGCCTGGCCCACCTTGGGGTCGGCGATGGCCGCCCGCGGCTTGTCGGCATAGGTGATGGCGTCGACGCCCAGGGACTTGGCGATGGCGGCCGGGGCCTCGCCCTTGGCCAGGCGGGCGGCCACCGCCTGGGCGGCCGCGGCGTCCTTCACCGGGATCTGGATCAGGCTGCGGGTCTCGGGCCGCGACAGGGTGTCCTTGCGGAACTCGAAGCGCTTCTGCAGCTCCGCCGGGTCGATGGCCAGGTTGGCGCTGACCATGGCGGGGCTGAAGCGGACCACGGTCAGGACGCGGAACTCGGGCCGCGTCAGGGCCGCGGCGTTCTCCTTCATCAGGGTCGTGAGCTGGGCGTCGGTCGGCAGGGGCGGCGGGGCCACGGTGCGCGGGTCGATCGTGAAGTAGCCCACGTCGCGGCTTTCGAGCCCGTAGATCGCGCCGAGCGCGGTGTAGGCGCGGGGTACGCGCAGACCGTTGGCGAAGGCCGAGGCCAGGTGCGCCTCGGCGATCTGGTCGCGCATGATCATCTCGAAGGCCGGCGGGGTCAGGCCGTTTTCGTTCAGGCGCTGGGCGTAGAGGTTCTTGTCGAAGCGGCCGGACACCTGGTCGAAGAAGGCCGGGATCTTCTGCAGCTCGCGGGTGATCAGCACGTCGGAGGGCCGCACGCCGATCTTCCACAGCATCTCGCCGAAGGCCTCGCGGTTGGCGACGTCGTTCAGGACCCGGGTGTCCAGGCCGTTGGCCGCGGCGATCTCATTGGTGATCGGCTGGCCCACCTGCTGCTCGGCGCCTTTGCGGAAATTGTCGAACTCCCGCTTGAAATCGGTCACCGAGACCTTCCGCGATCCCGCCGTGACGACGGAGTTGGAAACCCCGCCCTTGAAGACGTCGTTGATTCCGAAGAGGGCGAAGCTGATGACCAGCAGGCCGATCAGCAGGGCGGCGACCCAGGATTTCGCGAAGGTACGGATGGCGGCGAGCATGTGGACGGTCTTCCTGGCCCCGCGGGGCGAGCAGTGGAACGGGCGGTATAGTGGAGGCCGCTTGGCCCCCGCAAGCGCGTGACAGAATTCACAAGGCGCCTTACTCGCCCAAGGAACACGACAAAAGCGAGGCCTTGATGACCGCCCCCACCCCCCTGATCGCCGGAAACTGGAAGATGAACGGGGATTCCGCGTCCCTCGGGGAGGCCCTGGCCACCGCCGCCGGCCTCGGATCGACCCGGGCCCGTGTCGCCATCTGCCCGCCGGCCACCCTGGTTTCGCGCATGGCCAATGCGCTGAAGGCCACCAATGTGCTGGTGGGCGGCCAGGACTGCCGCGCCGAGGCCGCCGGCGCCTATACCGGCGACATCGCCGCCAGCATGCTGGCCGACGCCGGCGCCGAGCTGGTCATCCTGGGCCACTCCGAACGTCGGAGCGGCTATGGCGAGACCGACGCCCTGGTGGCCGCCAAGACGGTGGCGGCCCTGGCCGCGGGCCTCGAACCCATCGTCTGCGTCGGCGAGACCCTGGAGCAGCGCAAGGCCGGCAAGGCCCTGGAGGTGGTCACCGGGCAGGTGAGGGGCTCTCTGCCCGCCGCCCTGGCCGGCAAGGCCTTCTGCGTGGCCTATGAGCCGGTCTGGGCCATCGGCACCGGCCTCACCCCCTCCACCGAGGAGATCGTCGAGGTCCACCGCGCCATCCGCGCCACCCTGACGGAAATCTTTGGCGCCCACGGCGCGACAGTGGCGATCCTCTACGGCGGCTCGGTGAAGCCCTCCAACGCCGCCGAGATTCTCCACGCCGACGAGGTGGGCGGCGCCCTGGTGGGCGGCGCCTCG
>NZ_JAUSLW010000155.1 GCF_030645195.1 Phenylobacterium sp. | reverse complement strand
GCCGTCAGCGTCGTCTTGCCATGGTCAACGTGACCAATCGTGCCGATGTTGCAGTGCGGCTTATTGCGTTCGAACTTTTCCTTGGCCATGGGATCCTACGGGCGTTTGAGAGATGGAGCGGGTAGCGGGAATCGAACCCGCATCCTCAGCTTGGAAGGCTGCTGCACTACCATTGTGCTATACCCGCAAAACGGGGTGCTCGTGAGCGAGCCTCCATAGAGTTTCGCTCCGGCGCGTGGTGGGGGAAGTAGGACTCGAACCTACGAAGGCGTACGCCAGGGGATTTACAGTCCCCCCCCTTTGCCACTCGGGACATTCCCCCAGCGCGCTCGGAGCCACACCGAGGTCCGAACAAAAAGCCTCCGCCGATCGGTGCGTCCGGTGCTAAAGCCGGGCGCGAGCGGCGGGAAATCTGTCCGGTTCCCGATTTGGAGTGCGCCTTATAGTGTCGTCACACAGCGAACGCAACGCGCCCTGGAAGGGTTCTAAGAAGGGGCCCCACGGAAGGCATTCCGGACGGCGGGACGCGGTTTCCGACGACTGGCTCTGGGGTTGGCACGCCGTGAGCGCCGCCTTGGCCAATCCGGCCCGCGAACCGGCCGACCGCCTGCTGGCCACCGCTGACCGCGCCAAGGAGCTCACGGCGCGATTCGGCCGCAACCCGGCGCTGGAGATCGTCGAGCCCGGCGTCATCAGCCACAACCTGCCCAGCGGCGCGGTTCACCAGGGCCTGGCCCTGCAGGTCGCCCTGCTGGAGCCGGTGGCCCTGGAAGAGTTTGAGGCCAGGTCCGGCGCGGTGGTGCTGATGCTCGACCAGGTCACCGATCCGCAGAACGTCGGCGCCATCCTGCGCTCGGCCGCGGCCTTCGGGGCGGCGGGCGTCATCCTGCAGGACCGCCATGCGCCGAAACTGACCGGGGCGCTCGCCAAGGCCGCCGCCGGCGCCGTGGACCAGATCCCCACCGCCCATGTGGTGAACCTGTCGCGGGCCCTGGAGACCCTGGCCGACCTCGGCTGGCGGGCCGTGGGCCTGGACGGGAGCGCCGACCAGGCCCTGGAGCAGGCGCTGGACGGAACCCCAACCGTCCTGGTCCTGGGTTCGGAGGGCGAGGGCATCCGCCGGCTGGTGGCCGAGCACTGCGACGCTCTGGGAAAGATTCCCATGCCGGGCGGTTTCGAGAGCCTCAACGTCTCGGCCGCCGCCGCGGTGGCGCTATACGAGGCTTCCCGCACTCGCGCTTGAGGGGAATTGAATACCCGCCACGCGATTCCCCCTTTTGATTTCCGGCCCAGAGCGTGATCTGTTGCGCGACTGTTAAGGTTTAGGGCCAGTGTACGGCTCTGATCTCGACATGGGATGGGGGCCCCAATGGCGATTATGTTGACCAAGTGGATGTTGCGCGGCGCTGCCGCGACCGTGCTGTTGACCGCTGCGGGCTGCAGCGGCCCCACCTCCCACGAGGTCGCCCCTCCCCCGGACGCCTACACCCAGGCTCCGCCCCCCGAACTGATGGGCGCCGCGCCCGGCGCCGCCGACGGCACCGGCCTGATGGGCGGACCCGGCGGCGGACAGCAGATGGCCTCGGCCTCGCGGCCCGCCTCGCGATCTGCGGATCGGCTGGTCACCTATCGCCGCGCCGACGGCGTCCTGGTGACGGCCATGGCGCCGGTCGCCAACCCTGAAGACATGTCGGCCCGCGAGCGCCGCATGGTCTACGGCGCCCGTTACGCACCCCGAGCCCATGTCAGCTCGGGAACCCGCGCCCGCCATCCGGTGGTCGCCCAGACCTATTACGCGCCGGCCAAGCCGCGCCCGGCGGTGGCCGCCAAGCCGGCGGTCGTCGCCGCCAAGCCCGTGACCGCCGCGGCGCCCAAGGTGGTGGAACAGGCCAAGCCTGCGCCCGCGCCCAAGCCCGCGCCCGCCCTGGCCAAGGCGCCCCAGCCCAGCTTCCCGGCCACGGGGCTGGCGGTTCCCGCCGATCCCAAGCTCGCCAAGCTGCAGACCGCCGTCGGCGGCGAGGTGGCGGCCGGCTCCAAGCTCGCCGTCCCCGAGGCCGTCACCAAGGGCCAGGCCGGCCAGGTGTCCCTGTCCCTGCCCCAGACCCTGCTGGCCACGATCCAGCGCGAAGCGGCCAAGCTCGGCCTGACCAAGGCCGCCAAGAAAGCCGAGGTCACCGCCACCCTGTCGGGCGCCGGCTATGAGATCACCCCGAACGGTCCGCAGACCGCCAAGCTCAAGACCGGCGAAGGCGCCGCCTTCAACTGGCAGGTCAAGCCCGGCGCCGGCGAGCGTGGCCCCCTGAAGGCCGACATCGACGCCCGCCTAGCCGGGATCAAGCCGCCGATGACCTTCTCCCTGGCCAGCATCGAACAGGCGCTGGCCGCGATGATGCCGGAGGCCCCCGCCAAGAAGAAGGGCTTCGATTTCTCGGGTCTGAAGAAGAGCGTCAACCTCTCCGGCCTGCTGAGCAAGCTCAGCATCCCGGGGATGAAGGACGTCGCCGTGCCCGGCGTGGGGCCCGTGCCCTCCAACAAGGTGGTGGCCGGCGCCCTGGTGCTGGCGGCGCTCGCCCTGCTGATCGCCCTGGCCCGCGGCGTCTCGGAGAGCCGTCGCCGCGCCGAGCGTCGCCGCAAGTTCCGCACCATGACCGACACCGGGACGACCCACGCCGAACCGGAAGAACATCATGGCGGCTTGGCTGCGCCCCTGGCGGCGGCCGCGGCCGGCGCGGCGGGAGCTGGCGCCATCGCCTCGCACCACCACGACGAGGGTCATGGCGACGCCCACGGCGACCATGGTCACGACGCCCACGCCGCGCACGATGATCACGGCCACGCCGCGGCCCATGACGATCACGGCCACGCCGCGCACGACGATCATGGCCATGCGGCCCATGACGACCACGGTCACGGCGACGCCCATGCCGCGCACGACGACCACGGCCACGCCGCGGCGCACGACGATCATGGCCATGCGGCTCATGACGACCATGGTCACGCCGCGCACGAGGGCCATGACGCTCACTACAAAGAGCCCGCGCACGCTCACTAAGACCCCCGCCCTCCCCTTCGTGGGGAGGGCGGTCGGTGGGTGGGACCGCCCGCCGATCGCCTAGGGTTTCCCAACTGGCGCTGCAGGGCGTCATCGGCTTGCCCTGTCGCGTCGGGCGCCGCATTGAAGGCCCATGCCCTTCGTTGCTCACTCGCCCGCTTTCGGCGTTCTCGCCGCCGTCCTTCAAATCGTGGTGACCCATCTGGCGTTCGCTCGCGACTCGGTCTTGGCCGTGGCGCCTTCGTCGCCAGGGCTGCATAGGCGGCCGGGACGCAAGGCCGTCATCTTCGTCGCGGCGCATCACGCGGAGGCGGACTAGCCATGGAGAGTCTCATCGACCCGGGAGCCCTGGCCGCCGCGACGGCCTTCCTGCAGGTGATCATGATCGACCTGGTCCTGGCCGGCGACAACGCCGTGGCCGTGGGCCTGGCGGCCGGCGGCCTGCCGGCCGAGCAGCGGCGCAAGGTCATCCTCTGGGGGCTGGCCGCGGCGGTGGTCATGCGGATCGGCTTTGCTTTGATCACCGCCCAGCTCCTGGGCATCATCGGACTGCTGTTCGGCGGCGGCCTGCTGCTGCTCTGGGTGTGCTGGAAAATGTGGCGCGAGATGCGCGAACAGGCCACCCACGCCCAGGCCGACGCGCTATCCGAGCACCCGCGGGTGCGGGAGGTGAAGACCTTCCGGGCCGCCTTCCTCCAGATCCTGATCGCCGACCTGTCCATGAGCCTGGACAATGTCCTGGCCGTGGCCGGGGCCGCGCGCGAGCATCCGATGGTTCTGGTCTTCGGCCTGATCTTCTCCATCGCCCTCATGGGCGTGGCGGCCAACTGGATCGCCGGCCTGCTGCACCGCCATCGGTGGATCGGCTATATCGGCCTGCTGATCGTGCTCTATGTCGCCCTGCACATGATGTGGGAAGGCCACCGCGACGCCGTC
>NZ_JAUSLW010000141.1 GCF_030645195.1 Phenylobacterium sp. | reverse complement strand
CGTCATGTCGGTGGTGTCACCGGGCATGACCATCTCGGTGCCCTCGGGCAGCTTGACGACGCCGGTGACGTCCGTGGTGCGGAAGTAGAACTGCGGGCGGTAGTTGGTGAAGAACGGCGTGTGACGGCCGCCCTCTTCCTTGTTCAGGATGTAGGCTTCGGCGACGAACTTGGTGTGCGGGGTGATGGAGCCCGGCTTGCAGAGAACCTGACCGCGCTCGACGTCTTCACGCTTGGTGCCGCGCAGCAGCACGCCGACGTTGTCGCCCGCCTGGCCCTGGTCAAGCAGCTTGCGGAACATTTCCACGCCCGTGCAGACCGTCTTCTGGACCGGACGGATGCCGACGATCTCGCCTTCCTCGCCGACCTTGACGATGCCCTTTTCGATCCGGCCCGTGACCACCGTGCCGCGGCCCGAGATCGAGAACACATCTTCCACCGGCATCAGGAACGGCAGGTCCACCGGACGCTCCGGCTGCGGGATGTATTCATCCACCGTCTTCATCAGCGCCAGGATCGACTCTTCCCCGATCTTGGGGTCGCCGCCGTCGATCGCCACCTTGGCCGAACCCATGGTGATCGGGATGTCGTCGCCCGGGAACTGATACGAGGAGAGGAGCTCGCGCACCTCCATCTCCACCAGCTCCAGCAGCTCGGCGTCGTCCACCAGGTCGACCTTGTTCATGTAGACCACCAGGGCGGGAACACCCACCTGACGGGCCAGCAGGATGTGCTCGCGGGTCTGCGGCATCGGGCCGTCGGCGGCCGACACCACCAGGATCGCGCCGTCCATCTGCGCCGCGCCGGTGATCATGTTCTTCACATAGTCGGCGTGGCCAGGGCAGTCGACGTGGGCGTAGTGACGGTTGGCCGTCTCATATTCCACGTGCGCCGTGTTGATCGTGATCCCACGCGCCTTCTCTTCAGGAGCCGCGTCGATGTCCGCATAGGCCATCGCCTTCGCACCGCCGGCCTTCGCCAGCGTCATCGTGATCGCAGCCGTCAGCGTCGTCTTGCCATGGTCAACGTGACCAATCGTGCCGATGTTGCAGTGCGGCTTATTGCGTTCGAACTTTTCCTTGGCCATGGGATCCTACGGGCGTTTGAGAGATGGAGCGGGTAGCGGGAATCGAACCCGC
>NZ_JAUSLW010000136.1 GCF_030645195.1 Phenylobacterium sp. | reverse complement strand
TCTCCGGCGCCGGCGATCCGCGCTGCAAGATCATGATCACCATGGTCCAGACCAGCCCCGACGGCCCGCCCAACCTGCGCCAGTCGCAGATCCTGGTCCCCACCGACGCGCCCGGCGTGAAGATCGTCGGCCCCATGAACGTGTTCGGCGATCCCGACGCGCCCCACGGCCACATGCACATCATCTTCGACAATGTCCGCGTGCCGGCGTCGAACATGCTGCTGGGCGAGGGCCGCGGCTTCGAGATCTCCCAGCTGCGCCTTGGCCCCGGCCGCATCCACCACTGCATGCGCGCCATCGGCCAGGCCGAGAAGGCGCTCGACCTGATGGTCACCCGCGGTCTCTCCCGTGAGGCCTTCGGCAAGCCGCTCGTCCAGCTCGGCGGCAATATCGAGAAGATCAGCCGCGCCCGCATCGACATCGAGGCCATGCGCCTGATGGTGCTCAAGGCCGCCAAGGCCATGGACGTCCTGGGCAACCAGGAAGCCCGCATCTGGATCCACATGGTCAAGGCCCTGGTGCCCGAGCGGGTCTGCGAGATCATCGACGAGGCCATCCAGATGCACGGCGCGCTCGGCGTGTCGCAGCACACCCCGCTGGCCCGCATGTACACCTCGACGCGGACCCTGCGCATCGCCGACGGCCCCGACGAGGTCCACCACATGGTGGTGGGCCGCAACGAGCTGCGCCAGTACCGCGAGATGCCGGCCGACGCGACCTCGGCCGCCGTCTGGCGGAACTAGGGATCAGGCGGGGGCTTCGGCCCCCGCCGCTTCTCGCCTAGTCTGGCCTCCCTTGGGAGGTCACCCATGACCGACATCCTCGACCGCTATCGGACCCCCGGCGTCTTCACCGGCCTGGGGGGCTTCGAAGCCGAGATCGACGCCCTGTCCGCCGATGTCGCGACCCTCGTCGCCTTCGTCCAGGGCCTGCTGATCCACGAGGGGCTGGTGGGCGCCTATGGCGTCGCCCTCGGTCCCGACCGCGCCGCCGAAAAGCAGATCCACGGGGCCGCCGCGATGCTGCGCCAGGCCCTGCGCCTGGACGATCGCCCCCTCGCCGAGGCCCGCGCGCCGGACCGCCGCGTGGTCGGCGTCTGCCGCCACTTCGCCACCCTCCTGGCCGGCGTCCTGCGCCGGAAGGGCTACGCCGCCCGCGTCCGCTGCGGCTTCGCCAACTATTTCCAGCCGGGCAAGCACGTCGACCACTGGGTCGGCGAGTACTGGCATGAGAGCCAGGGCCGCTGGGTGCTGGTCGATCCCCAGGTGGACGCCGTGCAGCACAAGCTGTTCGGCCTGACCCTCGACACCTTGGACGTTCCCCGCGACCGCTTCCGGGTGGCCGGCGACGCCTGGCGCGCCTGCCGCCAGGGCGCCGACCCCATGACCTTCGGCGTCTCGGGCACGCCGATGTGGGGCTTGGTGGAGGTCTATGGCGACGTCTTCCAGGACCTCGCCGCCCTGCAGAACCTCGAGTTCCTGCCCTGGGGCTGGTACGGCCTGGCTCTCGACGAGGCCGGCATGAAGGAGACCGCCCTCATCGACAAGCTGGCGGACATCTCCAGCCGCGCGGACGAAGCGGCGATGACGGACCTGGCGGAGTTGCTGGCCGCCGACGAGCGCCTGCGGCCGCCCGCCGAACGGATCGCGGCGACCGTCGAGTCCGAGCGCGCGCCGATCTAGAGCGCCAGGGCGGTCATCCAGGGCGCCCGCCCGGCCAGGATCGCCGCCAGCCGCCGCGCCGTGTCGCGCGGGTGGTCGGAGAGATAGTTCATCAGCTGGGTCAGCTCCCACAGGGCGTCATAGACCGCCAGCCGGTCGGCCAAGGCCGGGTGGGCGAACAGTTCGGGATAGGCGTCCCTCAGCCATCCGAGCACAGGGGCGTAGGCGGCGGCCGACCCCGGAGCGGCGTCGGGGCTGAAGGCCTCGGGGGCGCCGAGGAACCGGAGCAGCACATCCAGCTCCCGGTCGATGGGCGCCGCTCCCCCGCTCTCGAAGTCCACCAGGCCCGCGCGGGTCCCGTCCCAGATCACATTGGCGAAGGCGAGATCGCCGTGGGTCAGGACCTCGGCGTCGCCCGCGAAACAGGCCAGGCGATCCTCGATGAAGCCGGCCGCCGCCGTCAGCAGGGCGTCCGGCGCCGTTCCCCGTTCCCGGTTGGCCGCCACGAGCCGGCGGACATGGCTCGGATGAACCCGCAAGGCCACCGAGGGGTCGCCCCCCGGCCGCAGGGCGGCGGCTCGCCAGGGCGGTTCCCTCAGGTCCGGCGCCAGCGGCGTGGCGTGGACGGCGCGCATCGCCTGCGCCAGGGACCGCACCGCCCGCTCGCGCTCGGCGAGGTCCAGGCCTGGCCAGAGCCGCATCAGGTTCGTCCCCGGCAGGCGCGTCTGGATCATCCATTCCCGCTCGCCCGCTTGGCCGGTGGCTGTCACCCGTGGGCAGGGGACCTGCGCCAGGGCCCGCAGCACGGCGGCCTCATGGCTCAGAGACCCGGCAAACCGCCCCGAGGCGATCCGCACGACATGAGTCTCGCTGGCCCAGATCGCATTGGACCATCCCGCCATCGGTTCAAGGCCGCCGGCCTCCAGGCCGTGGCGAGCCAGCAGGTCGGCCGCCCATCCGGCGGGGTCGTGGTCCAGCTGGATGTCGCTTGGCGAGTCCATCATGGGTCGGGTCGATCAACCGAAAGGAGGAATTGGGGGATGTAAGGAGCGTCCCGCTGCTAATGAGCTTTGGCGATCATGGAGCAGAAGCTTGCCGACTTATCGTTTCATCATCCAGGGCCAAGGGGTGAAGCCGACCGGAGAGTGGTTCGGCTTCTACGCCGCCCGCCAGGCGCGGGCCGAGACAGAACAGCAAGCGATGTCAGTCGTCTTCGCGGCGCTTGATGCCGATTGGGCAGGGCCATCCCGCTATCTGGGCCAACTGTCGCATAGAGACTGCGTCGCTGTGTGGATCGCGCCGCTGATTTCTTGGCGGAGATTCGTCAACCAAGGCCACGCCTTCTTCGGCAGCGATCTCGACGCCCAGAAAGCGGCATTGCGCATAGAAGCCGAGGCCGCTTCGGCACCCCGGAGGGCGCGCCTCGACCTGCTCCGTGCAATAGTCTGAGGATCTCCGACGGAACTCAGCACGTCTTCCCGCCCCTCTCGACGGCCCCGCTTGTTCGGGTGTAGACGCAAAACGCTCCCCGAGCCGCCGGGTCGATCCGCCGTCGCGTGATCCCTGGCCTCCCTTCGCCGCGACCGGCGGAGGTTCGAGCACAGCGCCTTCCTCCGGAGGGTGAGCGGGCGGACCCGCACATTCCGCGCACGATGCGCAGCTGTCCGGCGATCGGAGGGGGCCTGTGTCCCCCTCGACGAAGCCGGCGCAACCGGAGGACGACCCCATGAGCGCGCTCGCAGCCCTCTTCATCACTGTCCTGGCCTTCGTGACCGCCACCCTCTCAGGGGTGTTCGGCATGGCCGGCGGCCTCGTCCTGATGGGCGGCCTGGCCCTGGTCCTGCCGGTCTCGGCGGCCTTCGTCACCCATGGCGTGCTGCAGCTGGTCGCCAATGGCTGGCGGGCGATCCTGCAC
>NZ_JAUSLW010000131.1 GCF_030645195.1 Phenylobacterium sp. | reverse complement strand
CATATAGGTGTTGTAGACCTCATGGCTCTTGGCCGGGTCGAACAGCTTCTGGTCGATATCGACCCAGACCGACCGGTTCTTCTCCCGGAAATCGTCCGGCAGATAGGGCCACGGCATCAGGTTGAACCAGGTGAACTTCATGGGCTCGTTCCTCCGCGCCGCCTCTGTCGGGCGGTCATGTGAACGACGATAACCCGATGAGCCACGGCGCCAAGCGCTTTGCGCGGGGCTAACCCTTGCAGGCGGCGCCGGTCTTGGCCTCCTGTTCCACCACCGGGCGGACGACCTGGGTCCACAGCTCATAACCCGCCGGGGTCATATGCAGGCCGTCGGCGACATAGATGTCCCGGGGTTGGCCGCCGTCCAGCATGGCCGGGACCACGTCGACATAGTCGAGGTCGGTGCGCTTGTCGGCGAGGGCCTTGATCCGGGCGTTGACCTGCGCCTGCTGGGCGAGCTGGCCCCAGCGCAGCTTGGAGGGTTTGAGGGCGATGAAATAGACCTTGGTCTTGCCCAGGCGCTGGTCCTTCATATCCATGAACCGCTGGAAGTCGGCCACGACCTGGACGGGCGCCTTGCCAGCGTTGATGTCGTTCTCACCGGCATAGAAGAAGATGGCGCGGGGCCGGTAGGGGCGCACCACCTGGTCGAAATAGAGGGTCACGTCGGCGATCTGCGAGCCGCCGAAGCCACGGTTGATGACGCGATAGGGCGCCATGTCCTGATCGAGCGTCTTCCAGAAGCGGACGCTTGAGGAGCCGGTGAATAGGAAGCCGCAGGGCTTGGGCGGGGCGGCCTGGTCCAGCTCTGCGAAGTGGGCGATCTCAGGGGTGAAGCTGGTCTTCGGCGGGGGCGGTAGAGGCGCGGCGGTGGCGCAGGCCGTGGCCGAGAGCAGCGTAAGCGCCAAGAGCGCGCGGAGCGCGAGCGGCCCGGACATGAACATCTCCCCTGATCTTGGGGAAGCCTAGCGGGCGGGTTGGGCGAGCGCCAGGATCTCTGCGCTCGCGCCTCGGCGCCATCAGCGCCCCGCCAGAGCCTGTCCGTTTCAGATGGATTCATCTGAAACGGACAAACAGGCTCGTCGTCTTGGGGTTAGGGTGTGACAGCCTGAACGGGTATCCACTTCAGGCTGTCACGCTCTAGAAGTCGTGCGCCAGGGACACGCCCCACTCCATGGGCGGGCCGTAGCTGGCCTCCTTCAGGCCGAAGGCGCCGCTCGACGCATTGCCGCTGGCCTTGACCTGCTCGTCGGTGAGGTTGGTCCCGAAGGCCTCGATCCGCCAGGTCTCGTCGACCGAGGCCCAGGTGATCCGCGCGCCCACCAGGCTGTAGGCCTTCTGGGCCAGGTCCGGGTCATTGGCGATGTCGTTGTAGTACTTGCCGAAGTAGCTGACGTCGCCGCGCAGGGTGAGGGAGCCGACCTGGCCCAGCTCGATGCGGTGCTGCAGCCCGGCGTTGACCGTCCATTCCGGCGACTTCACGAACTTGGTGGACAGCTTGATGGGCAGGACCTGGGTGGGCCCCAGGCCCTGGCCGACCTCGGTGTACTCGGTCTTGGTGTGGCCGACGGCGAGATTGACGTCCCAGCCGGGGGCCGGGCGGGCGACGGCCTCGATCTCGAAGCCCTTGATCTCCCCGGCCGCGGCGTTGGCCACGAAGTTGCGCGGCGTCTGGTTCACCGTGACCTGGATGTCGTCGTACTGGCTGAAATAGGCCGCCCCGTTGAGCACCAGGCGGCGGTCGAACCAGGCGGTCTTGGCGCCCAGCTCATAGGTGCGGATGGTCTCCGGCTGATAGGCCGTGACCTCGGTGATGTCGGTCAGGGGACGGGCGTTGAAGCCGCCGCTCTTGAAGCCCTTGCCGGCCGAGGCATAGAGCAGGACGTCCGAGGTGGGCTTGAACTCGATCCCGACCTTGGGCGTGAAGGCCGACCAGGAGTCCGACACCGTGGTGTTGGCCACGATGAAGCCGTCTGCGATGCGCCGATGGTCGAGATAATAGGTCTTCTCGTCCTTGTTCGCCCGTCCGCCCAGGGTGAGGCTGAGCCGGTCGGTGAGGTTGAAGGACCCCTGGGCGAAGGCCGCATAGGTGGTGGCGTCCACCACCGTATAGACATTGGCCGAGGGCGAGATCGGCGGCGGCGTGGCGGGTGGGCCGAGGCCCAGGGCCAGGTGGGCGTAGCCGCGATCCGAGCCGTGTTCGTTGAAGTAGTAGAGCCCGGCCACCCAGGTCAGCCGGCCGTCGAAGCCCTCGCCGTTGAGCTGGAACTCCTGGCTGAACTGGCGCTGCTTGTCCCAGTTGCGGGTGTGGCGGAAGGTGAAGGGGCTATTGTCGCCGTCGCGGGCGAACTGGGCCTTCAGATGGCGATAGGCGGTGATGGACTTGGCCTGCACCGTCCCTAGGTCCCAGTTCACCGTCCCCGAGACGCCCCAGAGGTCCAGGTCGTTGACGTTGGGGCCCGAGCCCCAGGTCGTATAGGGGTCGCCGGTGATGAAGGAGGCGTTCAGGGTCTTCTGGCCATTGGGCGCGGTGATCCCCAGGCCCGGCGCCACGAAGGTGTTGAAGTTGGTCATGAAGGGCGCGCCGGTGAAGCCGGGGCGGTTGGCCACCGCGATCAGGGTCTGGGGCGCGGAGTGCTCCCGGGCCCGGGTGTAGTCGGCCGAGAGGTCGACGGTCAGGTCCGGCGTGGCCTCCCAGCGCAGCTGCACGCGGCCGGCGTCGGCATTGCGGTTCCCCAGGTCCTGGCCATCGGTCAGGCGATGGGCGTAGCCGTCGCGATTGAGGCTGCCCCCCGAGATCCGGGCATAGAGGTTTTCCCCGAGGGGCAGGTCGAGGTGGCCCTTCAGGTCGCGGCGCTTGAAGCTGCCGACGGTTCCCTCCAGCCGCCCGGCCAGCTCGGTCCCCGGCGCCTGGGAGGTGACCAGCACCGCCCCGCCGATGGTGTTCTTGCCAAACAGGGTGCCCTGGGGTCCGCGCAGCACCTCGATCCGGCCGAC
Organism: Phenylobacterium sp.; assembly: GCF_030645195.1. Taxonomy (GTDB): domain Bacteria; phylum Pseudomonadota; class Alphaproteobacteria; order Caulobacterales; family Caulobacteraceae; genus Phenylobacterium. Next base: position 15,901 of record NZ_JAUSLW010000131.1, on the reverse strand, counting down.
GTCGAAGGCGTCCAGCATGCCGCCGATGGAACGGGCGAAATAGACGCCGTCCACATAGATGCCGACCCCCGGATCGGAGAAGATCGCGAAGTCGTTCTGGCCGACGCCACGGATGAAGACGGTGGCGTTGTAATTGCCGCCCGAGAGCTGGGCGGCCCCGTCGAAGCGGACGTTGGGCGCGAACTTGGAGATCTCCGAGACGTTGTCCACCCCCCGGTCGGCCAGGGCCTGGGCGCCGAAGGCGGTGACGGCGACCGGGGCGTCCTGAAGCCGCTCCTCGCGCCGGCGGGCGGTGACCACCACCTCCTCGACCTGGGCGGCCGAGGCCTCGGCGCCCTGGGCCTGGGCCGGCGGGGCGAAGCCCACCAGGGACCCCGCGGCGCCGAGCGCGGCGCCGGCGGCCATCAAGCGAGCGCGCGTCCTGCCAGTCTGATGCAACATAATGTCCTCCCCATATTGTTTGTTGGACTTACAAAACATGGGTCTGTGAGGTGTGGCAACAGAAATATGATAGCCCACAAACAGTTAGTTAGGTAGATCGTAAGGTTCCGAACGCAATAGTTTGGCGCCAAACTAATATCCCCGCCGGCTGGGGCCTCGCGGCGCCTGTGGTTCAGGACCGAAAATCGCCGTCGAGCCCTGGCCTTGCTGATCGCCGGTCCGTCGAGGGGCGTCAGCCCTGGGCCAGCCAGGCCAGGACCTCGGGCCAGGACCGGTGGCCCAGGAAGCGGCCTATGCCGGGGAAGAGGCGGACGGCCTCGACGTGGTCTCCCAGCCAGGCCTGAACCTCGTCGACCCCGTTCATGGGGTCCTGGTCGCCGTGCCAGAGGGTGATGGGGCAGGCGAGGTCGGAGAGGTCGGGACCGCCCGGACGAGCGGCGCAGCGGATGGCGTCGGCCGCGCCGCGGGCGCTGAGCGCCACCGATTCCCGGGTGTAGTCGATGATGAAGTCCAGCAGCTCGGGATTGGCCTTGAGATATGCCGCGTCGCCGGGGGCCGAGGCCGCGGCGCGAGCGTAGCGCTCGAACTGGGCGCGGCTGAGGCTGAGCCGCATCATCTCGAAGATCATGTCGGAGAGCCACGGGTTGCGGTAGATGCGCCGCCAGAACAGGGTGAGCGTGTGGCCCTTGTCCCGCTCGCGCTCGGCCTGCAGGCCAGGCGGCCGGCCGGAGACGATCAGCATCCGGGTGGCGGAGTCCCCCAGCTGCAGGGCCGCCTCCAGGGCGTAGGCCGCCCCGTCGGTGTTGGTGAAGATCTGAATCCCGTCCAGGCCGAGATGACGGCACAGGGCCACGGAGTCGGCGGCCACATTGGCGTAGGTGAAGTCCGGGTGCGGGTCCGACCGCCCGGCCCCGGCCCGCTCGGTGACGATGGCCCGCAGGCCCAGGTCGCGGGCGAGCGCATTGGTGCCCCGGGGCAGCAGGCTGGAGGCCAGGTCCTGGGTGACCGCCAGCACCGGCCGGCCGGCGGGGTCGCCATAGTCGCGCCAGGCCAGGCGGCGGCCGTCGGCGAGCTTGAACAGCTGCACCGGCGGCGCGGTCTCGGCGGCGCCGCGCTCGGTGGCGAAGATGGTGGGGGAGGCGCGGCGGGCGCCGGGGTCCTCGAAGGCCTGGGCCAGGGCCCCGAGCTGGGTCAGGGCGCGGACCAGCTCGCTCTGGCGGTTGAGGCCCATCTTGTCGAAGACGGCGCGCAGCTGGTTGCGCACGGTGTTGAGGCTGACCTCCAGGTCCTCGGCGGCCTCCTTGAGGGAGAGGCCGTCCTTCAACCGCGCCGCCAGCTTCGTCTCCGCCGGGGTCAGGCCGAAGCTCTCGCGGACGCTGGCCCACAGGCGGTCGGTGGTCTCGAGCGCCGGGAAGACGATGGCGATGTCCCCCTCCCCGCGCGGCGACGGGGACGGCAGGGTGGCGGCGAGCGCCGGCGGCAGGGCGGCGGCGGGGGTGACATAGGCGAAGTGCGGGCCCTCGTCGGCCTCGTCCAGGAACTTGACGATGACCTGGCGGCCGCGAGTCTCCCGCAGGCGCCTGCGAGCCTGGGCCAGGGCCTCGTGGTTGGAGGGGTTGAGGAAGGTCAGGCCCCGGGCCTCGATGCGTCCGAGCCGGAGCCTGAACAGGCTCTCCCCGGCCGGGTTGCAGGCCACCGCCCCACCGGCGCCGGAGACCACGATCAGGCCGACATCGGCGCGCTCGCCGCCGCCGGCCGCGGCGCGGGCCAAGCTGGCGACCCCCTGGGTCGCCTGCTCGTCCTGGGCCGGCACGTCCAGGGCCTCGATCACCTGCTCCCAGCGCTCCGGATCGGCCGCCACGGCGTACATGGTCTCGATGACGAGAGCGACATTGGCCTTGGACTGGGCGGCGGACATGCGGGCCTTTGGGGGGAGACCGGGAGGATCAGTTTACACGGCGCGCGGGCGAGGCGAGCCCCTTTCCTCCCCGACGCAGCGGGCGGAAGGGCGCTCAGGTGATGGCCGCCACCTTGGCCCCCAGGGCCGCCACCAGGTCGGCCGGGGCGAGCTCCGCCTGCAGGCCCCGCTGCCCGCCGTTGACGAACACCCTGGGGTGGGCGAGCGCGGCCTCGTCCACCACCGTGGGGGCCGGGCGCTTCTGGCCGAAGGGGCTGACCCCGCCGACCCGGTAGCCGGTGATCCGCTCGGCGTCGGCGGGCTTCATCATCGCCGCAGCCTTGCCGCCGAACACCGCCGCCAGCTTCTTCATGGCCACCTCCTGGTCGGAGGCCAGGACCGCGCAGACCGGCTTGCCGTCCACCTGGGCCATCAGGGTCTTCAGCACCCGCGCCGGATCGGCGCCCAGGCTCTGGGCGGCCTGCAGCCCCACGCGGCCGGCCTCGGGGTCGTAGTCGTAGGTGTGCAGGGTGAAGGCGACGCCCGCCTTGCGCAGCGCCAGGGTCGCGGGAGTGGTCTTGGCCATGGGCGGCAAGCTAGCTGGACGGGGCGGGCTTGAGAATGCGAGACGAGGACCATGCGCGTCCTTCCCCTGCTCCTCGTCCTCCTGGCCGGTCCCGCCGCGGCGGCCGACTGGCCCGACACGCCGCTGGCCCGCCTGTCGGCCCAGGCTCAGGTCCAGGGCCTGAACGCCGAGCTGCTGAGCCGCGACAGCGCCACGGCCACCCTGCAGCGCTGGTGCGACGCCCATGGCCCCGGCGGCGGGGCGAGGATCGTCGCCCGGCGGATCACCGGGGCCGACAAGACGCCGGGCGAGGCCGAGCGGCGCGACCTGAAGGTCACCGCCGAGGCGCCCGTGGCCTATCGGCGGGTGGAGCTGGCCTGTGGCGACAAGGTGCTGTCGGAGGCCGACAACTGGTATCTGCCGGCCCGCCTGACCCCGGCCATGAACACCGCCCTGAACACCACCCAGACGCCCTTCGGGGTGGTGGTGCGGCCGCTGGACTTCCGCCGCCGGACCCTGGCGGCCGAGGCGCTGTTCCAGCCCCTGCCGGCCGGATGGGAAGGCCGCCCCCTGCCCGCCGCCGGGCCAGGGACGCTCGCCGTGCCGCACGAGATCCTGCGCCATCGCGCGGTGCTGGCGACGCCGGACGGGACGCCCTTCAGCCTGGTGGTGGAGACCTATACCGACGCCACGCTCATCGAACCGCGTTCCTAGACACCTTCCACGGCGCCGCTTCCCATCCTAGACTTGCGGTTCTGCAACGGGGAGTGGCGACCATGAAACGAGCGGCTTTGAGCGTTCTCGCGGCGGCGATCCTTACGAGCAGGGCTCCGGCCCAGGCGCAGGACATGAGCCACACCGAGAAGCTGAGCCTGCAGCCCAAGCGGGTGAAGGGCCTGCTGTTGGGCTTCGGTTACGAGCTGGGAGAATATTCCGGCCAGGTGAAGGCGGTGAACAAGCAGACCCGCGCGCTCGGCATGTTCTCCAGCGACTATGCGAAAACCACCTTCACGGTCGCTTCGCCGCGCCTGAAGGCGCCCATGACCGTATCCTGCGAGGGCGGGCAGAACCGCTTCGGTTTCAGCTGGATCGACTTCAAGCGCAACGACCTGGCCTATGTCTGCAACTTCGAGGGCGGCCCCCCGGACGCCTCCTTCGCCCTGGTGCTGAGCGACGGCAAGTTCATGGACAAGCTGTACCAGCCGCAGCGGGCCGCGGAGATCCGCTATGGCGGCGTCACCCTGCGCGCCAAGACCAGGAAGATGCCCGGCTCCATGCCGCTGGGGGGCGGCAGCACCATGTCCTACGTGATCCTGAAGGGCGACCAGGAGGTCGGCGGCATGGTGCGCACGCCCTTCAAGGGGACGGTCTATCTGCCGGTCCAGGGCTCGTCCGACCGCGACGCCGCCGCCGCCATGGCGCTCGCCCTGTTCTTCTTCACCGACCCGGGCGCGCAGACGCGCTAGACGCCCTTTTCAGCGCTCGATCACCTCGCGGATCTTGGCGGCGAGCTGGGTCGGACTTCAGGCGTCCGAAAGCCCGGGGAACTTGGCGAGGTTGGGCTTGGGGATCGTCGAGGTGAAGGCCCCGGCGGCCTTGCACTTCTCCCGAGCGAAGTCCGACCAGGCGGCGACGAAGCCGGCGGGCTCCTTGCCGGTGGGGGTGGCGGTGACCCGGGTGAAGCTCACGGGGCGGGCCAGGGTGACGGCGGCGACCTTTTCCCACAGGTCGCGGTGCGCGACCGGCTCACCCGTGTCGGTGACCCAACCGGCGGCCTTCCAGGCGGCGAGCCTGGCCGCGCCTGTGATCACCAGGGCGCTGTCGGAACAGACGGTGAGAGGCGCGGCGGCGGGGGTCCCCTCCAGGTCGGCCAGGGCGCGGACCACCGCCGTCAGCTCCATGCGCGGGGTGAGCGCCTGGCGCTCGCCGCCGGCGGCGCCGCGGGCCTCGCCGCGCCAGGTCCGCACATAGGCCCAGCCGCCGAAGCCGCGGCTGTCGGTGCAGACGCCGTCGGTCCACAGGGTGATGGTGTCGGTCATGGCCGCCTCTTGCCCCGGCCCCGCGCCAACCTGCAAGCCCTAAGCCTTGCGGGCCCGCCGCAAAGCGATCATCTGCTGGGCTCACGCGGCCGTTCGCGGCCCTGCCGGAATATCGAAATGCTCAAAGAAGAGATCGGCGATCGCGCCAGCGAGATCGTCTGGCGCGGCCGCCAGTGGATCGTCACCGACTTCGGCCTGGAGACCCTGGGCGACCCCTTCCCCTATGAGATCGCCGCCGTCCGGCTGAGCGAGGGCTGGCAGGGGGCCGACGAGAGCCTGCTGGCCTGGCCCATGGAGCTGGCCGGCAAGACCTGGGTCGACTACCGCGACTTCGTGACCGCCTTCCTGGTGGCGCTCGGCGTGCACCAGGAGGCCTACGCCCCGGTGGACATCGTCACCATCCGCGCCTCCCTGCGCGAAGGCGCCGCCCGCTGGGAGGCCACCAAGGCCGAGATGCTGGGCGAGTTCGACGACGACTAGCCTGGTAGGTCCCCCGCGCCCGCGCCTTGCCATGGGCGTAGCAGGCGTCCCAGTAGGGCTCGCCACCGAGAGCGCCTTCAATCCGTACTCGCGGCCAATTGCCCCTGACTTTTCTTATTATGTCGGACACAAGACAAGATATGTGAAACAATAGACTTACCGTTGGAAAGTGTACTTGGCATCGACGGCAGAGAAATCTGGGCGAAAACCCATGCTTCCGCCGTGCGCGAAGGGACTTTCATCTTGCCGACCCGAGCAGATCAGAGCCTCGCCCTGGCCATGGTGGCGTCCTCCACCGCCCCGCTGCTGTTGCTGGACGGCGAGTTCGCGGTGATCGCGGCCAGCGCCTCGTTCCTGGCCGCCTTCCATGTCGACCCCCCCGCCGTTGCGGGCCGCCCGATCTTCGACCTGGGGGCCGGCGAGTGGGATGTGCCGCAGCTTCGGTCCCTGCTCGCCGCCTGCCTGTCGGGCGCCGAGGTCGACTCCTATGAGATGGACCTCAAGGCGCCGGACGGCCCCCACGCCCTGATCCTCAACGCCCGGCGGCTCGACTACGGGGACGCCGAGGCGCCGCGCCTGCTGCTCACCGTCACCGACATCACCGGCGCGCGCCTGCGTGACCGCCAGGGCGCCGACGCCCTGAAGGAGAAGGACGACCTGCTGCGGGAAAAGGCCATCCTGCTGCGGGAGGTGCAGCACCGGGTCGCCAACAGCCTGCAGATCATCGCCAGCGTGCTGCTGCAGACCGCCCGCAAGGCAGGGTCGGAAGATACCCGGGCCAGCCTGAACGACGCCCACAACCGGGTGATGTCCATCGCCACGGTGCAGCAGCAGCTCTCCACTTCCAGCCTCGACGCCGTCCTGCTAGGCCCCTACCTCATCCGCCTGTGCGAGAGCCTCGGCGCCTCGATGATCCGCGACCCGAACCAGCTCACCCTGGCGGTGACCTGCGACGACAGCCTCATCGAGGCCAGCGTATCGGTGAGCCTAGGCCTGATCGTCACCGAACTGGTGATCAACGCCCTGAAACACGGCTTCCCCGGCCATCGGCGCGGCAAGATCGTGGTGGACTACCAACGCGACGGCGACAACTGGACCCTTTGCGTGCAGGATGACGGGGTCGGCATGCCCACGAACGTGGAGGCCGCCAAGCCGGGCCTGGGCACCAGCATCGTCGAGGCCCTGGCCAACCAGCTCTGCGCCGGGGTCAAGATCACGCAGGCCCATCCCGGGACGCGGGTCTCGATCGTCCACACGGCCGTTCCCGCCCTCAACGGCGTCGCCCCGACGACGACGCGGACGGTCTAGCCAACTGACGGCCCGCCCCGGACCGCCAGGCCAAGTCGCAAGGACCACCCCATGAGAACCTATCCCAGCACGCGGCCCGCCGCCCCCAAGGGCATGAACGACCCCCGCTCCACCGGCCCCACGGCCGCCAAGCCCAAGATCGTCCAGACCGCCCTGCCCAACGGCCAGCAGCGGCGCTGATCGTCGCGCGGGCGGCCCGATAGCCAAGCTTTACTGCGGGTCGCCGGGCGGCGTGATGTGTTAGGATGAGGCTTCCGGAGGACGATCCCTTGGCCGACCCGACAGACGACCCGCCCGCCGAGACCCCGATCCAGAAGGCTTTGCGCCTGAAGCAGGCGGCCCTGGACGCCAAGCCCAAGCCGCCCCGCGGCGGCCGTTTCCAGCGCGAACGCGCGGCGGCGGCCTCGTCCTCGGCCAAGTCCAAGCCCTGGATGTCGCGCTAGAGCCTTTGAGTGTCCGCGCGCTCTAGGCGCGACCCTTGATCCTAGCGATGGTCGCACACCCACTTGGCGGCCTCGACAAGGGGGCTGCCGCCGGCCACGCGCGTCTCACGGAAGACCCCGTCCTTCATCTCGTCGAGCACGGCCCAGGTGGATTTGTCGGGGTTATAGGACGACCACCCTGAGGTATCCTGACGGCAGTCCACCCGATGATCGCGGACGCCCTTGGGAACGCCGCAGAACCGGAACCGGAACGCCGTCTTTCCGTCAGGGTCGGGGTGGACACTGTCGGTGTCCACACAACTCTCGAGCCCCTCGATCGGTGAATCGGAGACCTGCAGCCAGGTCTCGGCCCGCGCCGGAGCCTCAGCCCAAGCCAAGGCCACACCAAGCACCGACGCGACGCCCCAGCGATGTAACCGCAGCATGGTCAAGCCTCCTGCAACAGGTCCGCCGCGTCTGGCGGCGTCGCCGCCAGCTTCGCAGCCCGACCCCGACTTGTCACCGAATGCGTGGGAACATCAGGGCTTCAGGCGTCGTCGCCGGCTTCCACCACGCCCAGCATGTGGGTGAGCATTTCCTCGCGGGAGGCCTGGGTGAAGGCCTGGCCCAGTTCCTGGGTGGCTTCCATCAGGTTGTACTTGCCGTCGCTGAAGCGCAGCAGGACGCTTTCGATATAGCGGTCCAGCAGGACACGATCGGGGCCGGTGAGATTCTGGTGCATGGCGGTAAACTACCCTCCCCGCCGGGCGCGCGCCATGCGCTGCGTCAATTCCCGGGCGGCGCGAGCGGCCACCGCGTCATCGGCGGGGCCGGCGCAACCGCCACCCGACGATCCCGGCGCCCAGCAGGATCACCCCCCAGCCGATGGCCAGGATCACCAGGGTCTGCTTGACCTCCATCAGCACCATCAGGTTGTCCACATTGCCCGTGCGCCAGAACACCCACTCTCCGGCCAGCCGGGTCGCCAGCAGCTCGTCGCCGGTCTCCAGCACCACGATCCCGTCGCCGCTGGCCGGATCGAAACGCGCCGCGGTGTTGATGGCCGGGAAGTTGTTGCCGTCATGACCGACGATGAAGTCGCCGGCCTCGTTGGGCGCGTAGAGCACCAGGCCCAGGCCCCAGATGTCGGCGCCGAACTGGCGGGCGTGGGGGCGGCGCATCTCCGCCAGGGTCGCGGGCTTGAGCACGCCCCGCCCCGGCGCGGCCCCGTCCGGGCCTGGCCGGTGGGCGGCGATGAGGCGGGTCAGGTCGGCGGCGGAGGTGTAGAGCGAGGCCGCCGCCGTCGCCGTGAACCGGTAGTGGATCGCCTTCTTGCCCCCGGGACCATAGGTCTCCGCGACGTTGGCGGGCCACGGCTCCGGCAGCAGGTAGGTGGACCGGGTCATGCCCAGGGGGTCCAGCACCGCGCGCCGCATGTAGGCGGCGAAGGGCTCGCCGGTGACGTCCTCGATCAGCAACTGCAGCAGGGCGTAGCCGCCCCCGGAATATTTCCAGCCGGCGCCGGGTTGCTGGCCCACCTTCACCTCGCCTTGCGCGTTGGGAGACGCGTCGATGGCGCGGGTCAGGGACGACACCAGCGGCTGGACCGGCTTGCCGGGCTCGAAGCCCATATAGCCCAGGCCGTCGGTGAGGCCCGCCGTGTGGCTCAGGACGCGGCGCACCGTCACCTGGCGGTTGTCGAATTGGCTGGGCGGTAGCTTCCAGCGCTTGAGATAGGTGTCCACCGGGGCGTCGAGATCGACACGGCCGGCGTCCACCAGGGTCATCACCCCGAGCGCGGTGATCCATTTGCTGAGCGAGGCCACCTGGAACAGGGTGTCGCGGTCCACGGGCGCACCCGCCGAGGCGAAGGCCTCGTGCACGGGCCGGCCGTCCTCGATCAGGGTCAGGGCCAGGTTGCCGGTGGACTCCGCGGCGATCATCTTGTCCGCCGCCGCGGCGAAGGCGGCCGTGTCGCCCCGCGGCGCCAAGGGCTGTCGCCACCAGCCCTCCAGGGTCCCGGCCCCGAAGACGGCGGTCCAGACCACCAGCGCCCCGAGGGTGGCGACCCCAAGCAGGATCCAACGGCGCATCGGCGTGATCTCCCCAAGCTTGACCCTTGTTACCCGACTTGGCAGGCGGCGTCAGGGTGTTCGGGGAAGCACTCAATTGCGATCGCAACGGCCCCCCGGCAGGGTTGAAGCGCCATCCGCCCTTCCAGGGCCGCTCCCTTGACTGCTGGCCTTCTAGTGCTCACGCCAAGGCCATGAGCAACGAGCAGCGACGAGCGTCCTTTCACGCGACCGGCTTCCTTGGGGAGCACATGAGTGCAGAGATCGTCGAGATACGCACCCAAAATGGGGAATGGTTCGCACTGGCGGAGGACCTGAACGAGGTCCTTCAGAAGACAGCGGTGCGAGCGATTGAGGTGAACCGAGGTGACAATTTCACGCCCGGCACCGTCGCAACGCGCCTCTTGCTGCGATCCTGCGGAACCTTCCAGGCTGCCTTACTCATGGCCGAGCGTGGAATGGTGACGGAGGGCCAGACGCTCGCACGCAGCCTGTTGGAAAACGCCTTCTGTCTCGCCGCCATCCACGAAAAGCCGGAGAAGTTCATCGAACTCCTAAGGGCCGATGCAGAGGCCGCACGCCGTATGCAGGGCCAGTTTGTGATTGCCCAAGGACTGAGCGCGGGAAGTGACCCAGCCACCCAGACGCGCCTTCGGGAGGTCGTCGCCGCCATTGGAAAAGACCTGAACCTCCTTAGCCCCAAGAAGGTCGCGGCCATGGGTCCGTTCATCCGGCAGTACCTCGCATACCAGAAGCTCTCCAACGATGCTGCGCACCCCTCCGCCACGTCGCTCCATCGCTTTATGGCCACGACGGCCGATAGGTCGGCGTGGATTTACCGGTGGGGACCTGGGAAGGACGAGGAGATTGCATTCACCCTTAGCCAGGCCATCCATGCGGCCACCTCAGTCGGGGTCGCGTTTACCCAGCTCACCGAGGACTTTGAGCACAACAGAATGCTCGGCCCCCTCGCCGACAGATTGAAGGCCCTGCCGGAAACGCACGGCCGGGTTGGGGAGAGCAGCATTAGCCTCTGATCATATGCCGCCTGCAGCGGCTGCTCGCGTGGCCGACCAACTGCCTTACCTAGGAAGAGCTGAAGGCGGCTCGGGCCTGGCGGAGAGGGTGGGATTCGAACCCACGGTACCGGTAAAGGTACGCCGCATTTCGAGTGCGGTGCTTTCGACCACTCAGCCACCTCTCCGGAGCCGTCTGGAGGCTCCCCAAGGGGGGCCCGCCGAGCGAGGGCGGAACCTACTCATCGCGCCCCCGCGGCGCAAGCCCAGGCTTTCAGTCGTCGGCGGGCAGGATCACGACGCCGTCCTCGTCGGCGTGCAGCATGTCGCCGGGCAGGAAGACCACCCCGCCGAAGGCCACCGGCATGTCGGCCACCCCCTCGCCGCGCTTGATGCTGCGGATCGGCACCGAGCCCAGGGCCTTGATGCCGATATCCAGGGTGGCCAGGATGGGCGTGTCGCGGACGGCGCCATGGACGACGATCCCGGCCCAGCCGTTCTTCACCCCGTCGGCGGCGAGGACGTCCCCCACCAGGGCCTTGGCCAGGGACCCGCCGCCGTCGACGACCAGGACGCAGCCCTCGCCGGGCTCGGCGAGCGTGGCCTTGACCAGGGAGTTGTCCTCCCGGCAGCGGACAGTGCGGATGGGGCCGGAGAAGGCCTTGCGGGCGCCGTAGTCGCGGAACTGGACGAGGCAGACCTCGACCTCGTCCTCGTGGTCGTCGCAGAGGTCGGCGACGCTCTTGGCGGGTTTCTGGGCGGGATGGGTCATGCGGTGAGCGCCGGGCCTTTGTAGTCGTCGCGCAGTTCGCGCTTGAGCACCTTGCCGATGTGGCTGCGGGGCAGGCTGCCCACCAGGATCAGGTCGGCCAGGCGCTGGGTCTTGCCCAGCTTGGCGTTGGTCCAGGCCTTCAGCTCGTCGGCGGTGACCTTGGCGTTCGGCTTCAGGGCCACGAAGGCCACCGGGGTCTCGCCCCACTTGTCCGAGGCGACCCCCACCACCGCGGCCTCAAGGACCTCCGGATGCTGGATGATCTCGGCCTCGAGGTCGGAGGGGTAGATGTTGAAGCCGCCGGAGATGATCATGTCCTTCTTGCGGTCCATGAGCGTCAGGAAGCCGTCGGCGTCGAATACGCCGACGTCCCCGGTGCGGATGTAGCGAAGACCCTCGGGGCTGTACCACTCGGCCTCGGAGGTCTTGCCCGGCTGGTTGTGGTAGCCGACCATCATGGCGCCCGAGCGGCCCACCACCTCGCCGATCTTGCCTTGGGGCACCTCCTTGAGGTCCTCGTCGATCAGCCGGATGTCGTGGCCCGGCAGGGGCCGGCCGACCGTGTGCAGCTTGTCGGGGTGCTCGTGGGCCAGCAGGCCGCAGGAGCCGCCGCCCTCGGTCATGCCGTAATATTCGATCAGGCCGCCGGGCCAGCGCTTCAGCACATCGGCCTTCAGGGCCGCGGCGAAGGGGGCGCTGGTGGAGAACTTCATCACGTAGCTGGAGAGGTCGTAGCTGTCGAAATCCGGCCGCTCCATCAGGCGGCGGTACTGCACCGGCACCAGCATGGCGTGGGTGGCGCGATGCTTTTCCGACAGCTTCAGGAACTGCTCGGCGTCGAACTTGGGCATCAGCACCGCCGTGCCGCCGTTGGAGATGGTGGGCAGGTAGGAAACGAGCGTGGTGTTCGAATAGAGCGGGGTGGAGATCATGGTCACCGCGCTCTCGGGATAGACCCCGCGGCGGATCTGCCCCCAGCGCATGGCGTGGGGCTGGACGATGCCCTTGGGGATCCCGGTGGTGCCCGAGGAATAGATGATGTTGAAGCCCTGCTGCGGGGTGACGCTCACCGGCCGGGGTTTGGAGCCCTCCGGCGCCAGCCAGTCGGCCAGCGGGATCCCGGCGTCGGAGCCGTCGAGGGCCACACGCTGGGCGGTGATCTGATCGGCGACGCCGGCCAGCGCATCGGCGACGCCCTTGTCCAGGAAGAAGACCTTGGCGCCGCAGTCCTTGAGCATGCCGATGAGGCTCTCGGGGGTCGAGGAGGGGGCGAGCGGCGCGACGACGCCCCCGGCCCGCAGGATGCCGAAGAAGGTCGCGCCGTACTCCACCGAGGAGGTGGCGCAGATGGCAGCGACGTCGGCGTTCTCCACGCCCTCCCGCTGCAGGGCCGTGGCCATGCGGTCCATGAAGGCGTCGAGCTGGCGGTAGGTGAGGCTGGAGCGGGCGTCCACCAGGGCGGGCTTGTCCGGGCGCTCCTTGGCCTGCTCGCCGATCACCTCGGCCAGGGTCCCGAAGTCCTGGGTCAGCATCTGTTCGACGGACATCGCGTCACTCCCTACCAAATGTTCAAATTTTATCGGGCCGTCTTAGCCGCAAGGCGCGGCGCCCGACAACCGAATATGCCGCTTGCCGACCCCGTCTGCCGCGAGGGAAACTGGCGACCAACCCCGCAGCATAGGCGGGGGTCTGGACGCCATTCAGAACCGCCCGGATTTTCAGTCGGGCATCCATTTGGGACGAGACGATATTATGGCCGACGAGATGATTTCCCTCGGCGCGAAGCTAAGAGCCTTCGCCCAATCGCAGCCCGACGCCCCGGCGGTCAGTTGCGGCGACACCACCCTTTCCTATGGCGCGTTCCACAAGCTCACCAACCGCGCCGCCCGCGGCCTGCTGGCCTATGGGGTCAAGCACGGCGACCTGGTGACGCTCGGCCTGCCCAACTCCACCGATTTCGCCGTCGCCTGCTGGGCCATGTGGAAGATCGGCGCGACGCCGCAGCCGGTGGCCTTCCGCCTGCCCCAGGCCGAGCTGGAGGCCATCATGGAGCTGGCCAAGACCCCGGTGGTGATCGCGCAGTTCGAGGCCAGGATCGACCGGCCGCTGCTGAAGGTCTCCGACCTGCTGGCAAAGTCCGACGACGACAGCGACCTGCCCGACGCCACCGCGCCGGTCTCCAAGGCCCCCACTTCAGGTGGGTCAACCGGCCGCCCCAAGCTGATCCTGGCCGGCCAGCCCGGCGTGACGACGAAGGAGACCCCCGAGGTCGGCGGCTGGCAGCTGACCTCCCAGTCCGTCGCCGTCCTGCCGGCGCCGCTCTATCACAACGCCGGCTTCGGCATGATGATGAGCGTGCTGAACCTGGGGGCGCACCTGATCGTCCTGCCGCGCTTCGATCCGGAAGGCACGCTGGCCGAGATCGAGAAGCGCCGCGCGACCTGGATCTACATGGTGCCGACCATGATGAACCGCATCTGGCATCTGCCGGAGGAGGTCCGCACCAAGTACGATCTCAGCTCGCTGAAGACCCTATGGCACCTGGCGGCGCCCTGCCCGCCCTGGCTGAAGGAGGCCTTCATCCACTGGCTGGGGGGCGAGGTGATCCAGGAGCTCTATGCCGGCACCGAGGCCCAGGCCTCGACCGTCATCTCCGGCACCGAATGGCTGGAACACCGGGGCTCGGTGGGCAAGGTCCGGATGGGCGAGATGGTCGCCTTCGACGACAACGGAAACCAGCTGCCACCCCGCGAGATCGGCGAGATCTACATGCGCCGGCCCGAGGGCATGCCCCCCAGCTACAAGTATCTTGGCGCCACGGCCAAGGTCCTGCCCGGCGGCTGGGAAAGCCTGGGGGACATCGGCTGGTTCGACGAGGATGGCTATCTGTACCTGGCCGACCGCCGCACCGACATGATCCTGGTGGGGGGCTCCAACGTCTATCCCGCCGAGATCGAGGCGGCGCTGGAGGAGCATGACAGCGTCCAGTCCTGCGCGGTGATCGGCATCCCCGACGACGACCTGGGAAACAAGATCCACGCCATCGTCCAGACGCAGGGACGGGGCGACGAGGCGGCCCTGCGCGAGCACCTGAAAGCCAAACTCGTCACCTACAAGCAGCCGCGCACCTACGAGTTCGTGGACGAACCCCTGCGCGACGACGCCGGCAAGGTGCGCCGCACGGCGCTCCGCGACGCCCGCATCGCCAAGCTGAAGGACCAGCAGCCAGCGTAAACCCCTGGTGTCATCCCGGAAAGCCGCGCCAGCGGCTTGTCCGGGCCCCAGACGCGCGGGGTTATCCGGAGAAATCGGTGTCTATGGGTCCCGCACTTCCGCGCCGACGGCGCTGCATGCGGGATGACACTGGGGGTGCGGGGGGTTAAGCCAACCGCCATTCATTTGAAAACGAATTTCGAGGAAGGGGATCGATGAGTATTAAGGGCAAGGCCTACATCATGGGGGCCTATGAGCACCCCACCCGGGACGCTCCCGACAAATCCACGCCGCAGCTACACGCCGAGTGCGCCAAGGGCGCCCTGGCCGACGCGGGCCTCACCAAGGACGACATCGACGGCTACTTCTGCGCCGGCGACGCCCCGGGCTTCGGCGGCATGTCGATGGTCGACTATATGGGCCTGAAGAACGTCCGCCATATGGACTCCACCGAGACCGGCGGCTCGTCCTACCTGCTGCACGTCGGCCACGCGGCCCAGGCGATCGCGGCGGGCAAGTGCACCGTGGCGCTGATCACCCTGGCCGGCCGTCCCCGCCAGAACAAGTTCTTCCCCGGCGGCGGCGGTCGTCCCGGCCAACTCACCGACGGTCCTCCGGAAGCCGGCTTCGAGAACATCTACGGCGGCTCGACCCACAACACCTACGGCATGTGCGCCATGCGCCACATGTACGAGTACGGCACCACCAGCGAGCAGCTGGCCTGGATCAAGGTGGCCGCCAGCCATCACGCCCAGTGGAACGAGCACGCCTTCCTGAAGGACGTGGTCACCGTCGAGCAGGTGGTGAACTCCCGCATGATCGCCGACCCGCTGCACCTGCTGGACTGCTGCGTCGTCACCGACGGCGGCGGTGCCCTGATCGTCACCAGCCCGGAAGTCGCCAAGAGCCTGAAACGGCCCCTGGTGAAGGTGATCGGCGCCGGCGAATCCCCCAAGGGACCGCGCGGCGGCAAGGACCTGGACCTCACCCACTCCGGCGCCCTGTGGTCCGGCCCCATCGCCTTCGAGGAGGCGGGGGTCACCCCGCAGGACATGAAGTACGCCTCGATCTACGACAGCTTCACCATCACGGTGCTGATGCAGCTGGAGGACCTCGGCTTCTGCAAGAAGGGCGAGGGCGGCAAGTTCGTCGCCGACGGCAACCTGATCTCCGGCGTCGGCAAGCTGCCCTTCAACACCGACGGCGGCGGTCTGTGCAACAACCACCCCACCAACCGGGGCGGCATCACCAAGGTGATCGAGGCGGTGCGCCAGCTGCGCGGCGAAGCCCACCCCAAGGTCCAGGTTCCCAACTGCGACCTGGCCCTGGCCCACGGCACGGGCGGTTCGCTCGGCACCCGCCACGGCGCGGGCACCGTCATCATGGAACGGGAGGCGTAAGATGAGCCAAGCCCAAGACAAGCCGGCCGAGGGCCGCAAGATCCCGGCCCCGGCCGTGACCATCGAGAGCAAGCCCTTCTGGGACGCCGCCGAACAGGGCAGGTTCCTGATCAAGCGCTGCAACGCCTGCAACGAGCCACACTGGTATCCCCGCGCGCTCTGCCCCTTCTGCTTCTCCGACGACACCGTCTGGGAAGAGAGCCCGGGCGAAGGGGTGATCTACACCTACTCCACCATGCACCGCTCGCCGACCGGCCCCTACGCCATCGGCTATGT
>NZ_JAUSLW010000129.1 GCF_030645195.1 Phenylobacterium sp. | reverse complement strand
GGCATTCGACCGTGCGGCGGGCTCCGCGTTATGATAGAGGCCTCTCCCACGGCTCGCGCCCCTCGATTCAGGCGTGGGCCGTTCGACTTTTATCGGCGTCTATTTGGAGCCTGCATGGCTAAAGAAGAACTTTTGGAGTTTCCGGGCACGGTGAGTGAAGTCCTGCCCAACGCGACCTTCCGCGTGAAGCTCGAGAACGATCACGAGATCATCGCCCACACCGCCGGCAAGATGCGCAAGAACCGCATCCGGGTCTCGGCCGGCGACAAGGTCCTGGTGGAGATGACCCCCTACGACCTGTCCAAGGGCCGCATTACCTTCCGCGTCCGCTAGCGGGCGCACGGTCCCCTCGATGACGACGCCGCGCCTGGTGCTGGCCTCCGCGAGCCCCAGGCGGCTCGATCTCCTGGCCCAGATCGGTCTCGCGCCCGACGCCGTTGTGGCCGCTGAGATCGACGAAACCCCACTTCCCAACGAGACGCCGCGCCTGCTGGCCCTGCGGCTGGCCGTGGCCAAGGCGGCTAAGGTCGCCGCCGAGCAGCCAGACGCCTATGTCCTGGCCGCCGACACGGTGGTGGCCGTGGGCCGCCGCGTCCTGCCCAAGGTGGAGACGGAGGCCGAGGGCCGCGCCTGCCTGGAGCTGCTGTCGGGCCGCGCCCACAAGGTGCTGACCGCCGTGGCGCTGCGCGCACCCGACGGCCGGGCCGCCAGCCGTCTGGTGGAAACCCGCCTGCACTTCAAACGCCTGACGCCAGCCGAGATCTCGGCCTACCTCGCCGGTGGCGAGGGCCTGGGCAAGGCCGGCGGCTACGCCATCCAGGGCCGAGCCGGCGCCTTCGTCATGGCCCTGCAGGGCTCCTACACCGCCGTGGTGGGCCTGCCGCTCTATGAGACCCTGAACCTGCTGACCGGCCTGGGCTTCTCACGGTCATGAGCGTGCGAAAACTCTATCTCGATCGCGGGATCGGCGAGAGCCGCGGGGTGGTCACCCTCGACGGCGCGCCGGAGCGGCTGCTGATCCTCCGCGACGACGACCCAGAGCTCACCCGCCTCGGCGCCCGGCTGGTGGGCCGGGTGCGCAAGGTGGAGCCGGCCTTCGCCTCGGCCTTCGTCGATCTCGGCGGCGTCGAGGCCCTGATGGCCTTCCGGCCCGAGGCCCGGCCCGTGGAGGGCCAGGCGATCGAGGTGGAGGTCCGTAGCGAGCCGCGCGACGGCAAGCTCGCCACCGTCCGCGCCATCGGTCCGGCGGAGGGCAAGCCCCGCCTGCTGACCGCCGCCCCGGACCTGTCCGAACAGCTGGCGAGCTTCGCCCGCGACACCGCCATCATCGAAAGCCGTGCGGCGCGCGCTATGGCCGACGCCGCCGAGGCCGAGGCGCTTGAGACCATCCATCCCCTGCCAGGCGGCGGAACCCTGGCGGTGGAGCCCACCCGCGCCCTGGTGGCCATCGATGTCGATGTGGGCGAGCGCAAGGGCCAGGACGTCAAGCGCGTCACCCGCCAGGCCAACCACACGGCCCTGGCCGAATCCGCCCGCCTGCTGCGCCTGAAGGGCCTGGGCGGGATCGTGGTCATCGACCTGGTGGGACGCGGCCACGACGGCAACGCCCTGCTGACGGCGGCCCGCACGGCCTTTTCCCCCGACAATCCCGGCGTCGCCATCGGTCCCGTGGGCCGTTTCGGCACCATGGAGATGACCGTGCCGCGCCGTGGCCGCGCGATCCGCGACATTCTCGGCGACGGGGCAGGGGGCTTGTCCGATCTCACCCTGGCCCTGCGCCTGATCCGCCGCCTGGAGGCCGCCGCCGTCAGCGATCCCGGCGGGCGCCTCGTGGCCACCTGCGCGCCCTCCGTGGCCCAGGCCGCCAAGCCCTATGTGGAAATCCTTGCGGCGCGGATCGGCGCGCGGTTCGTTGTCGAGACCAACCCCGACTGGCTCCGCGATCGCCTGGACGTCCGATGACCGCCGCTCCCTGTCCCATCTGCAAGAAGCCCGGCTCCACGGAATACCGACCCTTCTGCTCGCGCCGCTGTTCCGACGTCGACCTGCAGCGCTGGCTGGTGGGGAGCTATGCGATTCCGGTGGAAGAGGACGAGGCCGACAGCCTCCACGACGAGGATGACGGGAATTGATGCTCCTCGCTGGACACCGCCCCGACCCTCTTTTATAGACGCGGCTCCCGCGACGCCGGGACCTAAGCCTGGGTAGCTCAGTTGGTAGAGCAGTGGATTGAAAATCCACGTGTCGGTGGTTCGAATCCGCCCCCAGGCACCACCATCCTTCCCCAGCTCCAAAGACTCACCCCATCCGTCTCGGGGGCTGTGCGCGCCGGCCCGCCGAGGCCGACGCCATCCTTCGGCCCCCAAACTTGACAGAGCCAGATAATTGCGTTCGATGAACTCGCAATCTTAGCGAGCGTAAGCGCCGAAGGCTCGCAATGGGGGGACGTCATGCCCAATCCGACGCATCGGATCGCCGTCGTCTTCGTGCATGGGCAGGGCGAGCAGACTCCCATGACCGATGTGGTGGAGCTGGCCAAGTCGGTGTGGCGCACCGACCCGAGGGCCTCGCCGTCCGGCGTCGCCGACGTCTACAGCACCCCCATCTATGACGACGAAGAGTCCGACCAGCGCCGGATCGTCACCCAGGTGGCAGGCGGGCGGCAGGTGGACTTCCACCAGTTCTACTGGGCCGACCTGATGGAGGGGAACCGTTTCACCCACCTCTGGCGGTGGTTCCGCGACCTGATGTTGCGCCATCCCACCGAGGTGCCCCAGGCCATCTGGCCCATCCGCCAGATCGCCATGACCATCGCGCTGGCCACCGGAATCTGGGGCGTGCTGTTCGCGGGACTCGCGACCCTTCCCCAGGCGCGCCCGGAGGCCTTCGCCCTGGCGCTCGTGCTGGCCGCGCTCACCCTCTCCTCCCGCCTGCCCAGGGTCGGGTCCTGGGCGCCCCCGCTGGTCTTGCTGGCCGCCGTCGCCGCGGGGGTCTGGCTGCTTCCCAACCTGCGCGCCGGGCTGGGACTGGCTCTGGCCGGGGGGCTGGTCTTGGCCGCCGTCGCCTACGGCGCGCGCTCGCCGCCCCGCGACTGGTCGGCCCTGACCTCCGGACGATCGGCGGCGGGCTGGGCGATCGCGGCGGTGGCGCTGGTGGTCCTGTCGGGCGGGGTCCTGCTGGCCGGGCCAGGCCTGGCCGACGGACTGGGCTGGTCGGTTCGCGACTTCATATATGCCGGGTTGCTGGGACTGGCGGGCTACACCGCGCCGCTCCTGCTGATGCCCGATCGCCGGGCGCAGTGCCTCGCCCTGGGGAGCGCCCTGATCCTCATCGCCCTGCTTGTGTCCCTGACCGAGGGCGCGCCCTTCGTCATCGACGGCGCGCCGCTCGACTCCCGCACGGCCGCCGTCATGACCGCCGTCGGCGCCGGGACCCTCCTGGTCCTGGGCCTGCGCGCCAACGCCAGCTTCCTCACCCCGGTGATGACCGATTCCGCCCGCATGTTCTCAGGCTCTCCGGTGAACATCCCCAACCAGAACCGCATCCGCAGCCGCGGCATGCAGTTGCTGATGGCCCTGCACGCGAGTTCCGGGCCCCGCCGTTACGACCGGGTCATCATCCTGGCCCACAGCCTGGGCACGGTGGTGGCCTACCGGCTGCTGGCTCACTATTGGGGCAAGGTCTACGACCAGCTCGACCTGGCGGGCACCAAGGCCGCCGCCGACGCCGTCGAGGCCGCGGCCGCAGCGCTGGAGGCCGCCCCGGATGATCCCCAGCGGCTGCTGGATTGGCGGGCGGCGGTCCGCGCCTATGGGCGGGAGCTCAACACCGCCAGCAAGCCCGGCAAGTCCTCGCCCTGGCGCATCAGCGACTTCATCACCATCGGCAGTCCGCTCACCTATGCCAGCCTGCTGATGGAGGAGTCCGACGACGCCTTCCGCGAGCAGGCCAAGGTCTACAAGCGCCATCCCACCTCGCCGCCGCAGCCGCGCACCGACCAGGGTCCGAAGGCCGGCAAGATCTTCGACGGAATGTGGCCCCACCACGCCGCGCCCTTCGCCGCCACGGCCTGGACCAACCTCTACTTCCCTCACCACGCCATCGTGAACGGCGACATCATCGGCGGCCCTCTGAGGGGCAGCGTCGACAAGGTGCGCCTGGGCCACGGGATCGTCGACGTCCCGCTCGATCACGACACCACGGTCTCGGGCTTCACCCACGGTGAGTACTGGCGCTGGCCCGTGCGGGACGCGCTGGAGCTTCGGCCGCAGGCTGTTGGGGCCGCAGAGCCCACGCCGCCGCCGCACGTGGCGGCCCTGCGCGACGCCTTCGGCCTGTTCGCCGACACCCCGGCCGAGGCGCGGGCCGCCGACGCGCGGCTGCTCGACCCCGAAACCTCCTACCCCTCGCCCGGGCCGAACTAGGCTCGGCGAGCACCCCATCGGAAGGAAAAGCCCATGCGTCGTGTTCTGGTCTGCCTGATGTCCGTCGGCCTGCTTGGCGGGTGCGGAACCCTGATCAAGGATCGTAGCCAGGTGCCGCAGAGCCCGGTGGGCGGCTTCGGCACCACCATGGGTTCGCCGCACACCAAGTCCCCGCGGGGCTCTCCCGACCCGACCTGGCAGAACGCCGACGTGGTGACCCTGGACCTGCCCGACCTGATCGCGCGCTACAGCGGCAAGGCCGGAACCCGCAGCCTGGAGGCCGCCCTGGCCGACTTCGACGCCCTGCCGCTGGCCAGCCGCCCCGAGCGCCGCAACGCCATCGTCGGCGCGGTGCTGATGGCCTCCGACAAGAACTGCGATGTCTATCTGGAGTATTTCCACGGCAACCAGATCGCCATCAAGGCCTTCTCCAGCGTGAGCGCGACCCTGTTCTCGGGCGCCGCGGCGATCGCCAGCCCGGCCAGCAGCAGCCGGGTCCTGGCCGCCCTGGGCAGCGCCGCCACTGGCGTCGGGGGCAATCTCAACGAGGCCGCCTTCTCCAGCAAGGCTGCTGACGTCGTGGCCTCCGGCATCCGCGCCGAGCGGGCCACCATGCGCCTGGAGATGGACACCCGCATGGCCAAGCCCGACAACTATACGGTCTGGCCGCTGTCCTTGGCCCTGGCCGACGCCTTCCGCTATCACGGCCGCTGCAACGCCATCTCCGGACTGGCCTACCTGCAGGGCAAGGCCGAGAAGGCCAAGTCCGACGCTGAAGCCGGGCGGTCGCCGGGCGGCTGACGCCAGCAGCCGGAAAATCCCGCCGCGCGCGCGCCAAAAGCGCCGCGACGCTTGAAGATCGCGCCAGTCCATCGCAGAGGTCCCCCTGGGAGACCTGACCGCCATGGACGACGATTTCCGGAAAGCCGCGCTCGACTATCACCGCCTTCCCCGGCCGGGGAAGCTGTCGGTGGAGCCCACCAAGCGGATGGACACCCAGCGCGACCTGGCCCTGGCCTATTCGCCGGGCGTCGCCGCGGCCTGCGAGGCGATCGTCGCCGATCCCGCCGCCGCCGACGAGATGACCGCGCGGGCCAACCTGGTGGCGGTGATCTCCAACGGCACTGCGGTCCTGGGCCTGGGCAATATCGGGCCGCTGGCCAGCAAGCCGGTGATGGAGGGCAAGGCCGTCCTCTTCAAGAAGTTCGCCGGCATCGACGTCTTCGACCTGGAGATCGACGCGCTGGACCCCGACCGCTTCGTCGACATCGTGGCCTCCCTCGAACCGACCTTTGGCGGGATCAATCTCGAGGACATCAAGGCGCCGGAGTGCTTCGCCATCGAGCGGGCCCTGCGCCAGCGGATGAACATCCCGGTGTTCCATGACGACCAGCACGGCACCGCCATCGTCTGCGCCGCGGCCGTGCGCAATGCGCTGGTCCTGCAGGGCAAGTCTCTCGCCGACATCAAGCTCGTGACCTCCGGCGCCGGCGCCGCAGCGCTGGCCTGCGTGGACCTGCTGGTGCTGATGGGGCTGAAGCCCGAGAACATCACCCTCACCGACATCAAGGGCGTGGTCTATGAGGGCCGTGAGCCCGACATGCCCCCCAACATGGCCGCCTATGCGCGCCAGACCGACGCCCGCACCCTGCCGGAGGTGCTGTCCGGCGCCGACGTCTTCCTGGGTCTCTCGGCGCCGCGGGTGCTCAAGGCCGAGTGGCTGCCGCTGCTGGCGGCCAATCCTCTGATCCTGGCCATGGCCAATCCCGAGCCGGAGATCCTGCCCGAGCTGGTGGCCGCCGCGCGTCCCGACGCCATCGTCGCCACCGGCCGCAGCGACTATCCGAACCAGGTCAACAACCTGCTCTGCTTCCCCTTCGTCTTCCGCGGCGCCCTGGATGTCGGCGCCAGCGTGATCAACGAGGCGATGAAGCTGGCCGCCGTCGAGGCGATCGCCTCCCTCGCCCGCGCCGAGGCCTCCGAGGTGGTTGCCGCCGCCTATGGCGGCGCCGCGCCGCTATTCGGCCGCGACTACATCATTCCCGCGCCCTTTGATCCGCGCCTGATCCTGCAGATCGCCCCGGCCGTGGCCAAGGCGGCCATGGAGACCGGGGTGGCGCGCCGACCCATCGCCGACTTCGTCGCCTATCGCACCGAGCTGGAGCGCTTCGTCTACCGGTCGGGCCAACTCATGCGGCCGATCTTCGAAACCGCCCGCAAGGCCATGAAGAAGGTCGCATATGCCGAGGGCGAGGATGACCGCGTCCTGCGCGCGGTCCAGACGGTGGTGGACGAGGGACTGGCCAGGCCGGTCCTGATCGGCCGGCGCGAGGTGATCGTCGCCCGCATCACCGAGCTCGGTCTGCGCATGCGGCCCAACGCCGAGGTGGAGATCCTCGACCCCGCCAGGGACCGCGAGGTCTTCGCGCCCCTGGTGGCGCGCTACCAGGATCTGGTGGGCCGCCGAGGCGCGCCCCCGGACGCCGCCGCCCGCCGCGTGGAGCGCCGCCCCACCGTGGCCGCGACCATGCTGCTGGAGTCCGGCTATGTCGACGCCGCCCTCTGCGGCGGCTCTGGCGACTGGTGGCGGCACATGACCTATGTGATGCCGATCATCGACCGGCGTCCGGGCATCGACCGCATCCATGCATTGTCGGCCCTGATCACCCGGGGCGGGGTGCTGTTCATCTGCGACACGCACATGAACCCTGATCCCACCGCCGAGCAGATCGCCGAGATGACCCGGCTGGCCGCCGACGCGGTGCGCGGGTTCGGCCTGGAGCCGAAGGCGGCCCTGCTTTCCCATTCCAGCTTCGGCGCCTCCAACTCTCCGAGCGCGCGCAAGATGCGCCAGGCGCTGGCCCTGCTGCGCGCCCAGGTTCCGAGCTTGGAAGTGGACGGTGAAATGCACGCCGACGCGGCCCTGCTGGAGGGGCAGCGCAATCGCCTGGTGGGCGACAGCGCGCTGAAGGGGGCGGCCAACCTGCTGGTCATGCCCAATCTCGACGCGGCCAATATCAGCCTGACCCTGCTTCAGGCCTCCACCGGCGCTCTGCTGGTGGGGCCCATGCTGCTGGGCATGTCCAAGCCGATCCACGTCCTGACTCCCAGCGTCACCGCCCGGGGGATCGTCAATCTCACCGCCCTGGCCGCTGTGGAGGCGAGCACGGGACACATTCCCTAGGCGGGGAGGGTGTCCGCGCCCATTTTCGAGGCGTTTCGTTGACCCCGGGGCCCCGTGTCAGGAATCCGCTTGAGAGATGTTATGATATAACATAGTGGTCCCTGGGCTTGCTTTCAGGGGTTCCCACATGTGCGCCAAAACGCTCCTTCTCGCCGCGGTCGGCGTCTCGGCTCTCTGCTCCGGCCAGGCCATGGCGGAGGAGGCGGCCCCCACCGTCTCGGAACTGATCGTCACCGGCGCGCCCTACGCCGTCTCCCTCGACTCGGCCACCACCAGTATCAATGTGGTGACCCAGGCCCAGCTTTCCACCGCCCCGCCGGTGGGGATCGGCGATCTGCTGAATGGCATGCCGGGCCTGCGCTCCACCGCCTACAGCCCAGGCGCCAGCCGTCCGATCATCCGGGGCCTGTCGGGGCCGCGGGTGCTGATCCTGCAGAACGGCGTCGGCCTGGTGGACGCCAGCTCCCTCTCGCCCGACCACGCCGTGGCCTCCGATCCGGGGGAGGCCTCCCGCATCGAGGTCCTGCGGGGCCCCTCGACCCTGGCCTATGGCGGCTCGGCCATCGGCGGGGTGGTCAACATCCTCGACGAACGCGTGCCCTCCCACCCGGCCAGCGGCGGCGCGGACGGCCATGTGGCCGCCTCCTACGGCTCGGCGGACGACAGCTACTCCGTCTCGGCCGGGCTGAAGGCGGGGCAGGGGCCGTGGGTCGTGGCCCTGGACGCGGTTCGCCGGGCCAGCGGCGACTACGACAGTCCCTCCCATCCCGTGTCCTCCAGGTATGGGGCCGCCAACGGCGTCACGGCCCTGCCGGACCGCGTGGTGAAGAACACCGATGTCGACCTGACCGCCTACGGGATCGGCCTGTCCCATGTCGGCGACCGGGGCTTCCTCGGCGCCTCGGTGAAGCGCACCCAGACCCAGTACGGCGTGCCGTTCCCGCAGGTTGTCCCGGTCGGCCCGCCGCCGGCCGAGGGGCCGGTCTATATTGACCTCGACCAGACCCGTTACGACCTGCGCGGCGAGACCAGCCTCGAGGTCGGCCCCTTCGAGAAGGCCCGCTTCTCGGTGGGCTACGCCGACTACGAGCACCGCGAGGTTGACGTGGCCAGCGGTGCGGTGGGTACGACCTTCCTCTCCAAGGGGGCCGAGGGCCGGCTGGAGCTGGTCCAGCGCGAACGCGACGGCTGGAAGGGCGCGGTGGGCGTCCAGGTGCTCGGCCGTGACTTCGAGGCCCTGGGGGACGAGGCCTTCATCCCGCCCGTGACCATCCAGGAGGTCGGCGTGTTCCTGCTGCAGCGCCTGGACCGCGACGGCTGGGGTGTGGAGGGCGGTCTGCGCGTCGACCGGCGCACCCTGGACGCAAGTCTCCACGGCCGTCCCACCAGCGACGCGGCGGCCGCCTCCGGCGTCAACTGGGCCCGGGCGGCGGGCAAACAGGACTTCACCAACGCCTCGGCCTCGGTCGCCGTCTTCTGGCGTCCGGCCAGCGCCTGGTTCCTGGGGCTGAGCCTGGCCCACAACAACCGCGCCCCCACAGAGTTCGAACTGTTCGCCGACGGTCCCCACGGGGGCACGGGCAGCTACGAGATCGGCGACCCGACCCTGGACGCCGAGCAGGTCACCTCCCTGGAGGCGACGCTGCGTTGGACGGGCGACAACGGCAAGGTCGAGGCCCACATCTACAGCGCCGACTACAAGGGCTTCATCGACGAGATGCGCACGGGTCTGTTCGTCGACGACGCGGGCGTGATCGATCCGGCGGGCGAACTGCCGGTGGTTCGCTTCACCCAGACCGACGCCACCTTCCATGGCGGCGAGCTGGAAGGGTCCTACGATCTCTGGCGTGGCGGCGACGGGGTGCTATCGGCCGAAGGCTCCTATGATTATGTGCGCGGGGCGACCGACATTGGGCCCCCCGCGCGGATCCCGCCCTATTCGGTCACTGGCCGCCTGGTCTGGAAGGCTCCGCGCCTGGAGGGCCAGGTGGAGGTCCGCCACGTGGCCGGGCAAGGGCGCCTCAGCGCCTTTGAGCTGCCCACCGAGGCCTACACCCTGCTGAGCGCCCGGGTGTCCTGGCGGCCCCTGGCCGACCAGGACTTCAAGCTCTTCCTCGACGGCCGCAACCTGACCAACGAGGAGGGGCGGGAACACACCTCCTTCCTGAAGGACATCGCCCCACTGCCGGGCCGCACCGTCCGCGCGGGCGTCACCTACAGCTTCTAGAGCCCCGGCAAGGGCGAGGATCACCCCCGCCGGACGACTGTGGCCGCCGCGCCATGGCCGGCGGCTTCCGCGCGCGAGTCGAAGCCTCAGAGCTTGACGGTTCGGCCCCGGACTCCCATTTGCCTTTCACGACGAAGAGATGACCGAAAATCAGGCGCAGGCGCGCCAGGGACGTTCGGCGACCGTGTTATTTCAAGACCGGCGTTCCGTCGAAAATGCTGCGACGCAGCATATAAATTCCCCCACAAGTAGAAAATCGATCGGGAATACTTGTGGAATGCGTTGTGCGGTGCAGCAATACCGTATCTTCCGACACATCCATATGCGGGCGCTTGGCGGGTCCCCCCCTTGACGCTTGGAAAAGGGGTTGCCAAAGCACCCCTGCCGCACGTCTAACATAGCGGTAAGACTTCAACTTCCCCTCGGGGAGGGCGAGGTCGCTCCCGCTACCGGAACACGACCGTCGCGCCTCGCGACACGGGTTGCGGGGTCGGGCGCAGCGATAGCGGCTCCGTTGTTCCTTTCGTGGTTACGCGAGGAACGGCGGGCATTTTCAATTGGGGTGGAGACGCTCTCGCGCGACGACCCTCGGTCCAAACGTGCTAGACCAATCAGGAACTGGCGACAGATGCTCGACAACAAACGAACGACTCCTTTCATCGCTCTCATTGGCGCCCTGGCGCTGATGGCGAGCGCGCCGGCGTTCGCGCAGGATGCCGCCGCTCCGGCCGCGCCTGCCGCTGACGCCGCCGCCGCGGCTCCCGCCGCTGATGCCGCCGCCGCTCCGGCCGCCGACGCCGCCGCTGCTCCCGCCGCCGAGGCCGCTCCGGCCGCCGACGCTGCTCCGCCCCAAATGGAAAATGCTGGCAAGCTCAGCGTCATCCAGATGGCCATTGACGCCGGCGCGGTCGTCAAGGTCGTCATGATCGGCCTGGTGCTCTGCTCCATCTTCTCGTGGACCCTGCTGGTCACCAAGCTCCTCGAATACGGCGCTCTGAACCGCCAGACGGACCGCTTCCTTGAAGCCTTCCGCTCGGCCAAGTCGATCAACGACATGGGCCGGATCGGTATGTCCGACGAATTCGAGGGCAACCCGCTGGCCGACATGGCCGCCGCGGCCGCCCAAGAAGTCGAACTGTCGCGTCAGGCTGGTCTGGCCGTCAGCGGCGCTCACCGTGAAACGGTCCTTCACCGGGCCGAGAGCGCCGTCGCCGCCGTGCAAGCCTCGCTCGGTGGTCGTCTCTCCAGCGGGATGCAGTTCCTGGCCTCGGTCGGTTCGTCCGGTCCGTTCATCGGCCTGTTCGGCACCGTCTACGGGATCATGACCTCGTTCATCGGGATCGCGAACACCAACACGACCAACCTGGCCGTCGTCGCCCCCGGTATCGCCGAAGCGCTGCTGGCCACGGGTATCGGTCTGTTCGCCGCTATCCCGTCGGTTATCTTCTACAACTACTTCCAGACCCGCATCTCCGCCTACGGTGCGCGTACGGAAGGGTTCGTGGCTGAACTGATGAACGGCATCTCCCGGCAGCTCGACAAAGGGGCCTAAGCACCATGGGCGCCAAACTCTCAGGTTCTGGGGGTGGCAGGTACGCCGTGGAAGCGAACAGCGAGATCAATGTGACGCCCTTCGTGGACGTCATGCTGG
>NZ_JAUSLW010000128.1 GCF_030645195.1 Phenylobacterium sp. | reverse complement strand
GCCGGCTTGGTCAGTACGGCGGCGTCCATCAGGCCGGTTCCTTGTCGAGGGCGGCGAGTTGGTGGCCCGCCATGGGGCCGGCATGGCCGGCGGCGCGGCGCTCGGCGCAGAAGTGGCTGTCAGAGCAGACGAACATCCGCTCGCCGGAGTCATCGAGCACCACCTCGTCCAGGTAACTGTCCTGGGCGCCGCAGAGGGCGCAGTCCTCTTCCCAGGTCTGGGTCTCGAAGGGGTGATCCTCGAAGTCCAGGCTGCGGACATTGGTGTAGGGCGGCACGGCGTAGATGCGCTTCTCGCGCCCGGCGCCGAACAGCAGGATGGCCGGGTTGTCCCCCATCTTCGGGTTGTCGAACTTGGGGATCGGCGAGGGGCTCATCAGGTAGCGCTCCTCGATCATGGTCGGATAGCCCACGGTCGAGGCGATGTAGCCGTGGGTGGCCACGCTCTCGTAGAGCGAGACGTACTGCAGGCCGTATTCCTCATAGGCGTGCATGGCGCGGGTCTCGGTCTCGCGGGACTCCAGGCCGCGCAGCGGCTCGGGCTGGGGCACCTGGAAGATCAGCACCTGGCCCTCGGTCAGGGGCTTTTCCGGAATGCGGTGGCGGGTCTGGATGATGGTCGCCTCGCCGGTGTCCTCGGTGACGGCCACGTCGGCCACCTGGGCGAAGAAGCGGCGGATGGAGACGGCGTTGGTGGTGTCGTCTGCGCCCTGGTCGATGCACTTGTAGACATCGTCCGGGCCGATGATCGCCGCGGTGAGCTGGATGCCGCCCGTGCCCCAGCCATAGGGCACCGGCATCTCGCGGGAGCCGAAGGGCGCCTGGTAGCCGGGGATGGCCAGGGCCTTCAGGATCGCGCGGCGGATCATCCGCTTGGTCTGCTCATCCAGGTAGGCGTAGTTGTAGTAGCGCTCGGGCTCGTTGGGGCGGGCGGTCATTCGGCGGCTTCCTTCATCGCGGCGGCGCGCTCGGCATATTCGCGGCGCTGGCGGCGGATCAGCTGGAGGTCGGCCTGGAAGTCGACGTAGTGCGGCAGTTTCAGGTGCTGCACGAAGCCGGAGGCCTCCACATTGTCGGAGTGGTAGAGGACGAATTCCTCGTCCTGGCAGGGGGCCGAGGCCTCGCCGGCGGCGGCGTCCCGCAGGGCGCGGTCGACGATGGCCATGGACATCGCCTTGCGCTCGCAGTGGCCGAAGGTCAGGCCATAGCCGCGGGTGAACTGCGGGGCGGTGTCGATCCCGCCGCCGTAGGTGGAGATCATCTGGCACTCGGTCAGGGTCAGGTCGCCGATCTCGATGGCGAAGCCCAGCTCGTCGGGCACGAACTCGACGGCCACCTCGCCCAGGCGGATCTCGGCGCAGAGCGGGTGGGTCGAGCCCCAGCCGCGCTGGGAGGAGTAGGCCAGGGAGAGCAGGAAGCCCTCATCGCCACGGGCCAGGGCCTGCAGCCGCTGGTCGCGGCCGGCCGGGAAGGCCATGGGCTCACGGGTCAGGTCGAAGGGCGCCGGCGCATCTTCGGTCCGGGCGTCGGGCTCCAGCAGGTCCTCGTGGGCGAAGACCGAGGCGATGGTGGCCATGGGATAGGCCTGGGGCTCCTCGGCCTCAAGCGCGCCCTCCAGCGGGGTCTCGCCGTTGGCGGCCAGGGTGAAGTCCAGCAGGCGGTGGGTGTAGTCGAAGGTCGGGCCCAGCACCTGGCCGCCGGGGATGTCCTTGAAGGCCGCGGAGATGCGGCGCCGCACGGCCATCTGACCCGTCTCCACCGGCAGGGAGGCGCCGAAGCGGGGCAGGGTGGTGCGGTAGGCCCGCATCAGGAAGATGGCTTCCGGCAGGTCTCCGCCCGCCTGCTTCACGGCCAGGGCGGCGAGGTCGCGGTCGTAGCAGGACCCCTCGCTCATCACCCGGTCGACGGAGAGCGAGAGCTGCTCGCGGATCTGATCGGTCTCGATCTCCGGGATGGCCACATCGCCGCGGCGATCCTCGGCGAGCCAGCGGTGGGCGTTGGTGATCGCCCGCTCGCCGCCCTTAACTGCCACATAGGCCATGTCAGTCTCCCTTGATGGTGACGCGCGTCGAGCGCGGCAGCGCCGTCACGCGGTCGCCGGCGACGAAGATGAGGTCGACGCCGAACTGGAATTGTTCATGGTTGGCCTGGACCTGGGGCCAGAAGCCTTCGGGCAGGCCCGCGAGCGCCAGGCTCATCTCCGCCTTGATCCCGGGGCCGGTGAGCACGACCTGCGGCCCGCCCTCCAGGGCCGGCAGCTGGATGATCAGGGTGGTGGAGCGGTCCGGATACTTGGCGTCGCCCATGTTGAAGGCGGCCAGGGCCGGCGCCGCGGCGAGATCGGTCACCAGGGCGAAGGCGGCGGCCATCGGGTCCTGCGTCAACGGCGCGCCGCAGTGGAAGCGCATCCAGCCTTCGGCCAGCCCGCCCCGCAGGGCGGGATCGAGCCAGACCTTGGTCTCGAAGTCGAAGAGGGTCAGCGCGATGGCGCCGGCGGCGCGATCCAGGCCCTGGGGCGCGTCGGGCGCGAAGCCGAGGTCATGGATGACGCCCGGCCGAGCCATGGCCTCCATCACCTTGCGGAAGACCGCCTGGCTGCCGCGGGTGGGGTCGGGGAAGGCCGGCGCGATGTCGGCGAGATCGAGGAGGGCGGACATCAGCCGGGGCTCCGCGTGCGGACCATGGTGAAGAAGTCGACCTTGGTGGCGGCGGCCTTGCGCGCGGAGGTGCTGCGGCGTTCGTCCTGGGTGCGGGCCAGCTTGGCGATCACGGCGCCCTCGACGGCGGGGCGCAGATCAGCCGACTGCATCATCGCGTCCACCGCCGCGGCGATCTCGGCGTGCTTGCGGTCGCGGCCGGCGGCATAGCCGATCCCGGTCTCGCCGCTGTCGAGCCGCACCGCGGCGCGGGTCACGGTCATCTCGCCGAGATTGAAGGCGTCCCCCGTCCCGCCCATGCGGCCGCGCACCAGGACCATGCCGATCTCGGGGCTGCGCAGGGCGCGGTATTCGGGGCGGGCCTCCAGGTCTTCCCAGGCGCTCAGAACCTCGCCCGGCTGCGCCTTGGCCAGGATGGAAAGCCAGCGCCGCCGTTCCTGCGCCGCCTCGACAACTGGTTTGACCACCATTCCAAAACTCCGACAAGTAGGCAGGTTGTTGTATTCAATTAAGTTTAGTGTTAGTTGAGCGAGGGTTGTCCGGCAACAAACCAATGATGAAGGTTCTTTGACACAAGTAAGACTTGTCTAGTTCGATGTCGCAATACTGCTAAGAGTATCTGATACCGATGTCGCCATGGCCCTATGGCGAACGATCTCACAGTCCTTGGAGAGCCGGATTCTGGCTCGGGAGCTGACGCCCGGCGACAAGCTGCCCACCGAGTTCGAGCTGTCGCGGGAGTTCATGGTCAACCGACACACGGTCCGCCGGGCGCTGTCGGACCTGCAGGACAAAGGGATCGTGGAGTCCACCCAGGGCCGGGGCAGCTATGTCCGGCGGCCCTCGACGCCCATGCAGCTGCAACGGCGACCCCGGTTCTCCGAGCGTGTGCGCGAGCGGGGCCGGATCCCGCGCACCGAGACCCTGAAGCTGACGACGCGCGCGTCGGACGCCAAGATCGCCGCGCAGCTCGGCCTGCGGCCCGGACAGCCGGTGATCTATCTGGAGCGCCGCCGATTCATCGACGATGAGCCCACCGGCATCAGCCAGCACCATTTCAGCCACGAGCGATTCCCGACCTTCATCGAGATGTACCGGTCCCGGGGCTCGATCACCCAGACCCTGATCGACTCCGGAATCCCGGACTATACGCGCCGCCGGACCGCCATCTCGGCGCGCCTGCCCACCGTCGAGGAAGCCGAGCAGCTGCGCATTCCGCGGCACGTGCCCCTGCTGGTGCACCGCTATCTCAACATCGACGGTCTCGGCCGGCCCCTGGAATATGGGATCTCGCGCTCGGCGACAGAGGTGGTGATCGATTTCCCAGATCCAGAGTGGACCTGATCCGAAACCCGAAAGGAACCGCCTTGGACCTCGCCTTCAAGAACGCCCGGATCGTTACCGCCGACGACTCCTTCCTCGGATCGGTGCGGGTGCGCGACGGCCGGATCGTCGCGGTGGATCGTGGCGGCGGCGTGGGCGAGGACCTGGACGGCGACGTCCTGATGCCAGGCGTCATCGACCTGCACACCGACAACCTGGAAAAGCACTTCTTTCCGCGCCCCAACATCGACTGGAACCCGGTCTCGGCGGCGGTAACCCACGACGGCTGCTGCTTGTCGGTGGGGGTGACCACGGTGTTCGACAGCCTGAGCATCGGAACCTTCAACCCGTCCATCGCGCGGAACCATGACAACCTGCCCCGGCTGGCGCAGGGTCTGCTGTCGGCGCGCGACGCCGGCCTGCTGAAGGGCGACCATCGCCTGCACTGGCGCTGCGAGACTCCGGCCGACGACCTGCCGGCGCGGTTGGAGCAGCTGGCGGGTCATCCCCTGACCTCGCTGTTCTCGCTGATGGACCACACGCCGGGCCAGAGGCAGTACCGCAATATCGAGAAGCACCTGGCCAACTGGGCCGCGGGCGGCATGTCCGCCCAGGACATCGACGAGCGCATGGCCGGCATCCGCGACCGCCAGAGCCGCAACGCTGTGAACCACCGCCGACTGGTGGCCGCCCTGGCCAAGGACCGGGGCATTCCGCTGGCCAGCCACGACGACGAGGATGTCGAGCACATCGACGAGGCCGCCGACCTGGGCGCCACCGTCTCGGAATTCCCGGTGACCATCGAGGCCGCGCGCCGCGCCCGGGAGCGCGGCATGATCGTGGTGATGGGCGGTCCCAACCTGATCCGCGGCGGCTCCTATTCGGGCAATGTCCCGGCCTCGGAGCTCGCCGAAGCCGACCTGCTGGACGCCTTCGCCTCCGACTACGTGCCCCGCAGCCTGATCGAGTGCGCCTTCGCCCTTACGGAGGCGCCATTCAACTGGAGCCTGGCCCGCGCCGTGGCCCTGGTGACCGAGGCGCCGGCCCGCGCCGCGCAGCTGCACGACCGCGGCGTCATCGAGGCCGGCCGCCGCGCCGACCTGATCCGGGTCAGCACCCGCGGCGGCCTGCCGGTGGTGCGCGGCGTCTGGGTCGAGGGCGCTCGGGCGGCCTAAGGCCCGCGCGGATCGCCACCCTCAACATCTTGAAGAATCAGGGCGACTGTCCGCGCCGGCCGCCGTTGAGGCGGGACGGCCGGTCGCGCTCGATCCCAACGCCATCGGCCTGGCCTTAGCCCCAAAGAAAAGGCGTCCCTGCTGGGCATGCAGGGACGCTGAGTGGTCGACCGGGCGCCGTACGGGGATCCAACGGCGCCCGGACGAGGGGATCAGAAGCTGGCGCGGACGCCGAACAGGTACTTGCGGCCGAAGCCTTCGACCTCGTAGGGTCGGTTTTCCTGGCCCTGGTAGCGGACGCCACGCTCGTTGGTGAGGTTGTTGGCGTCCATGAACAGCGAGAGAGTATCGTTCACCTGGTAACGGACCGAGAGGTCGAGGCGGGTGGTCTCGTCCCAGTAAAGGTTCGAGTTGGCCGCGCTGCCGCTGGGGAACACCTCGTCCAGCCAGTCCGTGCGGTACTGATAGGTTAGACGGGTCGAAAGACCGTATTTCTCGTAGAACAGCGTGGCGCCGATGATCCTGTCCGAGGTGCCGGGGAACTCTACGGTCGCGCCGTCCGGGGTCTCGAACTCTCCCTTGGTGAGGGCCAGGCTGCCCTGGAAGCCGAAGCCGGAGGTCCATCCTGGCAGGAAGGTCCAGGGCTGGTAGTAGACGAACTCGACCCCGCTGAGATGTCCCGCGCCGCCGTTCAGGGTGGTGTTGAAGGTATAACCGCTCCGGTTGACGCCGCCGAAGTTGTAGCTGTCGTCGCCCACCGGGGTGGAGGCGTCGAACAGCACGTCCTTGATCTCGCGGTGATAGGCGCTGACCGCGAGCAGGGAGGCCGGGGCGAAGTACCATTCGGCCGAGACGTCGACGCCGTAGGCGGTTTCCGGCGTCAGGAAGGGGTTGCCGCCGGTGACGGTCTGGGCCGTGTCGTTGACCGTCACCGAGGCGCGCATGTCGGCAAGGCTGGGCCGCGCCGCGCCCGAGATGAAGGCCGCTCTCAGCTTCACGTCGTCGGCATAGTCGAAGGTGTAGTGCAGGCTGGGGAAGACGTGGGTCTCTTCGCTGGCGAAGTTGAGCGGAATCAGCGCCGTCCCGGCGATGGCCAGGCCCTCCGTGGTCACCTCGGTGCGTTCGGCGCGGAGACCTGCGATCAGGGTGTGGCGGTCCCACTTCCACCTGTTCATGGCGTAGGCGGAGGCCACGGTCTCGTCCACCGTATTGGCCGAGCGCGGATCGAAGTCATAGACCGCGAAATTGCCCGTGCCCGCCTTGTTGGCCGCCCGCGCCGTCTCCATCAGCAGCCGCTGCTGATAGGCCCAGGCGGGGTTGTGGATGTAGTTGGCGGTGAAGCCGAAGTTGAAGCCGGTGTCCCAGGCGTTGGACGTCACAAAGGCCTTCGGATTCCACGGCAGGCCGAGTTGCGTTGCCACGTTGCGCAGGTTGAAGCCGGAGCGATTGTTGGAGACCACCGTGCCGTCGGCCCGCACCAGGGCGACGTCCTGGTTCTCTTGGCTGCGGTCGTCATACTGGAAGCCGGCGCTGAAGGTGGCTTCGGCGCCGAAGCTGGTCCAGTCTCGGTTGATGTCGAACTTGGCGGTGACGGCTTGGGTTTCCAGCCGCGAGCTGAATTCGCTGGCGAACTCCTCGTTCAGGCTGAGTTGGTTGAGAGAGGTCCGCTGCGGCCCGCGGGTCAGAACCCCACCGACGCTGACCGTGTCGTAGAGGGTGGCGAACGGGATGCCTCCCGCAATGGCGTTCACCTGGAGCTGCATGGAGGGCAGCAGCAGGGCGTTGGCCGCCGACGGACGCCCCAGCCCCGTCGAGGTCTGTTGGGTGGTGAGGGGCGTATAGGTGTTGAACTCGGTGGAGGTGTGGGCGAGATTCCAGTCGATGTTCCAGTCGGAGAGCTTGTGCTCGCCGTGCAGCACGGTGAACCACACGCCGTTGGAATAGATCCCGTCCTCGAACGAGGCGTCCTGCGGCACGCCGATCAGGTCGGCGGTCTGGAAGTTGCGCGTTCCGGAGAAGGCGTTGCTGTACTGGAAGCGGTACTGGTTGCGCTCCTCGAAGTCGTTGAACTCGGTCTTCAGGTGAGTGAACGAAAATCGATTGTCGTCGTTCGGAGCGTACTCGACCTTCGCAGAGTAGGATTCGGTCTGCCGGGTGATGATGTATTTGGTGATCCGCAGCTGGGTGATGCCGGTCGCGTCGAACCGGGGCTCCGAATTGTCGGTCTGTTGCTCGAAGGAGTAGTGCGAGCCGATCAGGCTGAAGCCCCAGGTGTCGTTGGCCCAGGACAGGCGGCCGGAATACTGCTTCACTGGTCCGTCGCCCAGATCGACGAAACCGCCGCCAGCGTCGAACGTACCGTGGAAGCCGGGCATGCTCAGGGGCGAGAAGGTCTCGATGTTCACCCGGCCGGCCAGGGATTCCGCCGGCATGTCCGGCAGCAGGGTCTTGTTCAGCACCACCTGGCTGATCTGGGCCGCCGGCACGGAGTCGAAGCGGAAGATGCGGTCCTCGGCGCCCAGGACGTTGATCCCGTCGAGGGCGACGGTGGTCCAGCGGGTCGGCGCGCCGCGGATCTGGATGTAGCGCTCCTGGCCCTGGTCGCGCTGCACGCCGATGCCGGGCAGGCGGGCCAGCGCGCCGGCGGCCGTGGCGTCGGGGAAGCGGCCGATGGTGTCGGCGGCGATGACGTTGACGACGTTGTCGGCTTCCTTCTGGATGGCCAGCGACTTTTCCAGGCTTTCGCGGATCGGCGCTGTGACCACCAATTCCGAAACCGCCCCGTCGGCGTCCGCCGCGTCCGCCGCCCAGGCGGGCGATGCGCCGGCCAGGATGAGGACTGATAACGCCGCGCCGCAAAGCGCGGCCTCGCGATGACTGTGCCGAAACTTCATGTTGACCCCTCCGGTGAGGAGATCACGTCTAGGGGGCCACCGATTCGATTAGGTCACGCTGGCGAGAAACATTGGTGATCGCGCCGCAACTTGTTGACGGCCGAGTCGCCCGCGGGGCGCGGATGGGAAAGCCGGCTTACGGCGAGGCGGGTGATCATGGTCGAGGGGCGGTTTGACCGCCATCAAGGCGTATGGCGCGCGCTCGGCCTAAGGGTTGCCATCGACCTTGAGGGAGCCTGCCCATGGACTTCGGCCTTTCCGAGCGTGAGACCATGTGGCGCGACCGCGTGCGGACCTTCATGGCGGCCCACGTCTATCCCGCCATCCCGGTCTATCAGAAGCAGACCGACCGCGAGGGCGCGGCCCGCTGGAGCGTCATCCCGATCGTCGAGGAACTGAAGGCGCGCGCCTTTTCCGAGGGGTTGTGGAATCTGTTCCTCAATCCGTCGGAGCAGGACGACGACGAGTTCAAGGGGCCGGGCCTCAGCAACCTCGAATACGCGCTGTGCGCCGAGGAGATGGGCCGGGTCGGCTTCGCCTCGGAGGTGTTCAACTGCTCGGCGCCGGACACCGGCAACATGGAGGTGCTGCGCCAGTACGGCTCGGCCCGCCAGAAGGCCCAGTGGCTGCGTCCCCTGATGGACGGCGAGATCCGCTCGGCCTTCCTGATGACCGAGCCAGACGTGGCCTCCTCCGACGCCACCAACATCCAGACCTCGATCCGCCGCGACGGCGACAGCTACGTCATCAACGGCCGCAAGTGGTGGTCGTCGGGCATCGGGGATCCGCGCTGCAAGCTCGCCATCCTGATGGGCAAGACCGACCCCGAGGGCGCCCGCCATTCCCAGCAGTCGCAGATCCTGATCCCCACCGACGCGCCGGGCTTCGAGGTGGTGCGCATGCTGCCGGTCTTCGGCTATGACGACGCCCCCCACGGCCACGCCGAGGTGATGCTGCGCGACGTCCGCGTTCCCGTGGAGAACCTGATCCTGGGGGAGGGGCGCGGCTTCGAGATCGCCCAGGGGCGGCTCGGCCCCGGCCGCATCCACCACTGCATGCGCGCGCTCGGCGCCACCGAGGTGGCCCTGGAGAAGATGGTCGACCGCCTGCTCTCCCGCGTGGCCTTCGGCAAGAGGCTGGCCGACCAGTCGGTCTGGGAGGAACGGATCGGCGAGGCGCGGCTGGAGATCGAGATGACCCGGCTGCTGTGCCTGAAGGCCGCCGACATGATGGACAAGGTGGGCAACCAGGCCGCCCAGCTGGTGATCGCCATGATCAAGGTGGCCGCGCCGCGCACCGCCCTGAAGGTGCTGGACGCCGCCATGCAGGCCCACGGCGGGGCGGGGATGTCGGAGGACTTCGGCCTGGCCCGGGCCTATGCCGGCATGCGCGCCCTGCGGATCGCCGACGGCCCCGACGAGGTGCATAAGCGGGCCATCGCCAAGCTGGAGATGGGCCGCCACGGCGCCCGCCTGAGGGCCTGGCGCGACGGGGCGCCGCTGGACGCCGGGCAGGTCCCGAAGCCGGCCTAGACCCACAAATTCTGGAACCTGATCTCCCATGAAGACCGGCATCGACGAGCGGCTGCCCTTCCACCCGCTGAACATCGCGGTCCTGACCATCTCCGACACCCGGACCCAGGTCACCGACACCTCCGGCGGCCTGCTGGTCGATCGTCTGACAAGCGCCGGTCACGTCCTGGCTGGTCGGGCCATCGTGGCCGACGAGGTGGAGGCCATAGCGGCCCAGGTCCGCGCCTGGGCGGCGGCGGCCGAGGTCGACGTCATCCTGACCACCGGCGGCACCGGATTCTCGCCGCGCGACGTGACGCCCGAGGCGGTCCAGCCCCTGCTGGACCGGACCATGGACGGCTTCTCGGTGGTGTTCCACCAGGCCAGCCGGGACACGGTGGGGGTCTCGACCCTGCAGTCGCGCGCCCTGGCCGGCCAGATCGGTGAGACCTTCATCTTCTGCGTGCCCGGCTCGACCGGCGCCTGCAAGGATGCCTGGGACCTGGTGCTGGCCGAGGAGTTCGACAGCCGCTTCCGCCCCTGTTCCCTGGTGGGCCAGATCCCGCGCTATCGGGGCGTCTGCAATTGATCAGCTTCGACGACGCCACGGCCCTGGTCGCGGGTCTGGCCCGCGCCCTCCCGAGCGAACGGGTGAGGCTCGACCAGGCCGACGGCCGGGTCCTGGCCGCGCCCCTCCTGGCGCGCCACGCGTCGCCGGCCGCGGCGGTGTCGGCCATGGACGGCTATGCGGTGCGGGAGGCCGATGTCTCCCTGGGCGCCGTCCGGCTTCCGGTGATGGGGACCGCCTTCGCGGGCCGAGGCTTCGACGGCCCGCTCGCGCCCGGCGCCTGCGTGCGGATCTTCACCGGCGCCCCCGTGCCGGCCGGGGCCGACCGCGTCGTCATGCAGGAGGCGGTGGGCGACGAGGGCGAACTGGCCTTCTTTCCGCAAGCTCCGTGCGGGGGGCGGCACCTTCGCGCCGTCGGTTGTGATTTCCAGGCCGGCGACCAGTTGGTGGCCGCGGGCCTGCGCCTGACCCCGCAGCGCCTGGTCGCCGCGGCCGCCGCCGACCTGGCCGAACTTGAGGTGGTGGCACGGCCGAGGGTGATGATCCTCAGCACCGGCGACGAATTGCATGAACCCGGGCATGGCCCGGGCGGAGGGGCGTCGATCCCCGAGAGCGTCTCCTTCGGTCTGGCCGCCCTGGTCCGCGCCTGGGGCGGCGAGGTGATCGGGCGTCGGCGGACCGGCGATGATCTGTCCGTCTTGCAGGCGGCGGCGGGCGAAGCCCTGCGGGCCGCCGACCTGGTGGTGGTCACCGGCGGGGCCTCGGTCGGGCAGCGGGACTACGCCAAGGCGATGTTCACGCCCTTCGGCCTGGACTGCGCCTTCGCCAAGGTGGCCATCAAGCCCGGAAAACCTGTCTGGCTCGGACGCGCCGGCGGCAGGCTGGTGGTGGGCCTGCCCGGCAATCCCACCGCGGCCCTGGTGACGGCGCGCCTGCTGCTGGCGCCCCTGATCGCGGGCCTGGGCGGGCAGGATCCGAACCGGGCCCTGGCTTGGCGCGAGGCGCCCCTGGCCTTGGCCCTGGCGGCGTGCGGCGATCGGGAAACCTTCGTGCGGGCGCGGAACACACCAGCTGGTGTCGCGCCCCTGCCGGACCAGGATTCTTCGTCGCAGAAGGCGCTGGCCCTTGCCGACGCGCTCATCCGCCGTCGCCCCGGCGACCCCGCCGCCGCGATTGGGGACAGGGTCGAGGTTCTCGATTTCTGAAGAGCCTCAGGCCGGGCTCACAGGAAGTGAAGGAAGAGGACGTCGTTCTCCAGGCGCATGTGCTCGCGCAGGTCGCGGTCGAGCTTGCGGCAGGCCTGGGAGAGCGCGCGCCAGGTCTGGCAGGCGCCCTGAGGAGGGGTGAAGTCCTTGGTGAGGGTCTCCAGGCGGGCCAGCTGCTCATAGACGTCGCCGTGCTCGGACATCATGCGCGAGATAGGGAAGCGCAACACGCCGCAGGAGCCGGCCAGCATGGTGGGGAAGAGGATGTTCTCCTCCTTGCGCTGGTGGCCCTCCAGGTCGTCGGACATGATCGCCAGGTGGTCGGCGAGGCCTCGGGGGCAGGCGGGATCGGCGGCGTGGACTCGCTCGACGGTGCGCGCCAGATCGATCGCCTTGGGGAACTCCCGGCGATGGGTCTCGTGATAACGCTCCAGGATGTGCTCGATCAGCCCCGCGACGGCGCGGTGGGCGGCCTTGTCGCCCCGGCCGGCCAGGGTCAGGTCGCGCTCAAGCTTCTCCACTGTCGTCAGGGGACCCTGGACGCGGAAGATGTCATTGGCCTCGGGGGATCGCTTGACCAGCTCGCGGGCCCAGAGGTTGAGTCCGGGGGTGGGGATCGGGATCATATCGGCCTCCTCAATGAGGTCAGCCTAGGCCGCCCTCGTCGCGCGCGCATTGAACGTGGCCGGACGCTGGCTTGATCTTCGCCAAGTGGAGGCCTGGCCGATTTGGCGGCCTGCGACACCCATTGCGCGTCCGGGACGCCGCAGGGAATCGGACAGCCTCGCTCTCCCACGCAGAGAGACCGCCATGGCCTTCGACAATCCCTTCGCCGGAGAAATCTGGTCCAGCAAGTACCGCTTCGCCCCGCCCGGCGGGGGAGGGGACGCCACCCTCAACGAGACCTGGGCCCGTGTCGCCCGCGCGGTAAGCGAGCCCGAGGCGCCCGAGCGCCGCGAGGCTTTCCGCGCCGAGGTGATGGAGGCCCTGACCGACTACAGGTTCCTGCCGGCCGGCCGCATCCTCGCGGGGGCCGGCACCCAGCGGTCGGTGACCCTGTTCAACTGCTTCGTCATGGGGGTGATCCCCGACGACCTGGGCGCCATCTTCGAGCATGTCCGCGAGGCCGCCGTCACCCTCCAGCAGGGCGGCGGGGTGGGCATGGACTTCTCCTCCGTGCGGCCGAGCGGGGCCCTGGTCCGAGGCGTCGGCGCCGACGCCTCGGGGCCGCTCAGCTTCATGGATGTGTGGGACTCCATGTGCCGCACCATCCTCTCGGCGGGCCAGCGCCGCGGGGCGATGATGGGCTGCCTGCGCATCGACCACCCCGACATCGAGGCCTTCATCGACGCCAAGCGCGAGCCTGGCCGCCTGCGCAACTTCAACCTCTCGGTCCTGGTGACCGACCCCTTCATGCAGGCCCTGGCGGCGGACGCCGAATGGCCGCTGGTGTTCGACGGCAAGGTCCACCGCAATGTGCGGGCCGCCGACCTCTGGGCGCGGCTGATGACCGCCACCTACGACGCGGCCGAACCCGGCGTGATCTTCATCGACCGGGTCAACGCCAACAACAACCTGGCCTATTGCGAGGAGATCCTGGCCAGCAATCCCTGCGGCGAGCAGATGCTGCCGGCCTATGGCGCCTGCCTGCTGGGATCCCTCAACCTGGCGCGGCTGGTGGAGGCGCCGTTCTCCGACGCCGCGGTGCTGGACGAGGCGCGTCTGGGCGGACTGACCCGGACGGCGGTGCGCATGCTGGACAATGTCATCGACATCTCGCGCTTCCCGCTTGAGGCCCAGGCCGCCGAGGCCCGGGCCAAGCGGCGGATCGGCATCGGCGTCACCGGCCTGGCCGACGCCCTGCTGTTCTGCGGCGCCCGCTATGGCCGGGACGAGGCCGTGGCCCTGACTCAGCGCTGGCTTGGAGTGATCAAGCGCGAGGCCTATCGCGCCTCGGCGCAGCTGGCCGCCGAGAAGGGCTGCTTCCCGCTCTACGACCCGCAAATCCTCGACCGACCCAACCTGCTGAGCCTGGACGAGGAGACCCGCGCCCTGATCGCCCGGCATGGGCTGCGCAACGGCTGCCTGACCTCCATCGCGCCGACGGGCACCACCTCGCTGCTGGCGGGGAATGTCTCCTCCGGCGTCGAGCCGGTCTTCGCCTATGCCTATACCCGCAAGGTGCGTCAGCCCGACGGGTCGTCGCGCGACGAGCAGGTGGAGGACTATGCCCTGGCCGTCTGGCGGGGGCTGAAGGGCGACGCCCCGCCGCCGCCGGAGCTGTTCGTCAGCGCCCAGGACCTGACGCCCGCCGACCATCTGCGCATGCAGGCCGCGGCCCAGGCCTGCATCGACAGCTCCATCTCCAAGACCGTCAACTGCCCGGAAGACATCGCCTTTTCCGACTTCTCGCAGATCTACCTGGAAGGCTACCGCCTGGGCTGCAAGGGCCTGACCACCTATCGGCCCAACGCCGTCACCGGCTCGGTGCTGTCGGTCGCCCCCGCGCCAGAAGCGGCGCCTGCGCCCGAGCCAAAGCTCTCGCCCCGGCCCGACGTCCTGGAAGGCGCCACCTACAAGATCAAATGGCCCCAGAGCGCGCACGCGGTCTATGTGACCATCAACGACGCCGACACCGGCGAGGGGCCGCGGCCCTTCGAGATCTTCGTCAATTCCAAGAACATGGAGCACTACGCCTGGACGCTGGGCCTGACGCGGATGATCTCGGCGGTGTTCCGCCGGGGCGGCGACGTCTCCTTCGTGGCCGAGGAGTTGAAAGCGGTGTTCGATCCGAGCGGCGGCGGCTGGATCGACGGGCGCTACGTGCCCTCGCTGCCGGCGGCCATCGGCGGGGTGATCGAGCGCCACCTGAGGATCGAGGCCGCCGCCGCGCCGGCCCATGCCGCGGCGGTTCCTCACGCGCACACCTCCGGCAAGGCCTGCTGCCCGCAGTGCGGCGGGCTCGAACTCGTCCGCAAGGAGGGCTGCGACACCTGTTTCGGCTGCGGCTACTCCAAATGCGCGTGAGCTGCGCCGGCGCTTGATGTCCGACAAGCGCGGCGGGCGGAGACGGGGCTAGAAGGAGGGCCTGTCCCCTGGAGCGTGACAGCCTGAAGTGGATACCGGTTCAGGCGTCCGTCACGCTCCAAACATAAGAAAACGTCCGGAGTCCGTCATGGCCACCGCCGCCGATCGGCGCGCCTACCGGGGGCCCAAGCTCTTCAGCTATGGCTTCCGCCCCTTCTTCCTCGCCGCCTCGATCTGGGCGGCGCTCGTTGTCCCCCTCTGGCTGTTGTCCTTCACCGGCTATCTGCCCTGGGCCGCGCTCTCCCGCGAATGGCACATCCACGAGATGCTGTTCGGGGTGCTGGCCGGCATCGTCGCCGGCTTCCTGCTGACCGCCGTCCCCAATTGGACCGGCCGCATGCCGGTGATGGGGGCGCCGCTGGCGGCCCTGGCGGCCCTGTGGCTGGCTGGACGCCTGGCCATGCTGGCGGCGATCGAACTGGGGGTCTGGGCCAGCGTGATCGACAGCGCCTTCCTGGTGGTGTTCGCAGGCGTGGTCTGGCGCGAGGTCCTGGCTGGGCGCAACTGGCGCAATCTGGCCGTCTGCGGCCTGGTCACCGTGCTCGCCTGCGCCAACATCGCCTTCCACCTGGGCGCCCTGGCGCCGGAGGCGGCAGGCCAGCGGGCCGCGCTCGGCGCCATCGCCCTGCTGATCGCCCTGATCGGCGGCCGGGTCACCCCCAGCTTCACCCGTAACTGGCTGAGCCAGCGTGACGCTGGCCCGCTGCCCGCCCCCGCCGACCGGGCCGACATGGCCGCCCTGATCCTCACCACCCTGGCGGTGGCCGCCTGGGTGGCGGCTCCCGAAACCCCCCTGGCCGGCGCGCTGCTGACCGCTTCGGGTCTCGCGGCCCTGGCCCGCCTGGCGCGCTGGCAGGGCCTGCGGACCCTGACCGAGCCCCTGGTCTGGGTCCTCCACCTTGGCTACGCCTGGCTGGGGGTCGGCCTGATCCTGATCGGCCTCACCATCCTGGCGCCCGACATCGTTCCGCGCACGGGGGGCGTCCACGCCCTCACCGCCGGCGCGGTGGGGGTCATGACGCTCGCCATGATGACCCGGGCCACCCGCGGCCACAGCGGGCGGCCCCTGGTCGCCGACGGCTGGACGCTGGCCATCTATCTGCTGGTCAACACCGGGGCCCTGGTGCGGGTTTGCGCCGGCTTCGGCGGGCCGCCGGTCTTGCTGGCGACCTCCGGCGTCCTGTGGAGCGCCGCCTATGGCGGCTTCGCCCTGGCCTATGGGCCAATGCTGCTGGGCTGGCCCGCCCGTCCGCGTCGCGGGGCCATGCCGGCTTAACCGAAGTCAAGGCGCGGGCCCTCAGCCGTCATACCCAGGGCGACCGCGGCCCCCTAGGCTCACCCTTGATCCGCCCGTTGTGCGCGACGCCATTCCTCCCTCCGGCGTCGGCTTGGGTGACGTCGACACCGGCGAACCGCCGGGTCTTGGGGCGCCGGGAAACCGGCGCCTCTTCTGTCCCGTGAGGAACCTGTCCCATGGACCCCCTGATCGACGGGTTCGGCCGCCGCTTCCGCTACCTGCGTCTCTCGGTGACTGAGGTCTGCAACTTCCGCTGCACCTACTGCCTGCCCGACGGCTATCGGAAGATCGCCGGGCCCGCCTTCCTCGGCGTCGACGAGATCGGCGCCCTGGCCTCCACCTTCCAGCGGCTGGGGATCGAAAAGGTGCGGCTGACCGGTGGGGAGCCGACGGTTCGCAAGGACATCGGCCAGATCATCGCCCGGGTCGCCGAGGTCCCCGGGATCGCCAAGGTCGCCATGACCACCAACGGCTGGAACCTGGACCGCCATGTGGCCGGCTGGCGCGCCGCGGGCCTGACCAATCTCAATGTCTCCATCGACACCCTGGACCGAGACGCCTTCACCCGCCTCACGGGCCACGACCGCCTCGGCCAGGTGGTGGCCGGCCTGGACCAGGCCCTGGCCATCGGGGTCCCGAGCGTGAAGGTCAACGCGGTTCTGCTTCGGGACAGCCTGGAGAACGGCTTCGCCGATTTCGCCGAGTTCGTCCGCCGGCGTCCCGTGGCCGTCCGCTTCATCGAGCTGATGCGCACGGCCGACAACGCCGCCTATTTCGCCGACCAGCATGTCAGCGGCGAGAGCCTGAAGGCCTGGCTGGCGCGGGGGGGCTGGAGCGCCCGGGCGCGGGCCTCCGACGATGGCCCGGCGACGGAGTATGAGCATCCGGACTTCGCCGGACGGATCGGCCTGATCGCCCCCTATGGCGCCGGGTTCTGCGACGGCTGCAACCGCCTGCGGGTCACCGCCCAGGGCCTCCTGCGGCTGTGCCTGTTCGGGCAGGGCGGGGTGGATCTGCGCGATCTGCTGGCGGCCGAGGCGGGGGCGGGGGCTTCAGACCAGCTGGAGGCGCGGATCGCCCAGGCCCTGACGGGCAAGGCCAGCGGCCATGACTTGGCCCGCGGCCAAGCGGGGGACACCCGCAACCTGGCGCAGTTTGGGGGCTAGAGCCTGTTAATGTGTAGAGCGTGACGGGCGCCTGAACCGGCAGCCACTTCAGGCTGTCACGCCTAGCGCCCCTCCTGCTCCAGCAGCAGCTCCAAGCCGCGATCCATCTCCGCCCGCTGCTCGGGCGTGAACAGGGGGTAGCGCCTGGCCTTCGTGCTGGCCGCGGCGCTGATCTCCTGGTCGGTGACGAAGATGATCTGGCCCTGATAGGCGCCGGTCATGGGAATCTTGTGCTTCAGGCGCAGGCCCTCGAGCTGGACGGCGCAGGCCTGCAGGTTCTCGACGCTGTTGGTCATGGGCTTGAAGTCCTGGGCGCCGTTCATGCCCTCGGCCAGCCGCCAGCAGACGCCGGTGTGGGTCGGGGGCTTCAGCGGCCTGTCGCAGGCGGCGAGCGCCAGCAGGATCGACCCGATCACAACCGCCCGCATCTTCAGTAGTCCTTGCGCCAACGCACGGCGAGCTTGCCGTCCCCCTGGCCGGCCAGCTTGGAGATGATGGACAGGTTCTTGCCGATGCGCCACTCCACCTGGGCCGAGGGGCCGGTGCGGCCGCCGCCGGTGAGTTCCAGATAGACGTCGTCGGTCAGATACTTGCCGCCGGAAATTGTCATACCGCTTTCGCCG
This sequence comes from Phenylobacterium sp., assembly GCF_030645195.1. Classification (GTDB taxonomy): domain Bacteria; phylum Pseudomonadota; class Alphaproteobacteria; order Caulobacterales; family Caulobacteraceae; genus Phenylobacterium. The sequence continues at coordinate 47,532 of NZ_JAUSLW010000128.1, read as the reverse complement.
CCGCCCCCCAGGGCGAGGCGGTCGAGGCCGGCGAAGGTGCGCAGGTTGCCGATGACGTCGAAGCCGCCGCCGCCGGCCAGGGACGAGAGCGCCGAGGCCAGCTGGGCGGCCTCCAGGGGGGAGAGCTGCGAGGCCGAGCGGCCGAACAGCACCTGGGACAGCACCTCGTCATTGGGCAGGACCGGGGTGGAGGTGAGCGTGATCTCCGGCTTGGCCGCCGTGCCGCGGATGCTGACCACGGCTGTCAGCGCCGGGTCGTCGCGGGTGGCCGACAGGCTGAGGCGGATGTCGCGGGGCGAGGTGGCCAGATAGACCACGCCGCGCTGGTCGAACTCGAACCGCTTGCCGGCGAAGTCGTAGTCGCCGCGCACCACGCGGGCGACGCCCGACAGCACCGGCTTGTTGGTGGTGCCGCCGACATGGGCGTCGAGGGACAGCTCCACGTCCAGGCCGCGGCCGCGCAGATAGATCCGGCGCGGGGCGGTCAGGGTGACGTCGAGATTCATCCCCAACCCCTGGCGGACCACGGCCTGCTGGGCCGTCCCCAGGTCGATGGGCTTGTTGACCTCGATGACGTCCATGGGGACCACGCCGGAGGGGGTCGGGGTGCGGGCAGAGACGTCGGCGCGTTCCACCAGCAGCTTGCCGGCCAGGCGGACCTTGCCGCCGGCGTCGCGGTCCAGGGTGACCTGGCCGCTGGCCGAGGCGGTGGCCTGGTCGTTGTCGATCAGCCGGAAGCCTATGAGGTCGAGCTTGAAGGTGCTGACCCCGTCCTGGCTGATCCGGCCCGAGCCGGTGGCCGAGCCGCCATGGCCGTCGGCGCCGGTGGCGCGGGTCACATTGATCACGTTGTCGGTGAGGGTGGCGCGCATGACCACCTCGCGCAGGACCAGACCGGTCGCCCCGTCGGAGAACCGGCCGTCATCCACCGAAGCCTCGCCCCGGGTCCTGATGTCGGCCAGGGAGCCGCTCAGGGTCCCGTCCAGGCGCACGCGGCCGGCCAGCTCCCGCTCCCCGCCCACCAGCAGGTCCCAGAGCGGCTTGACCTCGCCGTCGGCGAAGACGTGGCCGCGCAGCGGCTTCTGGCGATTGATGGCGACGCGGAAGGGCGCGGCCGAGGCCTCCGCCGGCAACACCAGATTCGCGTTGGCCTTCAGGCCGGAAGGATTGGTGAAGGCCGCGTCGAGGGTCATGCTGCTGTCGGCCAGCCGGGCGTTCAGCGTGCCGTCCAGGCCCTGGGAGGTCGGCGAGCCCCGGCCCCGCGCCCCGTCCAGCCTGGCGGTCATCACGCCGTCCAGGCGGGCGCCCCGGCCCGACAGGGACAGGCTGGCGTCGACCTTGCCGGTGAGGTCCTCGTTGAACAAACCGAGGCCCAGCTGGCGGATCTGGGCGCGGACCTCGGCGCTGTCGCCGGCCAGCTTGGCGTCCAGGTCGATCTGACCGCCCTCGGCGGCCGCCAGCCGCAGCCGGGCGCTGCGCTCGGGCCCGCCGAAGCGGAAGGTGGCGGTCTCCACGGTCTTCAGGTCGCGGCGTCCGTAGCGGCCCTGGCCGTCGAAGGTCAGGAGGCGGCCGGGCTTGGTGTCGGTGAGCAGGCCCCGGCCATCCAGGCTCCAGCCGCCGTTGCGCGACATCCCCGCGGCCTGGGCCTGATAGGGCAGCCGGGCGAGCAGGCCATCGGCGGTGACGTGGGCGGTGCGGATCTCCAGCTGGGCGCCGGGGGGAATCGCCTTCTCGGCGCGCAGGTCGAGACTGGCGCGGGGGCCGCCTGGGGCGTCGACGATCTTCACCGCCCCGGTGACGGTTCCGGCGGCCAGGAAGGCGCCCTTGGAAAGCGCGATCTTGAGATCGGCGGACGACGGGGCGCTGCGGCGCAGGGAGAGCGCGCCCGAGGCCTTCAGCCCGCCGGCGTCCACCGCCAGGTCGCTGAGGTCCACCCCGCCCTGCGGGAAGCGGAAGGCGGCCTTGCCCACCGCGGGCCCGTACGCGCTGGCCGCCGCCAGGGTGACCAGGCCGCTGGAGCCGTCGGGGCGGCGCATGAAGGTGAGCGTCATGTGGGCGGCCTTGAGCGGCAGGCGGGGCACGTCGAGGGCGTCGAAATCGGCCAGCAGGTCGGCGCGGGGCTCGGCCAGGGTTCCGGTGATGGCGCCCGAGCCCTTGGCCTTGCCGGTGATCTCCACAGGACCGGCGCGGAAGGGACCGTCGGCGGTCCAGTCCAGCTTGAACTTCAGGGCGCCGTCGGCCTCGCGCACCCCGGCCCCGGAGGCCTTCACGGCCGCGCCCTTGAGGTCGGCGCTGGCCAGGGAGAGCTTGGCGCCCTCGATATTGCCCGTGGCCGAGAGGCTGGGGGCGCCGCCCAGCAGGCGGTCGAGCTCGGCGTAGCCGGAGGCGAACCTGGCGCCCTTGGCGTCGGCCGACAGGGTCCAGGGCTTACCGGGGCCAGACTGGGTGGCGCTCCAGGTGGCGAGCGCCGAGCCGCTGGCGCCGGGCCGGGCCGCGGCCAGGTTCGAGACCTCGGCGCGACCCTTGAAGTTGAGGCCGCCGATCAGACCGCGGCCGCCGCTGGCCTGGACCTTCAGCCCCGCCCCCGTGGCCTGGAGATCGCGCAGGGCAAGCCGCCCATCGGCCAGGCGCTGGCCATCGAAGGTCGCCACCGGCTTGGCGCCGAGCACCGCGGCCAGCAGGCCGGTCCCCTGCCCGCCCGCGCCCGTGGCCGTCGCCTTGACGCCCCAGACCTTGGCCTTGCGGGTGAGCTGCAGCGGACCGGTGATCCGATCCAGGCCGTAGGATCCCAGCTTGAAGCCAGTGATGGCCACATCGCCGGCGAAGCGCAGGTCGTCGAGAGTCCCCGTGAGCACGCCGACGGCGCGGGACGGGCCCATCTGGGGGCCGCCGCTGATCTGCGACAGGTTGGGGGTGTCCAGGGTCAGCGCCAGGCCCTTGGGCCCCAGGCGGCGCTCGCCGAGATTGCCCTTGCCCTTGGCGGTGACGGCGAGGTTGGCCGAGGTCGCGCGGGCCGACAGGTCGTAGAGGGCGGGCTCGGCCCGGGTCCCGGTGAGGACGAACAGGGCCTCGGGCCCCAGCCGCGCGGCCAGCTTGCGGGTCAGGGTCGAGGCGGTCAGCAGGATCTTGCCGCTGGCCTCCCCGCCCTTCGGGGTCCAGGCGCCCTGGATGTCGATGGGCTTGGTGACGCCGGAGCTGGCGAAGGCGATCAGGCGGCCTTCCGAGGTCTTGCCGGTGGCGCTGACCTGGAGGTCGAAGGGCTGGTCGGCGGGCAGGCCGACGGCGCCGGCCAGCGCCCCGCCCTGGGCCTCGTGGGCGTTGGCCACCAGCAGCAGAGGCCGCTTCTTGTTGACGTCGAACTGGACCGCCAGGCGATCGCCGGGATGCAGCACGCTGCGGACGGAGATCATCCCCTGCTGGCCGCCGCCGGCGCGGCGGACATCGAGGTCGCCGGTGAGGTCGAACACGCCGCGCACCGAGGAGAAGGCGGGCTTCATCTCCAGCCGGGCCTGGATCAGGTCGATGTCGAAGGAGACCGGCAGGCCACGCGACTTCTGCTTGGGCGTCAGGGTCGGGCGGCGCAGGACGGTGACCTGCTGGGCGGTGACCGTCTCGGCATGGAAGTTTCGCGTAAGGAGTTCAGCATAGTGCCATGAGATTTCGAGCTTCCTGGCTTCGAGCCAGATCCCCTTCTCGTCGGAGATGGTCAGCCGGGCGATGGTGAAGTCGCGCCAGACGTCGCCGGCCAGGCCCTCGATCCGCAGCTTGCCGAAGCGGCCGAGCTTCAGCCCATTGGCGCGGGCCTCGATGAGCAGCCGCCCCTGGGGCAGCAGGACGCCATAGCGGGTGGTGAGCAGGACGCCGCCCAGGACGATGGCGATGATGGCGCAGATGGCGACGATGGCCTTGGGCAGGCCGCGGCTCTTGGCGACCTTCACCACCTCCTCGGCCACCTCGTGGGCGACCTCGGCGACGGTCTCCTCGATGTCTGACGGGCCGGTCAAAAGCTCTGTCCGATGCTGAGATAGACCTGGAACGGGGCGTCACCCCGGCGTTTCTCCAGCGGGATGGCGATGTCGGCGCGGATGGGGCCGAAGCCCAGGTCGTAGCGCACGCCCAGGCCCGCCCCCAGGCTGAGGTCCTTGCCGCTGGGGATCTGGTCGGAGCCCACGGAACCGGCGTCCACGAAGGCCACAACGCCCCAGCGCCTGCCGATCTTCTGGCGCAGTTCCACCGAGGCCTCCAGCACGGCCAGTCCCCCCTGCGGGGTGTTGTCGGCCAGGCGCGGACCGATGGCCTGGTAGGCGTAGCCGCGCACCGAGCCGCCGCCGCCGGAATAGAACCGCCGGGAGGCCGGGACCTCCGGGATCAGGCCCCCGACGATGGAGCCCGCCTTCAGGCGGCCGGCCAGGACCGTGCGGCCCTTCTCGTCGAAGGGGACGTAGATGGAACCCTGGGTCTGGGCCTTGAGGTACGGCAGGGTGTCGGCGCCCACGATCAGGGTCGGCTCCAGCCGCGCCTCCACCCGCCAGCCGCGCTTGGGATCCAGCGGATCGTCGGAGCGGTCGAGGGCCATGGCCCCCAGCACCGAGGCGGTCACCAGCTTGCGGCCCAGCGACGACAGGGTCCCGGCCTGCCGCTCCTGCGTCTGGCTGTAGTCCAGGGAGGCGCCCACGGTGACATAGGAGGTCTTGCCGTAGCGCCGCTCCACGTCGGCGCGGACCCCGACCCCAGTCTCGTCATAGGCGTCGGTGCGGACGCGGTAGAGGCCGGCCTGGCCCTTCAGGGTCTGCTGGGCGCGGCGCCAGTGCGGCAGGGTCAGCTCGGCGCCCAGGCGGCTGTCCACCGTCGAGGCGCGGCCGTAGTAGGAGAGCGTGTCGGCGCGGCCCAGCACGTTGTAGCGGGTCCAGCGGGCGTCGGCGCCGGCGCCCTCGCTGGTGGAATAGCTGGCGCCCAGTTCGAGGGTCCGGCGCTTGCGGTCGGCGATGCTGACGATGACCGGACGCAGGCCGTCGGGGGTCGCCTTCTCCTTGCCGGCCAGGGCGACGGTAACGCTGTCATAGACCCCGGTATCCAGCAGCCGGCGCTCCAGCTCGCCGACGTCGTCGGGATCGTAGGCGTCGCCGACCTTCCAGGGGGCCAGGTTCTTCAGCCAGGCGGTGTTGGTGCGGCCCGGCGTCACCAGCTCGACGCCGTCCAGGCGCACCAGCTCGCCCGAGACGATGCGGAAGGTGGGCCGCACCGACTGGTCGGCGTGGTCGACGATCACCTGGCGCTCGCCCGGCGCGACATCGGCATAGCCGCGCTTCTGGACCGCGGCCAGGATGCGGCCCTCGGCGCCCAGGACGTCGGCGGCGCGGCCGGCCTGACCGTTGGCGAGGCCCATCACCGCCTCCCCGGCCAGTTGCACGCCGGGATCGGGTTCGGGGGCGATCCACTCGACCTTGGGATCCTGGATCCGGAAGCGCTGGCCCGGCGTCACCCGCACGATGGGCTGGGCCGGTTCGGTCTCGGTGACGTCGGCCTCGACGGCGTTGGCGTAGTAGCCCTCCGAGCGCAGGACGGCGACGGCGTCCTCGGCGGCCTCGCGGGCGCGGCGGCGGGCTTCGAAGCGGTTCTCGATAGGCTTGTCGGTCTCGCCCACCGCGACGCCAATAGCGGCGCGCAGGCTGTCGCTCAGCTCGCCCTCGACGGCGGCCTTCGGCGCCGCGGCGCGCGCGGAACCCGCCGCCCCCTGAGCGCAAAGCGCCGCCGAGGCGGCGACGGCGAAGACCAGTCGTCCCAACGTCAAGATTCCCCTGCCGCCCCCGTCCTGGGGTCTACAGCGGGTCGCCTAAGATTGTCACCCCGCCCGTCGCGCGGAAGGTGCTTTCAAACCAGGCGGAAGCCTGCCCAAATAGTGGGCAGTCCCCGCCACGACGCTCGCCGATTCCGAAAAGCCGCCCCTTTGGCCAAGGCGCTCCCTAGGGTCGGAACCAGGTCGCGGCGGAAGGATTATCTCAAGGTGGAGTGGGGCGTGGCGACGGCGCGAAGAACGGGTGACACCAACGCCGTAGAGCCGCCATCCGGGGCGGCGACGCCCTATGACGAGATGATCACGGCGTCCGGCGACGTGCGCGACCATTACGCGGCCCTCGATCAGCGCATCGCCACCCTGGCCCAGGAGGACATGTCCGAGCGGCAGAGGACACTGGAGCGGTTCTTCCTGCTGCAGGGCATCACCTTCACCGTCTACGGGGCCGAGAGCTCCACCGAACGGATCATCCCCACCGACCTTCTGCCCCGGATCATCCCGGCCGAGGAATGGGCGACCATCGAGAAGGGCCTGACCCAGCGCCTGCGGGCCCTGAACATGTTCCTGGCCGACATCTATGGCGAGCAGCAGATCCTGATGGACGGGGTGGTGCCGCGCGAGCTGGTGCTGATGGCCCCCTCCTACCGGCGGGAGATGCAGAATCTCTATGTGCCGCACCAAGCCTACGCCAATGTCTGCGGCTCGGATCTGATCCGCCAGCCGGACGGCGCCTTCGCCGTGCTGGAGGACAATCTGCGGGTGCCCTCCGGCGTCTCCTACATGCTGGCCAACCGCGAGGCCTCGAAACGGACCTTCCCAGGCACCTTCCGCGCCTCCAACGTGCGGGCCATCGACCGTTATCCGGACCTGCTGCTCTCGACCCTTAAGGGCATGGCGGCCGACTGGCGGCCCAATCCCCAGGTCGTGGTGCTGACGCCAGGGGTCTACAATTCGGCCTATTACGAGCATGCCTATCTGGCCCGGCTGATGGGGGCGCCCCTGGTGGAGGGCCGCGACCTCGTGGTCCATGACAACATGGTCTACATGCGGACTACCACCGGCCTGCGGCGCATCGACGTGATCTACCGGCGGGTGGACGACGACTTCATCGACCCCCTCACCTTCCGCCGAGACTCAGGCCTCGGGGTCGCGGGCCTGTTCAACGCCTACCGGGCCGGCAATGTGGTGATCTGCAACGCGCCGGGCACCGGAGTGGCCGACGACAAGGCGGTCTATGCCTATGTCCCGGAGATCATCAAATACTACCTGGGCGAGGACGCCATCCTGCCCAATATCGAGACCTTCCTCTGCCGCGAGCCGGCCCAGCTGAGCCATGTGCTGGCCAATCTCGACAAGCTGGTGGTCAAGGCCGTCGGCGCGTCCGGCGGCTACGGCATGCTGATCGGGCCCCACGCCAGCGCCCAGGAGCGCAGCGACTTCGCCGACGCCCTGCGAGCCGATCCGGCCAACTACATCGCCCAGCCCACCATCCAGCTCTCCACCGCGCCTTGCCTGATCGACGGCCAGATCGACCCGCGCCACGTCGACCTGCGGCCCTTCATCCTGTCGGGCGAGAAGATCATCGTGACGCCGGGGGCGCTCACCCGCGTGGCCCTGAAGAAGGGCTCCCTGGTGGTGAACTCCAGCCAGGGCGGGGGCTCCAAGGACACCTGGATCCTGGCCGGCGACAGCAAGGACGTTCAGCCATGATGCTCGCCCGCGTGGCCGACAGCCTCTACTGGATGGGGCGCTATGTGGAGCGCGCCGAGCACATGTGCCGCCTGTCGGACGTGATGCTCAACGCCACCCTCGATCGCACCGAGGCCGCCAGCCAGGTGGCCCGCATCGTCCTGGCCGCCGTGGGCGACAACGATCCCTCCAAGGCCAATGCGCCCTATGACGCGGCCCTGTCCCTGGCTCTGGACCGGGAGGATGGCGGCTCGATCACCACCTCGCTGTCCCGCGCCCGGGAGAACGCCCGCCAGGTGCGCGACCAGATCACCAGCGAGACCTGGGAACGGCTCAACCTGATCTATCTGCGGGTCACCGGCCCGGGGGCGGCCAAGCAGTTCGCCGACGGCTCCTCGGCCTTCCTACATGACATCATCGCCGACCTGCACCTGTTCAAGGGCGCCGCCGACGCCACCATGAGCCACGGCGAGGGCTGGCGGTTCCTGTTGCTGGGGGTCTATCTGGAGCGGGCCCAGCTGATCGGCCGCCTGCTGGAGGTCTGTTTCGGCGACCGCCGCCGGCCGCTCACCGACCACTTCGCGCTCACCAGCCTGCTGCGCATGAGCTGCGCGCTGGAGCCCTATCTGCGGCGCTACACCGCCGACGTGCGGCCCGAGCTGATCCTGGAATTCCTGATGTTCGACGAGGATTTCCCCCGCTCGATCCGCTTCTCCACCGCCCGCATCGAGGAACACCTGTCGGCGGCCAGCCGCTATGTGGACGCCGGTCACGCCGGGCCCGAGCGCCTGGCCGGTCGCCTGAAGGCCCGCCTGCAATATGCCGACGTGGAGAACATGGAGCTGGTGGGCGCCGGCGCCCTGCTGTCGACCGTGCTGGACGAGTGCCAGGCGATCCACACCGCGATCTACGACACCTTCGTCGCCTATTCCCTCGAGATGCGGTTGCCAGCCTGATGCTTTTGGAAGTGCGCCACGTCACCCAGTACCACTACGCCGCCAATGTGCGCGAAAGCGTCATGGAGCTGTGGATGCAGCCCCAGAAGGGCGCCCGCCAGCGGCTGGTGAGCTTCGACCTGGAGCTGGACCCGCCGGCCCAGCTGTTCTCCTACGCCGACGCCTTCGGCAACGCCGTCTACCATTTCGACGTGCCCCAGCCCCATGACCGGCTGAGCATCCTGGCCCGCTCGGCGGTGGAGACCCAGGCGCCGGCCGCCCTCCCCATCGCCCTGGACACCGGCGAGTGGGACCGGCTGAAGAGCGACTTCGTGCGCGGCGAGAACTTCGACTTCCTGCACCATCACGGCTTCGCGGTGGAAACCCAGGCCCTGAGGACCTTCGTGGCCGAGAGCGGCATCGACCAGCTGCGGGTGCGCGACCCGCTGACCGCCGTGCGCGAGCTCTCCACCATCATCTACCAGTCCTTCGGCTACGAGGCCGGCGTCACCGACGCCGAGAGCCCCATCGACCTGGCGCTGAACGCCAAGCGCGGCGTCTGCCAGGACTTCGCCCACATCATGATCGCCATCTGTCGCTCCTGGGGAATCCCGGCGCGTTATGTCTCGGGCTACCTGTTCACCGACCGCAAGGGCGGGGACCGCTCCGACCCGGACGCGACGCACGCCTGGGTGGAGGTCTTCCTGCCCTCCCTACGCTGGGTGGGTCTGGACCCCACCAACAATGTCGAGGCCGGAGAGCGCCACATCGCCGCCGCCGTGGGCCGGGACTACAACGACGTGCCGCCGTCGCGGGGGGTCTACAAGGGCGAGGCCGAGAGCCAACTGGCGGTGGGGGTGTCGGTGCGCCGGGCGCGGGCGGCGCTCACCGAGCCTGAGTTCATCCGGGTGGCCCAGCCGTCCTTCAACCGCACGGGCCGCCGACGCGCCGCGCCCGGGTCACTGCAGTACGATCAGCAACAGCAACAACAGCAGTAGGCCGGCCTCCTTAAGGCGAGGCGCCAACACCCGCCCGTCAGGGTGGAACCAATCGCCGTGTCAATCCTTGACACAGGGTGGCTCCCTGGAGGCGTCGCCTCATGCCCATTCGCAAGACCATGACCGTGTCGTTCGCCCCGGAGTTGGCGAACTGATGCCCGGCGAAGAGGCGAAGTCCATCAAGCAGGAACGAGCCGAAGCCGACGTCGGGGGCTTTCAAGACGGCCTCGGCCCCTTCGTCGTCGCCGCCGAGACGACCAGAATGGCGATGGTGTTCACCAACGCGAAGGAAGCCGGCAACCCGATCATCTTCGCCAACGACAGCTATCTGTCGCTCACCGGCTACGCGCGTGAGGAAGTGATGGGCCAGAGATTCAATTTCCTGTTGGCGCAGGCCGCCGACCCGCAGGTGCTGACGCAGGTGAAGGCCGCCTTCGCCAGTGGCGCCGCGGGCTTTGATGTCGAGTATCGCCGCAAGGACGCCAGCACGTTCTGGGCCTCCACCTTCATCAGTCCAGTCCGCGATAAGGTCGGCGCGATCGTGGAGCACTTTGTCTCGCTGGCCGACCTCAGCCGGCACAAGCGAGAGGAGGACCGGCTCCGCTTTCTCCTGGACGAGTTGAACCACCGGACACAGAACACGCTGGCCACCGTGCAGGCGATCGCCGCCCAGACCCTGCGCGCGGCGATCGACAAGGACGTCTACGACCTGTTCGAAGGCCGGATTCTGGCGCTGTCGAAGGCCCACGGCCTGCTGGGGCGTGAGAACTGGCAGGCGCTCAGCCTGCGCGACGTTCTCGACCAGATACTGGAGCCTTTTGGGCTCGGCGACCGCCGGGTCACGCGGTTCGTCCTCCAGGGCGAGGACATGACGCTGCCTCCCAAGGCCGCCTTGACCCTCGCGATGGTGTTCCACGAGTTGGCCACCAACGCCGTGAAGCATGGGGCTTTCTCCAACGGCGGCGGACAGATCGACATCAGCTGGCAGGTTGAGCCAAGTCCGCAGGGGCGCTCGATGCGGCTGCAGTGGCGGGAAAGCGGCGGGCCGCCGGTGACGGCGCCTCTCCACAAGGGCTTCGGGTCGCGCCTGATCCAGACCGGACTGGCGCAGGCCATCGACGGACAGGTGCGCCTCGACTATGCGCGCACCGGACTGACTTGCGAGATCGTCATGCCGCTGCCCCAGGCCCCAACCCATGGATAGTCCCCTCACCGGCTGCCGCGTCCTCCTGGTGGAGGACGAGATGATCGTGTCCTGGATGCTGGAAGACATGCTCAACGAGCTGGGCTGCGAAGTGGTTGGCCCTGTCGCGCGCATCGATCTGGCGTTGGCGATCATCGACGCCCAGGCCATCGGCGCGGCGGTGCTCGACGTGAACCTCAATGGACAGTTCAGCTACCCCATCGCCGACGCGCTCACGGCACGCGGCGTGCCCTTCGTCTTCTCGACAGGCTATGCCAAGGACAGGCTGCTGGCCGCCTACAGAGACTGCCCGGTCTTGCAGAAACCCTTTCAGCGTTCGGACTTGGGCGAGACCCTGGCGGGACTGCTGACGCCAGAAGGGCCGGTCATGGGCGAACCAAGGCCGGCTGCCGTTGAGGCGGCGCCTTGAGCGATCGCGGACGTGTCGGCCCCCTCAATCAGCGGGGTGCGAGGTCGGCTACACCAAGCGGAAGAGCGTCAGTCCGAGCAGGAAGGCGCCCACCGCGATGAAGCCGATCTCGACCATCATCGCGCGCCGTGGCGAGGTGCGGAGGGTCACGAGAAATCGGAGTAGATGATCCATGTGCGGCATAACGCCGCCAAATAGTGAATCTCTCGTTAAAGTTGAGCTGATGTCGTTACGCGCTGAAGATGTATGACCGCTGGACGGTCAATCCGATGCGCGCGCCAGGCGCCAGGCCCTCGGACGCATTGCGCTCGAAGGCCGCCTCGATCCTCTGGCCGCCCGGGGTCCTGCCCTCGATCCGGGCCACAGGACCCTGCACATTTATCCGATCGGCGGTGATGTAGAAACTCTCCTGGCCGGCCGCCGCGCGGATCAGGTCGTGTGGGCGGATGTAGCCGATCGCCGCGCCCTCGGCCGCGGCCGGCGCGGGAACGGCGATCTCCCCGGCCTGGAAGCGGCCGGCCCGGACAATCCCCTCCAGCCGGTTGGCCTCGCCCACGAACCCGGCCACGAAGGCGCCTTCCGGCTCGTCGTGCACCTGTTGCGGCGTGCCCACCTGCTGGATCACGCCGTGGTTCAGGATGGCGACCCGGTCGGCCAGCTCCAGGGCCTCCTCCTGGTCATGGGTGACGAAGATGGTGGTGACGCCGGTGGCGTCGTGGATGCGGCGCAGTTCCTTGCGCAGGGACTTGCGCACGGTGGCGTCCAGGGCGCCGAAGGGCTCGTCCAGCAGCAGGACGCTGGGGCTGACGGCGAGGGCGCGGGCGAGCGCCACCCGCTGGCGCTGGCCGCCGGAGAGCTGGGCGGGGTAGCGTTTTCCCAGGCCCGGCAGCTCCACAAGATTGAGCAGCTCCTCCACCCGCCCGGCGATCTGCGCCTTGGAGGGCTTGGCCGCGCCCTTGCGGACGTCGAGACCGAAGCTGATGTTGCGGGCGAGCGTCATGTGGCGGAACAGGGCGTACTGCTGGAAGACGAAGCCCACCTGGCGCGCCGCGGCGCTGGCATAGGTCATGTCCTGGCCGTCGAACAGGATCTGGCCCTTCTCCGGGAATTCCAGGCCGGCGATGGCCCGCAGCAGGGTGGTCTTGCCCGAGCCCGAGGGGCCCAGCAGGGCCAGCAGCTCGCCGTCGGCGATCTCCAGGCTCACGCCGTTCAGCGCCGGATAGCGGCCGAAGGTCTTCTCCACCGAGCGGATGGAAATGGTCATGGGACGGTTCGTCTCTTAGTCAGTGACGGGCCGGCCGCGACTGCGGCTGGACCATCTCGAGCAGGGTCTTAAGGGCGAGGGTGACGATGGCCAGGAAACAGAGAAGGGCGGCGACGGCGAAGGCGCCGACGAAGTCATACTCGTTGTAGAGGATCTCCACATGCAACGGCATGGTGTTGGTCAGGCCCCGGATGTGGCCCGAGACCACCGACACCGCCCCGAACTCCCCCATGGCGCGGGCGTTGCAGAGCAGGACGCCTTAGAGCAGGATATTGGGGGCCGTGACGCTCCAGAAGGTGCGCAGGCCCGAGGCGCCGAGGGACACCGAAGCCTCCTCCTCGTCCACCCCCTTGCCGGGAAACTCATAGCGGACCAGGGCCCAGGCGGTGGCCAGGCCGAACGCGCCATTGATCAGGGCCGCGATGAGGGCCGCACCGAAGGACAGGCGGTAGGCGGCGAGCGCCCGCTCGGAGAAGGCGGCGTCCAGGAACTCCGGGAAACTCTGCTGCGTGGCCTTCAGCGCGACCGCCAGCATCGGGATCAGGACGATGGTCGACAGGAGGGTGACCGTGACGCCCAGGCTGAGCGCGAATCCCGGAATCGCCGACCGGCGGCGGAGACACGAGCTAATTCCTAGCTAATCTGTAGCCAATATCGCATTTCTGAGGGCGAGGCCTGAAAGCCTGACCACCGCCCACGAGAAAGCCCCGCCCTCATGGTGAGGACGGGGCTGCCGACACGCTAGGATGGGCTTTGGACCTAGCGGCCGTAACCGTTGCTCAGCACCTGGACGATCAGGCCGGTGGCCAGGGCGGCCAGGACGTAGTCGTTGTCGGCGCGGACCCAGCGGTAACCGCGCGGCGGCTGACGCAGGCCGTAACGGCCATAGTCGTTCACGTAGTAGTTGGCGCTGCGATACTGGCTCGGCAGACGCTCGCCCCGGCGCCAGGAATGGCCGCCGTGATGGCGCTGGCCGCCGCGATTGTCCCAGCCGCCGCGCCGGTCATCGCGACGGTCGCCGTAGCGGTTGTCGCGGCGGTCGTTGTAGCGATCGTCGCGCTGGTCGGCGTAGCCTTGCTGATATCGGCCCTGGTATTGGCCTTGATACTGACCCTGATAGTCGCGCTGATACTGCGCAGGCTGGGCCATGGCGGCCGTGCCGCCCAGCAGGGAGATGGCCAGGGCGGCGGCGATTGCGCGTTTCATGAGCGTGTCCTTCGGGAGCCTCAAGCCGGAGGGCTGTCGGCGTTGTCCCCAAGGTGCGACTCGGGCGCTGAACCGGCTTTGAACGGCCGTGGTCATTCCCTGTTCATCACGTTTGGCGCCGCCCTACGCCATCTGCGCGCCGCCCCGCCCCCACCGACGCTAGAGCAAGGGCGGATCACGCTCGACCGGCGAGAACACGAAGTCGCTGTGGGTCCGGGCCTCGACGTTCTCGCGGATCATGGCGTAGCCCGCCTTCTCAATCAGGCTCAGGGCTTCGGCGGTGTTGAAGTTCATCACCTCGATGACCAGGAGCGGGCGGTGCTTGGCCAGGAAGGCTTCCGCGCCACGCAGCACCCCGATCTCCCCGCCGTCCACATCGACCTTCAACAGGCGGCAGGACGGCAGGTCGAGGCTGTCCAGGGCCATGGCCGGAACCCCGGTTCGGCCGCCGTCGGAGTCCTTGGAGACGTTGGAATAGTCGTTGCGGATATAGTTGAAGAACACCTCGCCCGCCCCGTCGGAGACGGCCTTCCCCACGTGGCGGAGGTCCACCTGGCCCGCGAGGCCCGCGTCCTCCACCACCTTGCACAGCAGCGGCGCGAGCCTGGGATTGCACTCGAAGGGCGTCACCCGGCACCCGAGTTCGCCAGCGAAGTAGATGGTGTGGTTGCCGATATTGGCGCCGACGTCGACCACCTCGTCCCCCGGCGACAGCAGCGGCGCCAGGCGCTGCAGGGTCTGAATCTCGTAGAACTGCCCCGCGGCGTGACGCAGGGCGATCGACAGGTTCGTCGGTTCGAACGGAAAGCGATAGGTGCGGGCGGCGCCCTGGACCACCACCTCGCGGGCGCCCTCAAGATAGAGTCTCGCCACCTCGCGGGCCCCGCCGACCATGCTGGGCGCCAGCCGCTCGACGATGGCGCGGTCATCGAGGGCGATGGCGCAGAACAGGGCCGTCTTGGCGTCCTCGACCAAGTCGGGATCGCTACGCCAGCCGTCCTCGTAGATCTGCAGGGCGCCGGCCATGTCGCCGGAGGTGAACCGTTCGGACAGGCGCTGCCGGCGCCCATCGACCCCCACCGCCTCCAGGCGGTCGATCAGGGCTAGCGCCGAGGCGTGGTCGGAGGCGGCCTGGGCGAACCGCATCGCCACGTCCAGCTCCACCGCGTTCTCCTGCGGGAAGTCGGGGACGCCCTTGAGAACCGCCTGGGATTGGGCGAGGCGATTGCATTCACGATAGGCGATCGCCACGAGAAGTTTCTGGTGGCGATTGAGCAACCGCTTGTTGGGCAGGCCGGCATAGATGTCGGTCAGAACCCGGAACTGGGCGGCGGCCCCCAGCGCCCGGAACAGGGTGTTGATCCCCGCAAGGGACGAGGGATCCTGCTGGAAGGCCCGCAGCGCATAGGCCAGCTCCAGCATCTGGTTGCCGAGCCAGCGATGCACGAGGGCCAGGTTGTTGGACGCCGCGTGATCGCCGGCCTTCGACCTGGGCTCAAGATCGGCGAAGAGCTCGGCCTGACGGCCGGCGCGGACAAGGGCGGCGAGATCCATGGTTCATCCCTTGGCGGAAGACGGCGGCGTTCGCGGTCAGGCTCTTGAACGACAATAAGTGCGTCGTGAAGCCGATGACCCGCAAGGACATCTTCCCGCCCCGGCGACGACACGTCCGACGGTTTGGTAGGCCGGGTGGGGGTCGAACCCACGACCATTCGATTAAAAGTCGAATGCTCTACCACTGAGCTACCGGCCCTAAGCGCGGCGTGCAGATGCGCGCCGGGCGAAGCGGCGCGGACCATAGGGTGCGTCCCTGCCCTGGGCAAGGCCGCGCGCGGGCTTTCCAAGGCGCGGAGCCAAGCTGTACAATTGGCTCATGCGCGCCGCCCTGTCCGCCCTTCCGATCCTGGCCCTCGCCGGCGCCTGCACCACCGCGCCGGCCGACGGATCACCGGAGATCCAGACGAGATCGGCCGCCAACCGGGAAAGCATGCAGGGCGCGGTCGTCTCACCCCTGCGGGACGTCAATGTCCTGAGGACCAAGATCCCCCAGGTGCTGCTGGACGCCATGGCCGATCCCTACGCCCTGCCGGTCCCCACCAACTGCGCGCGGATCACCGGCCTGATCCTGCCGCTGAACGGGGCGCTGGGGGCGGACCTGGACGAGCCGCAGGTGGACGAGGACGACCTGATGGTGCGCGGGCGCGGCGCGGCCCTGGGGGCGGTGGCGAGCGCGGCCTCCGGCCTGATCCCCTTCCGGGGCTGGGTGCGCAAGCTCTCCGGCGCCGAACGCCACGACGGCCTGGTCACCGCGGCGATCAATGCCGGCGCGGTGCGCAGGGCCTATCTGAAGGGCCTGGGGGAGTCCCGCGGCTGCAAGCCGCCGGCGACCCCCGCCCACAGCCTGATGGAGCGCGAGCCGCCGATGAGCGAGACCCTGAAGCCCCGGTTCCCGATCCGCTAGACCGCCAAGCGGCTCTTGAAGTCTTTCCGGAACGCCTCAAACCGCCCCTCGGCGATGGCGTGCCGCATGGCCGCCGTCAGGGCCTGGAAGAAGGCGATGTTGTGCCAGGAGAGCAGGACCTGGCCGAGGATCTCCTCGGACTTCACCAGGTGGTGCAGGTAGGCCTTGGAATAGTGGCTGGAGGCCGGACAGGGGCTGGTCTCGTCCAGCGGTGTATCGTCCTCGGCGAAGCGGGCGTTCTTCAGGTTGACGGAGCCTTCCCAGGTCCAGGCCTGGCCGTGGCGGCCCGAACGGGTGGGCAGGACGCAGTCGAACATGTCCACGCCCCGGGCCACGGCCTCCACCAGGTCGATGGGCTTGCCGACCCCCATCAGATAGCGCGGCCGGTCGGCGGGCAGCAGGTCGGGCGCATAGTCCAGCACCTCGCACATGGCCTCGTGCCCCTCCCCCACCGCCAGGCCCCCCAGGGCGTAGCCGTCGAAGCCGGTCTCGATCAGGCGTTCGGCGGACTCCCGGCGCAGGTGCTCGAAGGTGGAGCCCTGCTGGATGCCGAACAGGGCCTGGCGGTCGCGCTCGCCGAAGGCGGCCTTGGAGCGCTGGCCCCAGCGGGCCGAGAGCAGCATGGCCTCCCGCGCCCGGTTCTCCTCGGCCGGCCAGGCGACGCATTCGTCCAGCTGCATGACGATGTCCGAGCCCAGCAGGTCGGCCTGGATCTCGATGGAGCGCTCCGGCGTCAGCACGTGCTTGGAGCCGTCGATATGGCTCTGGAAGGCCACCGACTGCTCGGTGACCTTGGCGATCTTCGACAGGCTCATCACCTGGAAGCCGCCGCTGTCGGTGAGGATAGGTTTGTCCCAGCGCATGAAGTTGTGCAGGCCGCCCAGCCGGGCGACCCGTTCGGCGCCCGGGCGCAGCATCAGGTGATAGGTGTTGCCCAGGATGATGTCGGCGCCGGTGGAGGCCACCTGGTCGACGGTCAGCGCCTTGACGGTGGCCGCCGTCCCCACCGGCATGAAGGCTGGCGTGCGGATGTCGCCGCGGGCGGTCTTCAGCACCCCGGTGCGGGCCTTGCCCTCGGTGGCGGTGATCTCGAAGGGGAAGGCGCTCAAGGGTTCGCCCTCCAGAGCAGGCTGGCGTCGCCATAGGAATAGAACCGGTAGCCCGTGGCGATGGCGTGGGCGTAGGCCGCGTGCATGGTCTCGAACCCCGCGAAGGCGCAGACCAGCATGAACAGGGTCGACTTGGGCAGATGGAAGTTGGTCATCAGCCCGTCCACGACGCGGAACCGGTAGCCGGGGGTGATGAAGATGGCCGTCTCGGCGGCGAAGGGGCGGACCACGCCGTCCTCCCCCGTCGCGCTCTCCAGCAGGCGCAGGGAGGTGGTGCCGACGCAGACGACGCGGCCGCCGGCCGCCTTGGCGACGTTGAGGACGTCGGCGGTTTCCTGAACCACTTCACCGTACTCGGCGTGCATCCTGTGGTCGGCCAGGTCGTCGGTCTTCACCGGCAGGAAGGTGCCGGCGCCCACGTGCAGGGTGACGAAGGCGACGCCGACGCCCCTGGCCTGCAGCCGCGCCATCAGCTCCGGGGTGAAGTGCAGCCCGGCCGTGGGGGCGGCGACCGAGCCGTCGTCCTTGGCGTAGATGGTCTGGTAGTCGGCCCGGTCGCGGGCGTCCTCGGGGCGCTTGGCGGCGATATAGGGCGGCAGGGGCATGGCGCCGCGCTCGGCGATGGCGGCGTCGAGATCGGGGCCGGCCAGATCGAAGGACAGGGTCAGTTCCCCGCCCTCCCCCTTCTCGACGATGGTGGCGTCCAAGGCGCCCAGCAGGCAGGCCTGGTCGTCGGTCTCTCCGAAGGCGACGCGGTCGCCCACGGCCAGGCGCTTGCCCGGCCGCATGAAAGCGGTCCAGCGGCTGGGAGACAGACGGCGGTGCAGAGTGGCCTCGCAGGCCACCTGGCGCTCTTCCCGGTAGCGGATCCCCTTCAGCCGCGCGGGGATCACACGGGTGTCGTTCAGCACCAGGATGTCTCCCGCCCGGAGCTGCTCGGGCAGATCGGCCACGGTCAGGTCGGCCAGGGGCTGGCCCGGCGCGACCCGCAGCATGCGGGCGGAATCCCGCGGGCTGGCCGGCCGCAGGGCGATGTGGTCGTCGGGCAGGTCGAAGTCGAAATCGGCGAGTTGCATGTGGGGGCGTGAAGGCCATGCGCGCCGTCACGCGTCAAGCGCCAGACCATGCTAGAGGCGAGGCATGGGATTCCTCCGAGTCGCGATTTCCGGCCTGGTCGCCGGCCTGATGTTCGCCCAGGGCTTGGCCTGCGCCGTGGCCGCCCTGATCGCCCAGGGCGGGCGCATCCGGCCCAGCCTGGACATCCTGACCCACTTCGCGCCGTTCTGGCTGGCGGGCGCCCTGGTGGTGGTGGCCTACGCCCTGCTGCTGGCGCCGAGGCCGCTGAGGACCATCTTCCTGACCCTGGGCGGGATGGGGGTCATCGCCGCCGGATCGCTTGTCCTGCCGGAGTACGTGCGCCCCATGAGCCCCCGCGCCCCGGCCAGCGCGCCGTATCAACTGAAACTGATCCAGTTCAACGTCTGGGGCCGCAACAACGACCTGTCCGACACCGCCCAATGGATCGTCGACCAGGACCCCGACGTGGTGGTGATCGAGGAGGCCACGCCGGCCATCCGCGACGCCATCCTGCAGCGCCGCGCCTATCATGTGGTCTGCGGAAAGTGCCAGGTGATGATCTTCAGCAAACTGCCGACCATCGACAGCGGGGTCGTCGACACGCCCCACGGCTTGCCGCGACCGCCGATCGCGCGCGGAGCCTATCGCGGCGCGTCTGGCGACTTCACCGTGGTGGGCGCCCACTACACCTGGCCCACCAAGGGCTCTCTGCAACAGCAGCAGGGCCAGCGCCTGGCCTGGATCCTCGACCAGTACCCGAAGGACCCCATGATCCTGGCGGGGGATTTCAACTCCACGCCGTGGTCCTTCTCGCGTCGGCGCGAGGACCGGATGTTCGGACTGGAGCGGCGGACACGGGCCCTGTTCTCCTGGCCGGCCGGAGAGGTCTCCCGCGAGCGGGTGAAGGTCCCCTTCCCCTTCCTGCCCATCGACCATGTCTATGCCGGCAAGGCCTGGCGGACCGTGAGCGTCAAGCGGGGCCCCAGGCTGGGGTCGGACCACTATCCGGTGATCGTCACCCTCGCGCGGGCCAGTTAAGCGAGAGAGGCGATTTCCCGGGCGATATTGGCCCGGGCCACCGCCTCGAACAGGCGGCGGAAGGCCGGGTCGGGATAGATGACCGGGGCCTCCAGGAAGCGTTGCATCACTTGCCTGCGGCCGGCGCGCCAGGCCTCGTCGGGGACGTGGATGTACTCCTCGCGCACCTGACGGGCGTAGGCGTCGTAGTCCAGCGGCGCGGCGGCGAGGATGGCCAGGTCGATGGAGACCAGGATCTCGCCTAGCCGGTCCTCTTCCTCCACCACATGGCCGGCGGTGAGGCGGATCAGCCGGGCCACCTCCTCGCGAGCATGCAGGGAAACGTCGAGGTCGCGGAGATCGCGCTTGGCCATCTCCGCGCTCCTGGCCTCGTTGTCCGAGGCGGTCGGGTCATAGACCGCATCGTGCCACCAGATGGCGTAGGTCAGCACCTGGCGCTCGGAGTCCATCAGGTCGGGGACCTGGTGGAGCAGCGCCAGGCACTGCTCGATATGGGCCCGCGTATGGTAGCGCCTATGCGGCTGCGCGTAGGCGGCTTCCAGGTCCGGGGTCACGCGTCGGCCGCGACCTTCATGGAGACGATCTTGCCGGGCGCGCGCGGGGGCTCGCCCTTGGGCAGGCCGTCCACCAGGTCCATGCCCTCGGTGACTTCGCCCCAGACGGTGTACTGGCCGTCCAGGAACTTGGCGTCGTCGAAGCAGATGAAGAACTGGCTGTTGGCGGAGTTCGGGTTGTTGGTGCGGGCCATCGAGCAGACGCCGCGGACGTGAGGCTCCTTGGAGAACTCGGCGGTCAGGTTCGGCTTGTCCGAGCCGCTGGTGCCGGTGCCGGTCGGGTCGCCGCCCTGGGCCATGAAGCCCGGGATCACGCGGTGGAAGACCACGCCGTCATAGAAGCCCTCGCGGGCGAGTTCCTTGATCCGCTCGACGTGGCCGGGCGCCAGGTCCGGGCGAAGCTTGATCGTCACCGGGCCGCTTTCCAGCGTCATGATCAGGGTATTTTCGGCGTCCATTACTTCACCTCTGAGGGAATCTTGATTGCGCAGGCCGTGAAATCGGCGCCCATCGCGCCGCGCACATTGGCGACCTCGGCCTTGAACCAGGCGCTGTTGGGGTCGATCACCCGGACCTTGGGGCGTTCGGCGGCCGGAATATCCGCCATCACGCGGACCTTCAACATCTTATCGGGATCGACCACAGGTTCGCCGATCTTGATGGCGCGCACCACGTCCAGGCCCGAGATCACTCGTCCGAAGGCAGTGTAGCGCTTCTCCAGAGACGGATAGGCCTGGCGCATCAGGAAGAACTGGCTATTGGCGCTGTCATTGGCCTCGCCGCGGGCCATGCCGGCGACGCCGGGGCAGTAGAGGCCCCAGCCGGAGACCTTGCCGTCGGTGGTCATGGGCATGAGCATCGAGCTCTGGGTCATGACCGGCAGGGCGCCCACGAAGCCGATCTCGGCCACGGTCTGGTCGGCGACCTGGACGAAGGGGGTGGCGGGGCCGCGGCGGAAGCTGAACTCGGCGGCCAGGTCGGGCTTGTCGGAATTGCCCTCCCCGGTGTCCTTGGGGTCGCCGGTCTGGGCCATGAAGGCGTCGATCACCCGGAAGAACAGGCGGCCATCATAGAGCCCCGTGCGGGTCAGCTCCTTGACCCGGACCACGTGGGTGGGGGCGACCTCGGGGGACAGCTCGACCAGGATGCGGCCCTTGGTGGTGTCGATCACCAGGACGTTCTCGGGATCAGGCGTGCGCCAGTCGGCGGCGGAGGGTGCGCCCGGAGCCGGGGGCGCGACGGGCGCCGGCGGAGTCTTGGCCTTGGGGGCGGCGGTGGCGGCGCCGGCGAGCGCCAGGGCCGCGGCGGAGATCAGGAGGGTGCGGATCATGGCTTCTCTCCTAGCCGCGCGCGGCCAAGACCGCCACCCGCGGCGGGCAAGTTCGTTCGACGAAAGAACTAGGCCTGGGCCGCGGCCACCTTGGCCATCAGGGCGTCCTTGACGCCGGGGCTGACGAACTTGCTGACGTCGCCGCCCAGGATGGCGATTTCCTTGATCAGGCGCGAGGACACCGCCTGGTGACGGGGGTCGGCCATCAGGAACACGGTGTCGATGTCGCGGTCGAGCTGCTGGTTCATCGCGGTCATCTGGAATTCGTATTCGAAGTCGGCCACGGCGCGCAGGCCGCGCACGATCATCGAGGCCCCGACCTCGCGGGCGAAGTGGATCAGCAGGCCCTTGAAGGGCTGGACCACGACCTCGGTGGCGCCGGAGAGGCTGGCCGTCTGGTCCCGCAGGATCGCCACACGTTCCTCAAGGTCGAACATCGGGCCCTTGCCGGCGTTGATCGCCACCCCGATCACCAGCTTGTCCACCAGCTTCACGGCCCGCCCGATAATGTCGGTGTGGCCATTGTGGATCGGGTCGAAGGTGCCCGGATAGAGCCCGACGCGGGTGGCCATTCGCCTGTCTTCCCCAACTGTTCTTAGGCTCGGCTTTGGCCGGGCGGACCGGCGATGGCAAGCGCTAAGTTTGGTCGCCCCCGCCTTCGGAGGCTTCCTCGGCGCCCTCATCCTCGCCGCCGCCCTGGTCGGCGAGGCGCTCGACGGAGACGACGTGCTCGTCCTGGGCGGTGCGGAAGATGGTCACGCCGGAGGTGTTGCGGCTGATGACGCGGACCTGGGCGACGGGGGTGCGGATGAGCTGGCCCTGGTCGGTGACCAGCAGGATTTCGTCGAACTCCTCCACCGGGAAGGAGGCGGCCAGACGCCCGCCCTTGCCCTTCTTGGTGAGGTCCTGGGCCAGCAGCCCCTGCCCGCCCCGGCCGGTGCGGCGGAACTCGTAGGCCGAGCTGCGCTTGCCGTAGCCTTCGGTGGAGACGGTGAGGATGAACTCCTCGGCCGCACCCAGTTCGGCGATCCGATCGCCCGACAGGGCGGCTTCCTCGCCGGCCTCGTCGTCGTCCTCGGGCGCCGCGGCGTCCTCGATATCCTCGCCCTCGCCGGAGACGGCGCGGCGCATGGCGTTGGCGTGCTTCACATAGGCCGCGCGTTCGGCGGGCGTGGCGGTGACAGACCGCAGGACGGCCATGGAGATGACGCTGTCGCCTTCGGCCAGGCGGATACCGCGCACGCCGGTGGATTCACGGCCGGCGAAGACCCGGACCTCCTCCGTGGCGAAGCGGATACAACGCCCAAGCGCGGTGGTCAGCAGAATGTCGTTGGCCTGGGCGTTGCAGACGCCGACGCCAATGATGGAGTCGCCCTCGTCCAGCTTCATGGCGATCTTGCCGTTGCGCTTGATGCCGACGAAGTCCGACAGCTTGTTGCGTCGCACGCCGCCGGAGCGGGTGGAGAACATGACGTCGTACTGATCCCAGGTGGCCTCGTCCTCGGGCAGGGGCAGGATCGAGGTGATGCTCTCGCCGGGCTCGATGGGCAGCAGGTTCACGAAGGCCTTGCCGCGCGAGGTCGGCGTGCCCACCGGCAGACGCCAGACCTTGAGCTGGTAGACCTTGCCGCCGGAGGAGAAGAACAGCATCGGGGTATGGGTGTTGGCCGAGAAGACGCGGGTGACCGCATCCTCGTCCTTGGTGGACATGCCCGAGCGGCCCTTGCCGCCGCGATGCTGGGTCCGGTAGGTCACCAGCGGGGTGCGCTTCACATAGCCGCCGTGGGTCACGGTGATGACCATGTCCTCGCGGGCGATCAGGTCCTCGTCCTCGACGTCGGCGTCGCCGTCGACGATCTCGGTGCGGCGCGGCACGGCGAAGGCGGCGCGCACCTCCACCAGCTCCTGACGGACCACGGCCATGATGTTGTCGCGCGACGACAGCAGGCTCAGGTGGCCCTGGATGGCGCCGGCCAGGGTCTCGGCCTCGCCGAAGATCTCGTCACGGCCAAGGCCGGTGAGGCGCGAGAGGGTGAGCGCCAGGATGGCGCGCGCCTGCTCCTCGGTCAGGCGGATCAGGCCGCCGGCTTCCAGAACCGTGCGCGGGTCGGCGATCAGCTCAACCAGGGGCATCATGTCGCTCGCCGGCCAGCCCTTGGCGACAATGCGCTCGCGCGCCTCGGCCGGGTCCTTGGACGAGCGGATGATGTGGATGAACTCGTCGATATTGGCCACGGCGATGGCCAAGCCCACCAAGACGTGACCGCGGTCGCGGGCCTTGGAGAGCTCGAACTTCTCGCGGCGGACAACGACTTCCTCACGGAACTCGATGAAGGCCACGATCATCTCGCGCAGGCCCATCTGCAGCGGACGGCCGCGGTTCAGGGCCAGCATGTTGACGCCGAAGGAGCTCTGCAGCGGGGTGAACCGGTAGAGCTGGTTCAGCACCACGTCGGCCGAGGCGTCGCGCTTGAGCTCGACGACCACGCGCATGCCCTGGCGGTCGCTCTCGTCGCGCAGGTCGGCGACGCCCTCGACGCGCTTTTCCCGCACCAGTTCGGCGATGCGCTCCACCAGGGAGGCCTTGTTCACCTGGTAGGGGATGGCGGTGATGATGATGGCTTCGCGGTCCTTGCGGACCTCTTCGATGGCGGCCTTGCCGCGCATGATCACAGAGCCGCGCCCGGTCATCAGGGCGTTGCGCGCCCCGGTGCGGCCGATGATCTCGCCGCCGGTGGGGAAGTCGGGGCCGGGCACGATGTCCAGCAGCTCGTCGGTCCCGATCTCGGGATTGTCGACATAGGCCAGGCAGGCGTCGACGATCTCGCCCAGGTTATGGGGCGGGATGTTGGTGGCCATGCCGACGGCGATGCCGCCCGCGCCGTTCACCAGCAGGTTGGGGATGCGCGAGGGCAGGACCACGGGCTCGTGCTCGGAGCCGTCGTAGTTGTCCTTGAAGTCGACCGTGTCCTTGTCGAGATCGGCCAGGATGGCCATGGCCGCCTTGGTCAGGCGGCACTCGGTGTAGCGCATGGCCGCCGGCGGGTCGTTGTCCACCGAGCCGAAATTGCCCTGACCGTCGATCAGCAGCTGGCTCATGGAGAACGGCTGGGCCAGGCGGACCAGGGTGTCGTAGATCGCGAGGTCGCCGTGCGGGTGATACTTACCCATCACGTCGCCGACGACGCGGGCCGACTTCACATAGGAGCGGTCAGGGGTGTGCCCCTGCTCGCTCATCGAGAACAGGATGCGGCGATGCACCGGTTTCAGGCCGTCGCGCACGTCTGGAAGGGCGCGGCTGACGATGACGCTCATGGCGTAGTCGAGGTAGGACTTCTTGAGTTCGTCCTCGATGGCGATAGGGGCGATGCCCCCGCGCCGGCCGTCGTCCGGAGGGATGGTGCTGTCGTCGCTCAAGGGGAATTTTTCGCCGTTGGAATCGGACTGGAAATCAGAGTTCAGTTGTTAACATCCCAGGACCCCCGAGGCCAACCTTCGTGAGCCCGGGAAACGCCTTTGGAGCCGCCATGAGATATGCCCTGCCCGGACTGATCGCCGGCCTGACCGCGACCGCGGCGCTCGCCGCCACGCCTCCGGCCAACCTTCGGATCGATTTGAAGAATTCCACCGGCGGCTCAGCCGGAACCGCAACCCTCTCCGGGGCCCCGAACGGCGTGCTGCTGAAGCTGGAGGTCAAGGGCCTGGCGCCGGGCTGGCACGGCCTGCACTTCCATGAAAAGGGCGACTGCTCGGCGAGCGGCTTCACCTCGGCCGGGGCCCACGTCCACGGCCAGGCCGGCGTCGCGCACGGCCTGCTGAACCCCGACGGCAACGAGGCCGGCGACCTGCCCAACCTCCATGTCGCCGCCGATGGAACCGGAACCGCCGAGCTGTTCGCCCCCTATGTCACCCTGGGGGGCGGCGGGGCCAAACCCGAGCTGATGGACGCCGACGGCTCGGCCCTGGTGATCCACGCCAATCCCGACGACCACAAGACTCAGCCCATCGGCGGCGCGGGCCCGCGCATAGCCTGCGGCGCGATTTCGAAGGGGTAGGCGCGGGGTCCCGGCGCTCACAGACGCCTTGCAACCGTGAGCGCCGGGCCGCAACCTCAAGAATGGCTATGGTTCTGGGCGCCCTAGCGCCGCGGTTCGTCTGCCCGACGACCAGCAATCCGCGTTACACCTCAGCCGCCTTCGGGGGCCGTTACATCCTGCTGGGCTTCCTGCCGACCGACGAGGCGGGCCGGCGTCAGGCCCTGGCCCAGATCGTGGCCCACCGCGACCTGTTCGACGACGTCCGCCTGTCGGCCTATGGCGTGCTGCGCGACGAAGGCGCGATCGCCATGGCGCGCGACCAGCAGGGCCTGCGCTGGTTCCTGGATCGCGACGGGGCGGTGAGCCGGCTTTTCGAGGCCCTGGACGCCCAGGGCCAGGCCCGGCCCCGCTGGGTGCTGCTGGACCCGGCCGAGTGCATCCTGGGGATCACCGACATAGACAAGGCCGAGCGGCTGTTCGAGCTGCTGCGCAGGCTTCCCGCCCCGGAGGACCATGCCGGGGTCCCGCTGCACGCCCCGGTGCTGATCGCCCCGCGGATCTTCGAGCCCGACCTCTGCCGGCGGCTGATCGCCCACTACGAGGCCGACGGCGGGACCCCGTCAGGGGTGATGCGGGAGATCGGCGGCAAGACGGTCGGCATGCTCGACGACTACAAGAAACGCCGCGACACAATGATCAGCGATCCCGAGTTGGCGCGGGAAACCCGGCTGGCCCTGACCCACCGGCTGATCCCGCAGATCCGCAAGGTGTTCCAGTTCAAGGTCACCCACATCGAGCGTTATCTGGTGGCCTGCTACAGCGCCGAGGAGGGCGGCTACTTCAAGCCGCATCGCGACGACACCACGCCGGGGACCGCCCACCGCCGCTTCGCCTGTTCCATCAACCTCAACGCCGAGGACTTCGAGGGCGGGAATCTGACCTTCGCGGAATTCGGCAGCAAGACCTATCGCCCGCCCACCGGCGGAGCGGTGGTGTTCTCCTGCGCCCTGCTGCATGAGGCGACGCCGGTGACCAAGGGCCGCCGCTACGCCTTCCTGCCCTTCCTCTACGACGCCGAGGCCGCCGAGGTCCGGCGGGCGAACCTCGGGAGCCTGGAGGGCACGGAGCCGGTGGAGGATTAGGGCGTAAGCCTAGAACGGGATCTCGTCGTCCAGGTCGGCGGAGAAGTCCTCCCGGGGGGCCGAGCTCTGGGCGCGGGGACCGGAGGAGAAGCCGCCGCGATCGGAGGCGCCATAGCCGCCACCTTCGTCGCGTTCGGCGTCGCCGCGGCCGTCCAGCATGGTGAGTTCGCCGCGGAACTTCTGCAGCACGATCTCGGTGGAGAACTTCTCCACGCCCGACTGGTCGGTCCATTTGCGGGTCTGAATCGAGCCCTCGATATAGACCTTGGAGCCCTTCTTCAGATAGTTCTCGGCCACCTTCACGAGGTTCTCGTTGAAGATCACCACCCGGTGCCACTCGGTCTTTTCCTTGCGCTCGCCCGAGCTCTTGTCGCGCCAGGTCTCCGACGTGGCGATGCGCAGATTGGCGACGCGATCGCCCGAGCCGAGGCTGCGAATTTCGGGGTCGGCGCCCAGATTGCCGACCAGAATGACCTTGTTGACGCTGCCCGCCATGTCGCTGTTCCTGTCTTTTCCGTAGATGCGGACCGTCGGTCCATGCGCGGCACGCTAGACGAGGCGTCGCGCGCGATCAATGTTAATGTTCTGCCTTCGTTCACGTTTGGCGCAGACCGTCCACAGCCCATTGGCTCGGCGGCGCGTGGCGTAGGGTCGCGCGCCTATTCCCGCGGCATGGCGCCGGGGACGGCGAGCCGGCCGTCGCCGGTGCGGACCAGGGCCACATAGCGGTGGGCCTCCAGGGAGGGCGCGGTCAGCACCCCCTCCTTCTGGAGGAAGATGAAGTTGCCCTGATAGGCGCCGGTGATCTCGTACTGGCTGCCACCCATGCGCAGGAACTTGACCCGCATGGCTTCCAGGGACGCGGCGCAGTGCTCGAGATCCGAGAGGCCGCTCACCAGCTTGTTGTACTTCAGCGTCCCGTCCTTCTGGAACTGGACCACGTAGCAGACGCCCACGTCGCCGGGCGGCACGGTGCGTTTGGCGCAGGCGCCGAGAGCGATGAGGGCGGCGCCGAGCAGGAGGAGATTGCGAACCATGGCGTCAGACTACACAGCCCGATTGCGGCGCGCGAGTGGCCTTTGTGCTAGAGCATTTTCCGATAAGTGTGAAACGGTTATCGGATCGAAAAATGCTCTAACCTTTGGAAGTAGAGCCCTTTTCATCCGATCTGATTGAAACAATCAGATCGGAAAGGGCTCTAGCCGATCGACGGGATGGCGCAGCCGGGGCCCTGCTCCACCAGGGTGCGGAAGCTGCGGTTGTCGCCGGAGACCTCGACCTTGCCCGGAACCAGACGCAGGGTCTGGGCCATCCAGCGGCCATAGGTCGCGCCGCCGGAGCGTTCGCAGTGGCCGGCGAACAGGGCCTGGACGCAGGCGCCGAGCGACATTTCCGAGGGCAGCTTGGACCAGGCCGCGCCCGAATAGCGCCAGCAGGTTCCGGCCGGGCCGCCGGCCGCGGGGGTGGTCGGCGTGCTGGCGGCGCTCGGCGCGGCGGCGGCGGCGGGCGCCTGGGCCAGGACAGGCTCGGTCTGGACCGGCGGCAGGGGGGTCAGGACGGTGCCGGCCTGGTCGGCGGCGGCCAGGTTGCCGCTGGAATCGACGCCGACATCCAGGGCGCCGGTGGCCACGCCGTTCTTCTGGGCGCACTGCGCCAGGGTGACCTCGCCGACATACTGGCCGGCGACGAAGCAGCGTAGCGGCCGGGCGGGATCGATGCCGCCGTCGTCGACCGCGGTGGTTTCCACCACCAGGCCGCCCTGGGAGGCGGGCGGGGCGGCGTGCTTCTCGCCGCGGGTCTTGGAGACCATGCCGATGGCGATGCCGAGGCCAGCCAGGAGGGCGAGCGCCCCGCCGATCAAGGCGAGAACAATTCGCCGGTCGTTGAAGATATCCATGCCCCCTCGCTAGACCGCGCGTGTGACGGTTTCAAGCGTTCGTGATCGGACGCGCCGTCAGCTGCCGCCACCCAGGCGGTCGAGGGCGGCCTGGTAGTTGGCGATCTGGTTGGTCAGATAGGCCGGCACCGGCCCCTCGGCCTTGGCCTTCTCGGACGCCCGTTGGCTGAGCGGCGTGGCCGCCTCCTTGAGGTCCTTGTAGGCGTTGCGGATCACGCCCAGGGCCGTGGCCAGGGCGGCCTTGGCGTGGGAGACGCCGTCGGCGTCGTCGAGGTTGAGGTCCTTTTCCAGGCCCAGGCCGTAGAAGGCCCCCTTCCCGTCCGCCGGCGTGGTCTTGCCCTTCTTGTCGGTGACGGTGGCGCGCACGACGCCCTCGGGAAGGCCCAACAGGTCCAGGGCGTCCTTGCCGGTCTTGCCGGCGGAGAACTCCAGGATGGTGCGCGCGTTGAGCGGCTTGACCTGAATGGACCGTACGCCGCCCGAGGTGACGATCTCCACCTTGGCCTGATAGTTCAGGCCGCGCTTCAGCTTGGTGACCAGGGTCTCCAACGTGTCGTTGGCCTCCATGGTGATGGTCTTGAAGGCGCCGGCCTCGCCGGTGCGCACCTGGAACTGGTCGCCGGCCCGCACCGAGCTGACGGCGGTGAGCTGCGGGGAGTCGCTCAGGTCCAGCAGCCCCTTGGGCAGGCCCAGGCGATCGAGCGCGCTGGCCCCGGAGGCGTCGATGGCGATGGCCGTGGGGGTGGCGTAACCGTCCTTGCCGCTGAAGCGCCGGGAGAAGCCCACAGCGCCGCTGTTGACGTCCAGCTCGGCCAGGAAGCCGTCCTTCTTGGCCACCGGATCCTCGCCCGGCAGGTCGGTCCCGGCCTGGCCGGTGAGATAGATGCGGCCCTCGGCCATGGCCAGGCCCGAGACCCGGTCGTCGCCGGCGCCGCCGTAATAGGCCATGCGGTCGCTGGCGTTGAGGCTGAGATCGGCCGCGATCCGCGCGGCGAAGCCGTCGGTCCCGCCGCTATAGCCGCGGGTGACCGCCCCGGCCGCCATGGAATCGTTGCGGGTCGATCCGGCTATGACCAGCTGGCCGCCGTCCAGGGCCAGGCCCGCGATCTCGCCGCCGGAGAGGTCGCCCAGGTCGCGGGAGGCGGTCTCCACCGGGGTTCCGCCGGAGAGGTCGAAACGGTGCAGGACGGCATGGCCGTCCTCGTTGTTGGCCAGGTGCAGGGTCGAGCCGTCCACCACCAGGCCGCCGGGCCGGTCCGAGCCGGCCGAGCCCACGCTCTGGGTGAAAAGGGTGGAGACCTTGCCCGCGGCGTCGGCCTTGAAGCCCTCGATATAGGCGTCCCAGCCGCCCAGCGCGGTGGTTCCCGGCAGGCTCGACTGGGCGCGGCCGGCGACATAGACCGCCCCGTCGGCGCCGAAGGCGATCTGGGTGGCCTCGTCGTTCTGGCGCGCGCCGCGGCGCTGGGTCCAGAGTTCCTCGCCCTCGGTGTTCAACACCGTGACGAAGCTGTCGGAACTGGTGGCGAAGCTGCCGGTGGCGCCCGAATTCAGCGCCCCTTCGGTCGCCCCGCTCAAGCCCCCGGTGACCTTGCCGGCGACGGCGATCTGACCGTCGGCGGAGATCGCCAGGGCCAGGCCGCTGGCGTTGGACGAGGCGCCCAGGGTGCGGGTGAAGAGCAGCTTGCCGGCGGAGTCGTATTTCAGCAGGGCGACGTCCTGATCGCCCTTGATGTCCTGACCCGAGGTCTTGCCGGTGACGTCGGCCAGCACATAGACCGAACCATCGGAGCCGACCTGGGTGGCATGGACCGTCCCCACCGTCTTTTCCATGTCCTTGGCCCAGACCCGACCGTCGACATAGTTTGCGTCGCCGGTGGCCTGGGGCGGCGGCGTCACGTCGACGGTGTCGGTCTGCACCTTCATCAGCTGGCTGAGGACCACGCCGTCCTTGGTGGAGGCCTTGCCGTCCGGATCGGGGTTGCCGACGCTCTGGGCCAGGTAGATGGCCGGTTCGGTCTTCGGCGCAGAGAAGGTCAGGGTGTCGCCGGAATCGACGTTGAACTTCATCGCCCACTGGTCGGGATTGACCCCCACCTTCACCGCCTTGCCGGCCACCTGGACGGTGCGGTCGCCGCCGGGGATGCGCAGGGAGGCCACCCGCGTGCCGACGCCGGCGTCGCTGAGCTGGGTGTTGATGTAGGACATCACGTTGGACATGTTCCGGGGCGTGGCGCCCATGTCGGCCAGGTCGATGGTGATGTCGTGGGTCACGCCCACGCGCTTGATCGAGATGTTGAACTTCACGTCGCCCTGGAAGGCGTCGACGGGGGCCGAGACGTCCCCGGAGACCAGGGGCGGGGTGGTGTAGTCGGTCTTGGCCTTGGCCACCCCCAGCTTGGACTTGGCCTTGTCGGTCACCTCGGCGCGGGTCAGGCGGATCTGGTCCATCTCCAGCTGGTCGGTATAGGCGGTGACCTCGGCTAGGCCCTTGCCGAACACCGACTTGATCCGATCCTTGTCGACGCTGGTCAGGCCCTTGCCGCCGATCTGGTCGACGACGCCGGCCAGGGTGTCGAGGCCCTGATATAGGGCGAACAGCTTCTTGTAGTCGGAACTGGCGCCGGCCAGGTCGAGCTGGGCGGCGTTCTCGTCGATCAACTTGTGCCCCAGCATGGCCTTCTTGACCGCCGTGGTCATCAAGGCCGGTGTGTTGGAGGCGGTCTTCGCTCCGGGCAGCCAGGGGGCGCTGGGGGCGTATTTCTTGGCGGTGCTGGTCCCCGAAGCGGTCGTGGTCCCACCCGACGACACGCCCGAGCGCGCCGCGTAGTAGTTGACCAGGATGCTGGTGTCGAAGGTGATCGTCATGATCCGCCGTCCGCGGACAGGGTTCCGCCGGCCAACCTTGCCACGGCCAGGGATGACGGGACGTTAAGCCGCAGCGTTAAGACGCAAAAGGCGCCAGAGCGTGACAGCCGAAAGTGGTCTCCGGTTTCGGCGCCGGTCACGCTCTGATCCTTGAAGATCGGGCCTTTTCTTGCTGTTCAAGCCCTTTGGCTTGAACAGCAAAGGCCCGAGCCTGGATGGCTCGAGCCTCAAGACGCCCGGACTGTGGGACGGGGTTCAATTACTTGAACAGCGACAGGATGATCTGGGGCGCCTGGTTGGCGATCGACAGGGCCTGGGCGCCGAGTTGCTGCTGGACCTGGAGGGCCTGGAGGTGGGCGCTTTCCTTGGCGACGTCGGCGTCCACCAGGTTGCCGATCCCGGCCTGCAGCACGTCGGTCAGCTTGGAGACGAACTTGTTGTGGTTCTCGATCTGCTTGGCCTGGGCGCCGAGGTTGCCCAGCGCCTGGTTGACGTTGGCGATCGAGGTGGTGAGGTCGGCGAGCGCCGTCTGGGCGTCGGTGACCGTGGAGATCGAGGCGGTGGTGGCCAGGGTGATGATCAGACCGCCTAGGCTCATGTCCTGGCCAGACAGGGTGATGTAGGCGTTGGCGTCGGCGTTGGCCAGGAAGCGGATCGAGGGCGTGGTGCCGTCCAGGATGTCGGCGCCGTCGAAGGAGGCGTTCTGGCCGACCTGGGCGATTTGACGCAGGATCGATTTGAAGTCGGCGTCCAGGGCGCCGCGGGAGTTGGCGTCGAGGGAAGGGTCCTGGGCGGAGACCACCTTTTCCTTCAGCTGCACCAGCAGGTCGGAGATGGATTCGCCGGCGGCCATGGAGACCTCGGCGATGGACTGGGCGCGGTCCAGGCTCATCTTCACCGCCGAGAGGGCGCCGATGTCGGCGCGCTGCCCCTGGGCGATGGACCACACCGAGGCGTTGTCCTTGGCGTTCGCGATCGACAGGCCCGTATTGATACGGTTCTGAACGTCACTCAGTTCATCGTTGGTCTTGTTCAGGTTCTGCAGCGCGACGAGGGCTGACTTGTTGGTATGAACGCTGATTGACACTACCCGGCCTCCTTGGCGCGCCCGACCCCTTCAACCGTCTCTTTTTGCGAGTCGGTGGGACCGGTCTTCCTGCGCTGGAAGCTATGGAATCATGGTGTCCAGAAGGTTAACGCCCATATGCGAGCGGCTGCCGACCGGTTTCCCGGGGCAGTGAGACCATGCAGATTCAGAGGCTGTTGAGCCTCGTCAGACCTTGGCGCGGATTACCGTGCCGGCGGCGTAATCCTCTTCCTCCCGCATCTTCAGGAGTTCTTCCCTCGGATACTGCGCCACAATGTCACCGGTCCGCCGGTCGACTGTCTTGTAGACGTAGGAGCCGGCGTGTTCCTCAATGACCAGCCGGAAGTCCGCCTGACTTTCGTCCCCGGCCGCGATCCTGACCGCGAGCGGTGCGGGTGCGGCGTGAACCTGCGGTTGCTGGTTGAGGGTCCGGTCGGTGATCGACGCCAGTTTTGTAGCCTTGGTTTCCATTTCTCCCTTCGTTGACGGGGGTTGCCCGTGAACGTCCCTGTTTGACCGAAATCGGCGGGGAGGACTTCGCCCTCCCCGCCAGGTCCCGCCGGTGACGAGGCGTCGCCGCCTCGCGCGCCTGCCCTAGCCGCGGAAGAGGCTGAGCAGACCCGAGGAAGAGCTGTTGGCGATCGAGAGCGCCTGGACACCCAGCTGCTGCTTGGTCTGCAGCGAGGTGAGGCGGGCGCTTTCCTTGGCCAGGTCGGCGTCGACGAGGTTACCCACCCCGGCGTCGATCGAGTCCTGCAGCTTGCCGATGAAGGTCAGGTGGGCCCCGAGCGACTTGGAGCCCGTTCCCATCTTCGACAGAGCGGTCGAGACCGTGGTGATGGCGGCGCCGACGGTGGCGATCATGGCTTCAGCTGTCGCCTGGGTCGAAATCGACCCGGTGTCCAGGCTGATGCCGGCCAGGGAAAGGTCCTGGGCCTGGACCGTGATCTTCGAGCTGCCGTCGTCATTGGCCAGGGCGGCGATGGTGGTGCCGGTGGCGCTGATCATGTTCACGCCGTTGAACGTGGCGTTCGAAACCGACTTCGCGATCTGGTCGCGCATGGCGTTGAAGTCGTCGTTCAGGGCGGTCCGCGAAGCGGTGTCGAGGCTGGAGTCGGAGGCGGCCAAGGCCTTTTCCTTCATCTGCAGAAGCAAATCGGAGACAGCTTCACCGCCGGCGATGGCGACATCGACGGTGGATTGCGAGCGCTGAAGGGAGTCCTTGACCGCATTCAGGGAGCCGGAGGTGGCGCGTTGGTTCTGAGCGATGGCCCAGATGGCGCCGTTGTCCTTCGCCGAGGCGATCTTCTTGCCGGTGTTGACGCGGTTTTGAACCGTCATCAGGTCGGCGTTGGTGGCGTTGAGGTTTTGAAGGGCGACCATCGCCCCGACGTTGGTATTGACGCTATTCGGCATCAGAGGTGTCCTTTTTCTCAGGTCACCGGTCTGCATTTTGCTGACCGCAGGCATTTTGCCCACGTGGTTAAAAGCAAATTTCGGGCCAGGTCAGGGCCAGCGCCCACGGGCTATCGGCCCGCCACAAAATATTGAAATGGTTGGATTAAACCCTTGTTAGGGACGTTTGCGCACGGCAGGACTTGCCTACCTCAACGGCGCTTGGGCAGAAATTGCCGACCTCATGCGGCAAACGGCGCCCAGCAGTTCAAAGAGCTCGCCGGGCGGGGCCACCCCTTTCGGGGGGCGCCCGCCCGGCGCTGCGACCAACTAGCTGCGGAACAGAGACATAATCGTCTGTGGCATCTGATTGGCGATCGACAGCGCTTGGACACCGAGTTGCTGCTTTGTCTGTAGCGAGGTGAGCCTTGCGCTCTCCTTGGCGAGGTCGGCATCGACGAGGTTGCCCACGCCGGCGTCGACCGCGTCCTGTAGCTTGTTGATGAAGGTCAGGTGGTTGGCGAGCGACTTGGAACCGGTGCCCAGCTTTGACAGAGCGGTCGAGACATTCGCAATAGCGGTCGCAACCGAAGTGATCATAGCCGTGGCGCCTACTTGGGTCCCAATGGAGTCGGTCGACAACAGCCCCACCGCGCTGCCGGGAGTGTTGAGGGACATATCCTGAGCCAGCACCGTGAGCCTGGAAATTCCAGATTCATCGGCGAGGGCCGAGATCGTCACCGCACCACCGACACCCGCTCCGTTCAACATATTCACGCCGTTGAACGATGCATTCCCGACCGCCTTCTGGATCTGGTCGCGCAGGGCCATGAAGTCTTCGTTCAGGGCATTGCGGGACGCGCTATCCAGGCTGCTGTCAGAGGACGCCAGAGCCTTTTCCTTCATCTGAAGCAGAAGGTCGGAAACCGTTTCCCCACCAGCAATGGCGACGTCGACCGTGGACTGACTGCGTTGCAGTGAATCCCGGACGGCGTTCAACGATCCGGACGCCGCGCGCTGGTTCTGGGCGATCGCCCAGATAGCGCCGTTGTCCTTGGCGTTCGCCACCTTCTTGCCAGTGTTGATGCGGTTCTGAGCCATCGCCAGGTCGGAGTTGGTCGCATTGAGGTTTTGGAGCGCGACCATCGCGCCCACGTTGGTGTTCACCGAATTAAACGGCATTTGGGATCCTTCCATTCTGGTCGGGAGAGAGTTTGCGGCTTTTGCCTGCGGGGCGGGTTTTTCGCCTTGCCAACACCCTCGCAAGCGGCGGGCCAGTTCTGGCCGCGCGTTCACTTTTTAAGATGCTGATTTTATTGAATAATATTTCCGCCCGTGGGGAGGCGAATTAATCATACCGGGGATGATTTGCCGCCTCGGCATGACTTGCCGGGAGGAAAGCAACGCCCCCTCCGGCAGGACTCGATTCTGCCTAGTGGAGCAAGATACTTGAAGGGGCGGGGTGGCTTGGCCGCTACCAGCCCATGTCGGAGACGGTGGACGCACTGTCGACCGCGGCTTCAAAGACGCTCAGGTCACGGACGAACAGCGAGGTGCACCACTCGAGCTTGTTCACCGGTCCGGGACCGTAATAGTCGATCCGGCGGAAGCCCGCGGCGTGCAGCATCTGGTAGGCGGCGTTGTACTGCCAGCGGTCGGAGTTATCGAACAGGATGAAGCCGCCCGGCTTGAGATGGGAGATCGCCACCCAGGTGCTCAGGACCCTGGCCATCCCGTCGATGACGATCACGTCGAAGTGGGCCTTGGGGAAGGCCATGATCTCGGTGGCGTAGGCGACGAACTCCTCAGACATCAGGCCGTGCAGCCTGTTGTGCGCCTCCTTGGGGGACAGGGGCAGATTGGGCGGATCGGCGAAGAAGGGGGCGACCGCCGCACGGCGCGCCTCGTCGACCGCCTCGTCCATCTCACGCACGACGATCCTGAGGTTGGATTGCGCGCCCTCGGCCACGTGGGCGGCCCAGCGGCTGTCGTGCTCGACGCTGGTGACCTCGGCGACCTTGCCCGACCACCAGAGGGATGACCCACCGCAGCCGTACTCGAACACCTTGAAGTCGGGCCGGACGATCCGCGAGAGCTGGATGAAGGCCGGATAGGTGATCCAGGGCACCACGCCATCCTTGTTGCGCGGGATGCCGTCCAGGCTGTCGAACCAGCCGCGTGTCTCGAGATAGCCCTGCGCGAACTGGTAGATGTGGGTGTTGAGGTCGGCGTGTTCCTTGATGTCCATCTGCGCCTGCCCCGAGAACCGCTGAACGAAGTCAGGCCAGGCCGTTTTTCAGTAGGCCGTCGAAATAGACGATGGTCCGGGCCAGGCCCTGCTCCAGGGCGATGGTCGGCTGCCAGTCATCCAGCAGGGCGCGGGCCTTGGAGATGTCGGGCTGGCGCTGCTTGGGGTCGTCGGACGGCAGGGGCTGGTAGGTGATCTTCGAGGCCGAGCCGGTCTGGGCCACCACCATTTCGGCAAGCGCCTTGATGGTGAACTCGCCGGGATTCCCCAAGTTGATGGGGCCGGTGACCTCGTCGCCCGTCGCCATCAGCCGGATGAAGCCCTCCACCAGGTCATCGACATAGCAGAAGGACCTCGTCTGCAGGCCCTCGCCATAGAGGGTGATCGGCTCGCCCCTCAGGGCCTGCATGATGAAGTTGGAGACCACGCGGCCGTCATTGGGATGCATGCGCGGGCCGTAGGTGTTGAAGATCCGCGCCACCTTGATCTGCAGTTTGTGCTGGCGGTGGTAGTCGAAGAACAGGGTCTCGGCGCAGCGCTTGCCCTCGTCGTAGCAGGAGCGGATGCCGATGGGGTTCACATTGCCCCAGTACTCCTCCACCTGCGGATGGATGGTGGGGTCGCCATAGACCTCGCTGGTGGAGGCCTGGAAGATCTTGGCCTTCCGGCGCTTGGCCAGGCCCAGCATGTTGATGGCGCCATGCACGCTGGTCTTCGTCGTCTGGACGGGGTCGAACTGGTAGTGGATCGGCGAGGCCGGGCAGGCCAGGTTGTAGATCTCGTCCACCTCGGCGAAGAGCGGGAAGGTCACGTCGTGACGCATCAGCTCGAAGTTCGGATTGGCCAGCAGATGGGCCACGTTGCGCCGCGAGCCGGTGTAATAGTTGTCGACGCACAGGACCTCGTGGCCAGCCTCGATCAGGCGTTCGCAGAGGTGCGAGCCGACAAAGCCGGCGCCGCCGGTCACAAGTATGCGCTTCATGCCGTCCGCCCCGCCTTGAAACCCCCAACCTAGACTGAGTCTCCGCGCCGTGGGTTGGGCGTCACTGCGCGGCCGCGCCCTCCCCCACCCCTTCCAGGCTCGAGGTGTCGAAGCCATGGAACAGGGACAGGAAGCGGAACGGATTGGCCTGATAGGACGGGTACATGACGTTGTTGATGTCGGTGGTGGTGTCGAAATAGGCGAGGGTCGGCGAGGCGCCCCGGGCCACGAGGTGATGGCGAGCGAAGATCAGGGCGACCTGGTCGATCCAGCGGGTCACCGCAGGCCGGGCCAGCTCGCGTTCGATGTAGTCGCGGAGGAAGGCCAGGAAGACCTGGGCGCCGGCCGTGGGGTTCACCAGCAGGAGGTTGGCGGTCAGGCGGGAGCCAGCGTTGAAGCTGATCTCGTTCTCGTTGAACATCACATCGGCGGGCGCGGCGCGGGCCAGCAGGTCGGCCACGCCGCGTTGCAGGATCAGGTCGATATCCGAGACGAAGACCGGGCGCTCCAGGCGCGCCAGCAGGGTTCCCAGACGCTGGAACCGCACGCACTGGAAGTGGGCGACCGGGCGGGCGATGAAGCCCTTGGGCGGCGCGTCATAGACCTTGGTGGTCACAGCAGCGGCGTCGAAGTCGTCGCCCGCGAAGATCAGCCGCTCGTCGCTGATCCCGACCCCGGCCGCGATGGCCGCCAGCCGATCCTTGCCGCCGATCACGTGAATGACGATCAGGCTCGGCACATCGGAGTACTTGAGCACCGAAAGCGCATACCAGCGGGCGTAGAGGTCGACATAGGTCTCGTCGGCGGCGGCGAAGAACACCGCCTGGGCGCCCAGCCGATCGGCCGTGGCGCGCACGCTGTTCCAGTCAAGGGCGGCGCCGGTGGAGGACACGAAGGCGAGCTCGGATTCCGGGGCCGGGGCTGGGGTCGGGGCGTTGACGGCCGCCAGGTCCACGGCGTCCAGCAGCAGGCGGTAGTGCTTATGCCAGCCCTCCCACTCCGACCCAGGCTCGACCACCACCTCCAGCGCGGCCGCGGCGGCCAGAAGCGCGGCGATCTGCGCCTCGCTGCTGGGGGTCAGGGGCCGGCAGAGGATCAGGCTGACCACATCATGGATGTCGCGCAGACGCAGCAGCGGGTGCAGGTCACCGGGCGCGAGCGCCAGGGCCATCTTCTCGGCGATCTCGGCCAGGGCCGGATCGGCGGCGACCGGCGGCGCGGCTGGGGGCGGCAAGGTGCGGGTGGCGGCGGCCATGACGATCTGGGCGACATGGTTGGAGGGATCGACCTTCAGCAGGGCGCGGGCGTAGCGCTCCACCTCGCCCCACCGCTTTAGCACCTGGTTGCAGCTCATCGCGGCGGTCAGCATCGGTTCGCTGTTGGGGATCAAGGCCACCAGGGCGGCGGCGTAGCGCTCGGCCTCGACGGTCTCGCCGGCCTCCAGGTGGGCGTTGAACTTGCCGATCGCCGGCATGGCGCGGGTCTGGATCTCCTCCAGCAGGCTGTTGGGATTGGCCCTGCCCTGCCGGATGAACCGCAGGGCGCGCAGGACATCCAGGGTCCGGTCCTGGGCGGTGTAGATCTCGATCAGGGCCCACAGCGCCGGCTCGTCGTGCGGACGCAGGGCGATCAGGTTTTCGAAGACCGTCTGGGCGTCGGCTGTTCGGCCCTCGGCCGCCAGGGCCTGGCCCAGCTGGAACAGGGCCTGTGTCGAGGCGCTGTCCCGCTTGCTGCGGCGCTCGAACAGCACGTCGATCTGCAGCAGGCCGTTCTGGCGCACGTCGTCCAGGCGATGGAACTCGACGATCTCGGCGCAGTGGAAGCCCATGGCGTCCAGCTGGGCGAACACATCCTCGGCCTTGGCGCCGCCGATGTTGTACTCGACCATCGAGACCTCGAGCAGGATGTAGTCGGCCTGCGCCAGGACGGTGGCCCCGCCCTTCAGCACGTCGACCTCGGCGCCCTGGGTGTCGATCTTCACAAAGTCGAAGCGGCGACCGGCGAACAGGTCGTCGATCCGCACCTTGGGCACGGCGTGCTTGAGGACCTTTTCCTCGCTGAAATAGTGGGTGTCCTCGCGGTAGAGGGAGACGCCGGTGGACTGCAGCCAGTCCTTGCTGAGGAACAGCTCGGCCACGCCCGCCGTGTCGGAGGCGGCCACCATGTGCCGTTCGAAGCCCAGCTTCACCAGCTCGGGCTCACAATAGGGATTGGGCTCCACCAGGGTCGGGACGCAGTCGGGATAGACCTGCAGGAACCCCTCGGTGAACCCGCCGATGTTGGCGCCGACGTCCAGCATCGAGGCCGGCTCATAGCCCTGGTCGCGGAGCGCTTCGAGAACCTTCCGAGTCATGCGTCTTCCAGTTCAGGCGCGCGCGGGCGCTGGGCGGTCAGTCGGCCGCGGCGCGGCGAAGGCGGGCCTGGGGTTCGGGCACTGGCGGTTCGCCCTCGGCCAGGGCGATGTCCTGTTGGGTCCAGAGGCGCGCGTCGGGGGGAATGGGCCGGGCCAGGTGCCGCCGGGCCAGCTTGGCCTTGTAGAGACCGTGGTAGTCCTCGATGGCCAGGACCTCCTGGCCCTCGTGATCATGATCGACGCCGGCCTTCATATAGGCGTCGAGATTGGTGAGGTCGGGGCGCGGGAGGGCGCCCTGCTGATAGTCCACCACCATGGTCGCGTAGAGGTCCTCCAGGCTGCTCACCAGCTTCTCCATGTTGAAGAGGTCGCAGGTGTCGCGGTTGGCCTCGAGCTGGGCCTTGTAGGCCGCGATCTGGGCGCGGTCCTGCCCCAGGGCGACGGCGCGCTCGACGTATTCGTCCGGGCTGGCGCAGACCAGGTCCACCAGGCCTGAGGCTCGCACCAGGCTGCCGCAGACCCGGGCGGCGAAGCCACGGCCCGAAAGGGTGACCATCGGCACCCCCATCCACAGGGCGTCGGAGGCGGTGGTGTGGGCGCCGTAGGCTCCGGTGTCGAGGAACAGGTCGGCCAGGGGGTAGCGGGCCAGGTGCAGGGCGTTGTGCAGCTTGGGGGCGAAGATCAGGCGCTCGGGCGCCACCCCCTGCCCCGCCGCGAAAGCCAGCAAGCGGGCATGGGTCTCGGCGGTGCTCTCCAGCAGCCAGAGCACGCTACCTTCCACCCGCTTCAGGATGGTCAGCCAGCGCTCGAAGGTGGCGCGGCTGATCTTCTGGGCGCCGTTGAAGCAGCAGAAGACGAAGGCGTCGTCGGGCAGGCCGGCCTCGGCCCGGGTCGGACGCTCGGCCGCCACCACCCGCTTGCGGTCGTTGGGCTGGTAGCAGGGCAGCCGCACGACCTTTTCGGAATAGTAGATCTCCGAGCCCGGCGGCACGATCCAGCCATCGGCGATGATGTAGTGGTGGTAGGGGCTGCCCATGGTGCCGGGATAGCCCAGCCAGTTGACCTGGATCGGGGCCGGCCGCAGGGCGAAGACGCCGGTGCGGCACTCGCGGGTGTGTCCGTTGACGTCCACCAGGATGTCGATGCCGTCTTCCGCGATCTTCGCCGCCGCCTGGGCGTCGCTCATCGGCCGGATGTCGGTCCAGTGCTCCACCGCCGCGCGGGTGCGCAGGCTCAGGGCGTCCACCGAGGGGATGCCGCAGTAATAGGCGAAGACCTCGACCTTGGCCTTGTCGTGCAGCTCCCACAGCTCGGCCATCAGATAGCCCACCGCGTGGTCGCGCAGGTCCGAGGAGATGTAGCCCACCCGCAGGCGGCGGCCCTGGACGTCGATGGGCGCGTGCCGGCGATCCTCGCCCGCCGAGGCCAGGGGCGTCTCGGCGGTGAGGCCGACATAGCGCGCGGCGGCGGCCAGCTGCAGCAGGGGATCGTCAGTATAGGCCGCCATGGAGAGGGGGTGGATGTTGGTGACCAGGTCGGCGCTTTCCAGGCCCGGCAGCGGCTCCACCACCGGCCATTTGCACTGGACCAGCCGCATGGCCAGGTACTGCTCGATCACGTCACGCTGGGTGGGATCGAGGGTCAGGGTCTCGCGC
This sequence comes from Phenylobacterium sp., assembly GCF_030645195.1. Classification (GTDB taxonomy): domain Bacteria; phylum Pseudomonadota; class Alphaproteobacteria; order Caulobacterales; family Caulobacteraceae; genus Phenylobacterium. The sequence goes on along the minus strand of NZ_JAUSLW010000128.1, from coordinate 6,803 downwards.
AGGACCTGTTCGGCGGCCTCGATCTTCTGGGTGTCGGCGAGGATGCGGGCCAGCTGCTTGAGGGTCGACAGCTTGTAGCCGAACCCCTGGCCGGTGATGGCGGAGACCTTCTGTAGGGCGGTCTGCCACAGGGCGATGGCCTCGTCGGGCTGGCCGCTGCGCTCCAGCACGCCGCCCAGGTTGATGTAGCCCGGCATGAAGTCCGGATCGAGGGTGATGGCGGCGGTCAGGGCCTCGATGGCGCCGGGCAGGTCGCCGGACTGGGTCTGCAGGCAGCCCCGGTTGAAATGGGCCACATAGAGCTGCGGATGGGTGGGGTTGAGGGCGGCCCAGACTTTGTAGAGCTGCTGGGCCAGGTCGCCCCTGCCCGCCCCGCTCAGGGCATTGGCGGTATTGATCAGCTCGGCCAGACCGAGGGTCTCCGCCGTGGCCTTCTGCAGCGCTGCGAGGAAGAGATCCTGGGACATTATGGTCTCGCGCCTGCCCTTCCAGCCGTGCCGGACCCGCTCGGCCGGCGACTCGGCCAGGGGATCCCGTCACCCTGTTGTGGCGCCTCCGGAGCCTGGATTCCAGACCGGGAACCGCAATGCGACCATCCGCGCCGAGCCCGAAGGCCCGGCGCGGAAGATCACGCCCGCCTTGGTCAGGTGGAGGCGATGTAGGCGGCGACCTGATCGTTATCCAGGCTCTGCACCTGGGTGGCGGTCATGGCGTTCAGCAGGGTGGCGTCCATGCCCGAGATGCTGGTCGCCGACAGTCCATCGAGCTGGGTGGCGGTAAGCCCGGTGATCTGGGTCGTCGCCAGCGCGTTGGCCTGGGTCGCATCGAAGCCGGCGATCACGGTGGCCGACAGCGCGCCCACCTGGGTCGAGGAGAGCGCCCCGAACTGGGTGGTGGCCAGTTCGCCGACGTCGGTGATGGACAGGCCCCTGAGCTGGGTGGTGGTCAGGGCCTTGACCTGGGTGGTGCTCAGGGCCGCGGTCTGGGTCGAGTCGAGGGCGGAGACCGCCGTCGCCGTCAGGCCGGGGATCTGGGCCGCCGTCAGGGCCGCGATCTGGGTGTCGGCGAACTCGGCCACGTCGGTGACGCTCAGGCCCGAAAGCTGGGTCGAGGTCAGGCCCCTCACCTGGGTGGTGGAGAGCGCCTGGAACTGGGTCGTGTCGAGCGACGAGATGTTCGTCGCCGTCAGCGCCCCGAGTTGCGCCGCCGAGAGGGCGTTGATCTGGGTCGAGTTCAGATCGCCGAAGTCCGTCGTGGTCAGGGTCTTCAGCTGGGTGGTGGTCAGGCCCGCGACCTGGGTCGTGGAGATCGCGCCCACCTGGGTGGCGTCCAGGGTCGAGAGGCTGGCGGCCGACAGGGCCCCGATCTGCGCCGTGGAGAGGGCCTCGATCTGGGTCGTGTCCAGGGCTCCGATATTGGTGGCGGTCAGAGCCGCGAACTGGCTGGCGCTGAGGGCCCCGATCTGGGTGGCGGCGAACTCGCCGATATCGGTGGTGGAGAGGCCGGCCAGCTGGCTGGTGGTCAGCGCCTTCACCTGGGTGGTGGAGAGCGCCGCGACCTGGGTGGCGTCCAGGGTCGAGAGCGCCGTGGCCGTCAGGGCCGAGACCTGCGCGGTGCTCAGCGCGCCCACCTGGGTCGCGGTGAACTCGCCGATGTCGGTGGCCTGCAGGCTCTTCAGCTGGGTGGTGGTGAGGCCCTTGACCTGGGTGGTGGAGAGCGCCGCCACCTGGGTGGCGTCCAGGCTGGAGAGGTTGGTGCTGGTCAGGGCGCCGACCTGGTTGGCCGACAGCGCCCCGATCTGGGTCGAGGTCAGCTCGCCGAAGTCGGTGGCCGAGAGGTTGGCCACCTGGCTGGTGGTCAGGGCGCCGACCTGGGTGGTGGTCAGGGAGGCGGTCTGTGTGGCGTCGAGAGCCGACAGGGCTTCCTTGGTCAGGGCCGAGATCTGGGTGGTGGCCAGGGCGCCGATCTGGGTGGTGTCGAGAGTCTGGATGCTGGTGGCCGAGAGCGCCCCGATCTGGGCCGCCGTCAGGCCGCCCACCTGGGTGGCCGAGAGCTCACCGATGTCGGTGGTGTCGAGGCCCTTCAGTTGGGTGGCGTTCAGGCCGCGGACCTGGGTGACGGAGAGCGCGGCCACCTGGGTCGCGTCCAGGGCCGAGATGTTGGTGGCGGTCAGCGAGCCGAGTTGGGTCGCGCTGAGGGCCCCGACCTGGTCGGCGGAGAGTTCGGCGATATCTGTGGTCTCGAGGCCCTTCAGCTGGGTCGTGGTGAGGCCCTTCACCTGGGTGGTGGAGAGGGCCGCGACCTGGGTGGCGTCCAGAGCCGAGAAGGCGTTGGCCGTCAGGGCGCCGACCTGGTTCGCCGCCAGGGCGCCGATCTGGGTCGAGGTGAACTCGCCGATATCGGTGGCCGACAGCGCGCTGAGCTGGGTCGTCGCCAGACCCTTGACCTGGGTGGTGGAGAGGCCCCCCACCAGGGTGGCGTCCAGGCTGGCCAGGTTGGTGGCCGTCAGGGCGCCGAGTTGGCCAGCCGAGAGCGAGCCGATCTGGGTCGAGGTCAGCTCACCGAAGTCGGTGGTGGACATCGACCGCAGCTGGGTCGTGGTCAGGCCGGCCACCTGGGTGGTGGTCAGGGCGCCGGTCTGGGTTGCGTCCAGGGCCGAGAGGTTGGTCGCCGAGAGCGAACCGATCTGGGCGGCCGTGAGGGCGCCGACCTGGGTCGCGTCCAGGGCGGTGATGTTGGTGGTGGTCAGGGCGCCGAGTTGGCTGCTGGTGAGCACCCCCACCTGGGTGCTGGTGAACTGCCCGATGTCGGTGCTGTCCAGACCCCTGAGCTGGGTCGTGGTGAGCGCCTTGACCTGGGTGGTGGACAAGGCCGCCGTCTGGGTGGCGTCCAGGGCCGCGATGCCGGTGGAGGTCACCGCCGCGATCTGGGCGGTGCTGAGCGCCGAGATCTGGGTGGCGGTGAATTCGGCGACGTCGGTTCCGCTCAGCGCGCTGAGCTGGGTGGTGGCCAGACCCTTGACCTGGGTGGTCGACAGGGCCGCGACCTGGGTGGCGTCCAGAGAGCCGATGTTGGTGGCCGTGATCGCCCCCAGCTGGGCCGCCGACAGCGAGTTGATCTGGGTCGAGGTCAGCTCCCCGAAGTCGGTGGTGCTCAGGCCCCGGAGTTGGCTGGTGGTGAGGCCGCCCACCTGGGTGGTGGTCAGGCCGCTGATCTGGGTGGCGTCCAGGCCCGACAGGCTGGTGTTGGACAGGGCGCCGATCTGGGCGGCCGTGAGGGCGCCGAGTTGGGTGGTGTCCAGGCTGGCCAGGCTGGTGGAGGACAGGGAGCCGATCTGGGCCGCCGACATGGCGCCGACCTGGGTCGAGGACAGTTCGGCCACATCGGTGGTGTCCAGCGCCTTGAGCTGGGTGGTCGACAGAGCCTTGACCTGGGTCACCGAGATCGCCGCCACCTGGGTGGCGTCGAGCGCGGCGATGTTGGTGGCCGTCAGGGCGCCGATCTGGCTGGGCGTCAGGGCCCCGATCTGGGTGTCGGCGAACTCGGCGATATCGGTGGTGGACAGGCCCTTCAGCTGGACCGCGGTCAGCGCCTTGACCTGGGTGGTCGAGAGCGCGGCCACCTGGGTGGCGTCCAGGGCCGACACATTGGTCGCCGTCAGCGCCGCCAGCTGGCTGCCGCCGAGCGCGCCGACCTGGGTCGAGGTGAGTTCCCCGATGTCGGTGGAGGTCAGGGCCGACAGCTGGGTCGTCGCCAGACCCTTGACCTGGGTCGTGGTCAGCGCCGCTGTCTGGGTGGCGTCCAGGCTGGAGATATTGGTGGCGGTCAGGGCGCCGACCTGAGCCGCCGAGAGCGCGCCCAGTTGGGTCGAGGTCAGCTCACCGAAGTCCGTGGTCGACAGGCTCTTCAACTGGGTGGTTGTCAGGCCGCCCACCTGGGTGGTGGTCAGGCCGCTGATCTGGGTCGCATCCAGGGCCGAGAGGCTGGCGGTGGAGAGGGCGCCGACCTGGGCCGCGGTGAGGGCGCCGATCTGCGTCGCATCGATCGCCGCCAGGTTGGTGGAGGTGATGGCGCCGACCTGGGTGGCGGTCATGGCGCCGATCTGCTCACCGGAGAATTCACCGATGTCGGTGATCTCCAGGCCCTTCAGCTGGGTCGTGGTGAGCGCCTTGACCTGGGTGGTGGAGAGCGCCGCCACCTGGGTCCCGTCGAGGGCCGAGATGTTGGTGGCGGTCAGCGACGCGAGCTGGGCGTTCGACAGCGCGCCAATCTGGGTGGCGGTGAACTCCCCGATGTCGGTGGCGCTCAAGGCCGAGAGCTGGGTGGTCGCCAGACCCTTCACCTGGGTGGTGGAGAGGGCCGCGACCTGGGTGGCGTCCAGGGCCGAGAGATTGGTCGAGGTCAGCGAGGCCAGCTGATTGGCGCTCAGGGCGCCGATCTGGGTGGAGGTGAGCTCACCGAAGTCGGTGGTGCTCAGGGACTTGAGCTGGCTGGTGGTCAGGCCGCCCACCTGGGTGGTGGTCAGGCCGCTGATCTGGGTGGCGTCCAGGCCCGAGAGGCTGGTGGCCGACAGGGCCCCGATCTGGGCCGCCGTCAGGGCGCCGAGCTGGGTGGTGTCCAGGCTGCCGAGGCTGGTGGAGGACAGGGCCCCGATCTGGGCCGCCGACATGGCGCCGACCTGGGTCGAGGACAGTTCAGCCACATCGGTGGTGTCCAGCGCCCGGACCTGGGTCGCCGAGAGCGCCTTGATCTGGGTGGTGCTGATCGCCGCCACCTGGGTGGCGTCGAGCGCCGAGATGTTGGTGGCGGTCAGGGCGCCGAGCTGGCTCGGAGTCAGGGCGCCGATCTGGGTGTCGGCGAACTCGGCGATGTCGGTGGTGGACAGGCCGGCGAGCTGGCCGGTGGTCAGGGACTTCACCTGCGTCGTGGACAGCGCCGCGACCTGGGTGGCGTCGAGGTTGGAGACGTTGGTCGCCGTCAGGGCGGCCAGTTGCGTGCCGGCCAGGGCCCCGATCTGGGTGGCGGTGAACTCACCGATATCGGTGGCGCTCAGGGCGGAGATCTGGGTCGTCGCCAGGCCCTTGACCTGGGTGGTGGAGAGCGCCGCCGTCTGGGTGGCGTCCAGGCTGGAGAGATTGGTGGTGGTCAGGGCGCCGACCTGGGCGGCCGAGAGTGCGCCCAGTTGGGTCGAGGTCAGCTCACCGAAGTCCGTGGCGGAGAGCCCCTTCACCTGGGTGGTGGTCAGACCGCCCACCTGGGTGGTGGTCAGACCGCTGATCTGGGTGGCGTCCAGGCCCGAGAGGCTGGTGGCCGACAGGGCGCCGATCTGGGCCGCCGAGAGCGCGCCGAGCTGGGTGGTGTCCAGGCTGCCGAGGCTGGTGGAGGACAGGGCGCCGATCTGGGCCGCCGACATGGCCGCGACCTGGGTCGAGGACAGTTCGCTGACGTCGGTGGTGTCCAGCGCCCTCAGCTGCGTGGAGGTGAGCGCCTTGATCTGAGTGGTGCTGATGGCCGCCACCTGGGTGGCGTTCAGCGCCGACAGGTTGGTGGCGGTCAGCGAGGCCAGCTGGCCGGTGGCCAGGGCCCCGATCTGGGTGTCGGCGAACTCGCCGATGTCGGTGGTGGACAGGCCGGCGAGCTGGCCGGTGGTCAGGGACTTCACCTGGGTGGTGGAGAGCGCCGCGACCTGGGTGGCGTCGAGGGCCGAGATGTTGGTGGCCGAGAGCGCCGCGATCTGGCTGCCGCCGAGCGCGCCGATCTGGGTGGTGGTCAGTTCGCCAATGTCGGTGGCGTTGAGGCCCGAGAGCTGGGTGGTCGCCAGGCCCTTCACCTGGGTGGTGGTCAGGGCCGCCGTCTGGGTGGCGTCCATCGACGAGACGTTGGTGGCCGACAGGGCCCCGATCTGGGCGGCCGACAGGGCGCCGATCTGGGTCGAGGTCAGTTCGCCGAAGTCGGTGGTCGACAGGCTCTTGAGCTGGGTGGTGGTGAGACCGCCGACCTGGGTGGTGGTCAGCGAGCCGGTCTGGGTGGCGTCCAGGGTCGAGAGGCTGGTGGTCGACAGGGCGCCGATCTGGGCAGCCGTAAGGGCGCCCAGCTGGGTGGCGTCCAGCGCGCCGATATTGGTGGAGCTCAGGGCCGCGATCTGGGTCGTGGCCATGGCCGCGATCTGGGTGCCGGCGAGCTCAGCGACGTCGGTGGCGTCGAGGCCCCGCAGCTGGCTGACCGACAGCGCCTTGACCTGGGTGGTGGAGAGCGCGGCCGTCTGGGTGGCGTCGAGGGCCGAGATGTTGGTGGCCGTCAGCGACGCGATCTGGGCGTTGGACAGGGCGCCGATCTGGGTGGCGGTGAATTCGCCGATGTCGGTGGCGTTCAGGGCGGAGAGCTGAGTGGTGGCCAGGCCCTTGACCTGGGTCGTGGACAAGGCCGCCGTCTGGGTGGCGTCCAGAGCCGAGATGTTGGTGGCCGACAGGGCCCCGAGCTGATTGGCGCTCAGGGCGCCGATCTGGGTGGAGGTGAGCTCGCCGAAGTCCGTGGTGCTCAGGGACTTGAGCTGGCTGGTGGTCAGGCCGCCCACCTGGGTGGTGGTCAGTGAGCCGATCTGGGTTCCGTCCAGGCCCGAGAGGCTGGTGGCCGACAGGGCGCCGACCTGGGCCGCCGTCAGGGCGCCCAGCTGGGTGGAGTCCAGGCTGGCCAGGCTGGTGGAGGACAGGGCCCCGATCTGGGCCGCCGACATGGCGCCGACCTGGGTCGAGGACAGTTCAGCCACATCGGTGGTGTCCAGCGCCCGGACCTGGGTCGCCGAG
>NZ_JAUSLW010000126.1 GCF_030645195.1 Phenylobacterium sp. | reverse complement strand
CTCTACACGGCCTATCGCTACCAGTGGGACCCGATGGCGCTGGGGATCTTCTGCAGCGCGCTGGGGGCGGTGAACATCGTGGTCACCAGCCAGCTCACCGGGCGGGCCGTGACCTGGCTGGGCGAACGCAAGGTGCTGATCCTGGGCCTGAGCGCCCAGACGGTGGGCTATCTGGCCGTGGGCCTGTCGCCGACGGGGTTCTGGTTCTGGATCGCCAACATCCCCATGGCGCTCGCCAACATCGCCGGCCCCGCCCTGCAGGCCATGATGACCGCCAAGGTCCATCCCGACGAGCAGGGGCGGCTGCAGGGGGCCATGATGAGTGTCGGCAGCCTGACGGGCCTGTTTGGTCCCATCGCCTTCACCCAGATCTTCGCGCTGGCCATCGCAGCGGGCCGGGGGCCGGGTTGGTCGGGCCTGACCATCCTGGCCGGGGCGGCGCTCAGCCTGGCAGCCTGGCTGCTGGTGGTGGTCCACGCCCGCGACGTGCCGGCCGAGGCCAAGGCCGCCTGACCCTTGCCAAGCCTGACGAGGCAGCTAGGCTCCGCCTCATGATCGCATTCGAGAAGACGAAGGCCTAGGACGCGCGCGGGGGCTCTCGAGCCCCAGGCGCCGCGGTCCTCGCCACCGGCCCCCCGGCCGGCCCTTCGTCATGCCGGCAGGCGCCGGAACCCTCGAGATCCCCATGCCTCATCCCCGCCGCGCGGCGCTCGCCTTCGTCGCCGTCACCATCTTCCTGGACTATTCCGCCCAATCCATCTCCTTCCCGATCCTGCCCCGGCTGGCGCAGGAGCTGGTGGGGGGCGACCCTGCCACCGCCGCCCGCTGGGTGGGGTTCCTGGAGGTGGGCTGGGCCATCCCGCAGTTCCTGGCCGCGCCCCTGCTGGGGATGCTGTCGGACAGGTTCGGCCGCCGGCCGGTGATCCTGATCTCGGTGTTCGGGGTGGGGGCCGAGCTGGTGATGGGGGCCCTGGCGCCCAGTATCGGCTGGCTGATGGCCGCCCGCATCCTCTGCGGCCTGACCTGCGGGGCCCAGGCCGCCGCCATGGCCTATGTGGCCGACGTCACGCCGCCGGAGGACCGCACGCGAGCCTATGGCTGGATGACCGCGGCCATGTGGAGCGCCATCGTCATGGGGCCGGCCCTGGGCGGGCTGCTGGCGGCCCACGACCTGCGGACGCCGTTCTGGGTGGCGGCGGCCTTCGCGGGGCTGGGCGGGATCTACGGCCTGTTCGTCCTGCCGGAGTCCTTGCCGAAGGCGAAGCGCGCGCCGCTGCGTTGGGCCAAGGCCAACCCGTGGGGCGCCGTGGACCTGCTGGTCCAGCGCAAGGGCTTGCTGGTCCTGGGGGCGGCCCTGCTGCTGATCTGGCTGGCGTTCCAGGCCAAGGACAACCTGCTGGTCCTCTATACGGCCCACCGCTACGGCTGGAGCCCCCTGGACTTCGGGATCTTCTGCAGCGCGCTCGCGGTGGCCAGCATCGCGGTGCAGACCGGGCTGACGGGGCGGGTCGCCAAGGCGCTGGGGGACCGGCGCACGGTGCTGCTGGGCCTGGCCCTGGAGATCGTGGGCTTCGTCGCGGTGGGCCTGGCCCCCACGGGCGCCTGGTTCTGGATCGCCAACCTGCCGATCGTGCTGGGCAGCATGGCGACGCCGGCCCTGCAGTCCCTGATGAGCGCCAGGGTCGGGGACGAGGAGCAGGGGCGGCTGCAGGGCGCCATGGGCTCCATCGTCAGCCTGACCAGCATCACCGCCCCCATCGCCGTGACCCAGGTCTTCGCCGCGACCCTGACCTGGGGCCCGCAGTGGTCGGGCCTGACCATCCTGATCGGTGGGGCCTTGAGTCTCGGCGCCTGGATCCTGGTCCTGGCCTGCGTCCGCCCTGTTCCACCGGAACCAAAGAGTGCTTAAAGCGTCGCCATCAATGCGCCCGAAACCTCGTCAATCTACGGCGACGTTTCCCCGCTCGGAGAGCCCATGCGAGCCTATCGCGTCCTGATCCCCGTCCTGGCCCTAGTGGCCGCCTGTTCCGATCCCTCGGCGAGGTCCAAGGCGCAGATTCCGCCGCTGGCCCAGCCCACCCGGGCCGCGCCCGGCGACTCCATGACCATGAAGATGTCCTTCGCCCCCGTCGTGAAGCGCGCGGCGCCGGCGGTGGTGAACATCTCCTCCAAGCGGCTGGTGCGACAACAGGCCGATCCGTTCTGGCAGATGTTCGGCATGGGGGCGCCGCGCGAGCGCATCGAGGGCTCCCTGGGGTCCGGCGTCATCGTGCGCAGCGACGGGGTGATCATCACCAACAACCACGTGGTGCAGGGGGGCCAGGAGATCACCGTGGCCTTGGCCGACCGCCGCGAGTTTCCCGCCAAGGTCCTGCTGGCCGATCCGCGCACCGATCTTGCGGTGCTGAAGATCGATGTGGGCGCCGAGCGCCTGCCGGTCCTGCCCATCGACGACACCGGCGAGGCCCAGGTGGGCGACCTGGTCCTGGCCATCGGCGACCCCTTCGGCGTCGGCCAGACGGTGACCAATGGCATCATCTCGGCCCTGAATCGCACCGCTGATCCCAATGGGGATGCGGCCAACGCCTATATCCAGACCGACGCGGCGATCAATCCGGGCAATTCCGGCGGCGCCCTGGTGGACATGGACGGCGACCTGATCGGGGTGAACAGCTTCATCCTCTCGCGGTCGGGCACCTCGTCGGGGGTCGGCTTCGCCATCCCGGGCGCGATGGTCAAGCGCATCGTCGAGACCGCGGCCGGCGGCGGCCATGTGGTGGTCCGCCCCTGGCTGGGGGCGCGAACCCAGCCCGTGACCGGCGAGATCGCCCACAGCCTGGGCATGGCCATCCCGTCGGGCGCCCTGGTGGCCGAGGTCTGGCCCGGCGGCCCCGCCGCCCGCGCCGGCCTCAAGCCCGAGGACGTGATCCTGTCGGTGGACGGCAAGCCCGTGGCCGACCCCGCCGGGGTCAGCTACGCCCTGGGCTCCAGCCGCCCGGGGGAGGTGCTGAAGCTCGGCGTCCTGCGGGGCGGCGCCAACCTGACCCTGAACCTCAAGGCCGAGGCGCCGCCGGCGACGCCGGCCCGCGACGAGCAGGCGCTGAGCGGCCGCCACCCCTTCGACGGGGCGACGGTGGTGAACCTGTCGCCGGCGGTGGCCGACGAACTGGGCCTCGATCCCTTCTCCGGCAAGGGGGTGCTGGTGACCAAGATGGGCCGCGGCTTCGCCATGAACGCCGGCCTGCGGCCCGGGGACCTGATCCGCCGCGTCAACGGCCGCGATATCGGCACGGTGCGCGACCTGATGGCCGTGGTGGGCACGGGCGCCGGCCAATGGCAGGTGACCATCGTCCGCGGCGGTCAGGAGATCTCGGCGAACTTCAGGACGTAGAATCTCTCCCTCCCCTTCATGGGGAGGGTGGACGGCGCGAAGCGTCGGACGGGTGGGGGAGTGTGGCCAGTATTCCCCACCCCGATCGCTTCGCGATCTTCCCCTCCCCATGAAGGGGAGGGAGGGTTAGAACCCCTCCCATGGCCGACCTCTTCGAAGCCGCGGGTCTGACGCCGCATGCTCCCTCTCCGCTGGCGGACCGCCTGCGGCCGCAGAAGCTCGACGAGGTGGTGGGGCAGGATCACCTGCTGGGGCCCGAGGGGCCGATCCGGCGGATGGCCGAGGCCAAGCGGCTGTCGTCGATGATCCTCTGGGGCCCACCCGGCACCGGCAAGACCACCATCGCCCGGCTGCTGGCCAAGGAGGCCGGCTACGAGTTCCAGCAGCTCTCGGCGGTGTTCTCCGGGGTCGCCGACCTGAAGAAGGCCTTCGAACAGGCCAAGATGCGGCGCTCGGCGGGGCAATCGACCCTGCTCTTCGTCGACGAGATCCACCGCTTCAACCGCGCCCAGCAGGACGGCTTCCTGCCCTTCGTGGAGGAGGGGATCGTCACCCTGGTGGGGGCCACCACCGAGAATCCGTCCTTCGAGCTGAACGGGGCGCTGCTGTCGCGCTCCCAGGTCTATGTGCTCAAGCGCCTCGACGACGAGGCGCTGAAGATGCTGCTGGAGAAGGCCGAGATCCACGAGGCCCGTGCCCTGCCCCTGGAGCCGGAGGCCCGGGACGCCCTGGTGGCCCTGGCCGACGGGGATGGGCGCTACCTGCTGACCCTGGCCGAGACCCTGCTCAACATCGGCGCGGCCAAGCCGCTCTCCATCAAGGCGCTGGGGGAGATCCTGCAGAAGCGCAGCCCCGCCTACGACAAGGACCGGGAGGAGCACTACAACCTCATCTCGGCCCTGCATAAGTCGATCCGCGGCTCCGATCCGGACGCGTCCCTCTACTGGCTGGCGCGCATGCTGACCGGGGGCGAGGACCCGCTGTTCATCGCGCGCCGACTGATCCGCGCGGCCATGGAGGACATCGGCGAGGCCGACCCCATGTCGCTGGTCCTGGCCAACGCGGCCAAGGACACCTACGACTTCCTGGGCTCGCCGGAGGGCGATCTCGCCCTGGCGCAGCTGGTGGTCCACCTGGCCGCGGCGCCCAAATCCAATGCGGTCTACAAGGCCTTCGGCGCGGCGATGCGCTCGGCCAAGGAGACCGGCTCGCTGATGCCGCCGGCCCATATCCGCAACGCCCCCACCAAGCTGATGAAGGACCTCGGCTACGGCAAGGGCTACGCCTACGACCATGACGCCGAGGAGGGCTTCTCGGGCCAGAACTACTTCCCGGACGGCATGGCGCGGCCGAGCTTCTACCATCCCAAGGACCAGGGCTCGGAGGCGCGCATCAAGGAGCGCCTGGCGCGCTGGGCGGCGATCCGCGCCGAACGGGACGGCAAGTGAGGCCGGCGCCGAAGCGCAAGGCCGAACCCGCGCCGGTGGTCCTGACCCCCGAGGAGATCGCCCTGGTCCGCAGCCTGGTGATCTATGAGGATACGCACATCCTGGCGCTCAACAAACCGGCGGGCCTGTCCAGCCAGGGCGGGCGGGGCCAGGTCCACACCCTGGACGAGATGCTCTGGGCCTTCGCCAAGCCCGGCAAGGCCCGTCCCCGCCTGATCCACCGGCTGGACCGCGACACCTCCGGGGTGATCCTGACGGCCAAGACCAAGCCCGCCGCAGGATTCCTCGGCAAGGCCATGATGGGACGGAAGTTTTCCAAGACCTACCGGGCCATTGTCACCCCCGGCGCCCCCGATCCCACCGGCGGAACCATCGAGGTTCCCCTGCGCCGGGACGAGGCGGGGCGAGAGGCCTTCATGCGGGTCTGCGCCCCCGACCATCCCGACGCCGAGACGGCCCAGACCCGCTATCGCACCCTGGCCGCCAACGACGTCGCGGCCCTGCTGGAGCTGTCGCCGGAGACCGGCCGCATGCACCAGCTTCGCGTCCACCTGGCCTCCATCGGCCGGCCTATCGCCGGGGACGTCCGCTATGGCGGGGCCCTGGCGGTCGCCGGCCATCCCGTGCCTCGGCTGATGCTGCACGCCGGCGCCCTGTCGTTCCCGCATCCGGAGGGCGGGACCAGGCGCATCGAGGCGCCGACCCCGCCGGACATGGCGGCGATCCTGGCGGCCATCGGGTTGGTGGAACGCTAGGCCGCCGGCTGTTGCTGCTGCTGGGCAGGCCGCACGACCGAGGCGTGGGTGAAGCCCGCGACCTCGGCGACCTCAAGGAAACCTTCCGAGGCCAGGCCGTGGATCATCAGGGCCGGGGCTCGGCCGCGCGCCTGGGCGGCGAGGTTGATCATCTGGCTCGCGACCTGGGAATCTCCGCCGCCGAGGTCACCGGCGTCCACCGTCAGGCCCTGGAGCCGCGCGCCGCGAACCGGGCCGATGGCGTCGCGCACCGGCTGGATGCGGGCCAGCACCCCCTTGCAGACCTGACCGACAAGGCCCGTGACCTCCAGCAGGCGGGCCTCGGGCGTGCCGCGGTCGACGTCGATCAGCTCCACCATCATGCCGGACTTCATGCGTTCGGGCGTCAGGCCGGGAACCGAGATCAGGGCCTGGCGGCCCTTGCGGGCCGACATGGTGCGGAAGGAGACCGGCAGGATCAGCGGTGGCTGCGGCCTGTCCGCCGCGCCCGCGAACAGGGCGGCGAAGTCCAGGGACGACCGGTCGATGAAGGCGATGTCGTCGTCCGACAGTTTGCCGAAGGTCCGCGCCGGGATCAGCCGGCCGCTGCCGATATGGGTCACGGTGGCGTCGACGCGCAGGGCGGCGGTCACCTTGTGGCGCAGGCTCACCACCTCCTGCAGGGCGAAGTCGATCCGCAGGTTCTGACCCGAGGCGGTGACGAAGGAGATCGGATTGCGCCGGCGCTCCTCGGCCGGATCGACCCCGGCGTGATAGGCCGAGACAGCGACCACCTCCTCGGGCGGGGCGCGAGGCGCTGCGATGCGGGCGAGATCGATCTCGGAACAGGATAGCTCGTCGCCATGAATGGCGCTGACCGCCCGGATCTTCATGTCGGCGCGGTCGGCGACGCCGAGGAAGAACAGCAGGACCTCCTCGAGGATCTTCAGGCTGACCGCCTGCGCGGCGACGCCTTCCCCAGACGTCATGGCGATCAGGAAGTCGGTCTCGCCGACGCGGTGGCGGATGTCCTGATAGGCCAGGTGCTCGTCGCACTTCTTGCCGACATAGGCCCAGACGGCGTCGCGCTTGCGCGACCAGCGGTCGCCGGAGCGCTGGCGGATGGCCTCGACGCTGATGATGGTGACGCAGCCGCGCTCCACCAGGTCGGTGCCGGCCAGCCGCTCAAGCGCCGCGGCGGCGCCGCCGGCGGTCAGGCGTTCGACACTGTTGGGCTCGCCGGAGGGCACGTTGCGGAGGCCGGGCTCTGGAACTTGGACCGGCATCATGCCGTCCAGCCCTTAACCAGGCGTTGCGCCCCAAGGTTACCGGCGCCTTCTCGACGCGGCGCCCGCGCCGTCGCATAAGGGCGCATGGAAAAACTGCTTCTTGTGGCCGCCGGCGGGGCGGCGGGCGCGGTGGCGCGCTATGGCCTGGGAATCCAGGCGATGCGGCTGTTCGGCCCGGCCTGGCCCTTCGGGACCTTCCTCGCCAACATCCTCGGCGGCCTGCTGATGGGGGTGCTGGCCGGGTTCCTGGCCCACCGAGGCGGGGCCGACCAGGAGAAGCTGCGGCTGCTGCTGGGGGTGGGGGTGCTGGGGGGCTTCACCACCTTCTCGGCCTTCTCCCTGGAGACCGCCCTGATGATCGAGCGGCGGTCCTATGGCGTGGCCGCCTCCTATGCGACAGCCTCGGTGCTGCTCTCCATCACGGCCCTGTTCGCGGGCCTGTTGCTGGCGCGGCGGATGTTCGCGTGAAGGAGGTCCGCACCCTGTTCGTGGACGCCGGCGAGGACGGGGTGCGCCTGGACCGCTGGTTCAAGCGCCGCTGGCCGCACCTGAACCATATCCAGATCCAGAAGCTGACCCGCTCGGGCCAGATCCGCGTCGACGGCGGCCGGGCCAAGCCGGACTCGCGGCTGTCGGCCGGCGCCCAGATCCGCGTGCCGCCGCTGCCCGACGCCCCGGAGCCGGGGACGCGAGACAAGGGCATCGACGCCCGCGAGGCGGCCTTCGCCAAGAGCCTGGTGCTCTATGAGGACGACGAGGTGCTGGTGCTGAACAAGCCCGCGGGCCTGGCGGTCCAGGGGGGCACCAAGACCCACAAGCATGTCGACCGGCTGCTGAGCGCCTGGGGCGAGGGGCTGGAGCGGCCGCGGCTGGTCCACCGCCTGGACCGCGACACCTCCGGCGTCCTGGTGCTGGGCAAGACGCCGGGCGCGGCGGCCAAGCTGGCCGGCGCCTTCGCGCGGCGAAAGGCGCACAAGACCTACTGGGCCATCGTCATCGGCTTCCCCAAGCCCGGGGAGGGGGTTCTCGAACTGCCCCTGGTGAAGAAGGGGGTCGGCGACCGCGAGATGGTGGTGCCCGCCCAGCCCAAGGAGCCGGGCGCCGAGCCCGCCGAGACCGAGTTCGTCACCATCAGCCGGGCCGGACCCCGGGCCGCCTGGATGGCCCTGCGCCCCCACACCGGCCGGACCCATCAGTTGCGGGCCCACATGCTGGCCATGGGCCACCCGATCCTGGGGGACCCCAAGTACAACACGCCAGCCTCCAAGGAGCTCTCCGGGCCGCTGAAGCTGCAGCTCCACGCTCGCCGCCTGAGCCTGCCGCACCCGTCGAGCGGAACCCTGGTGCTGGAGGCACCCCTGAGTCCGGAGATGAAGGAGGGCTTCGCCCGCTTCGGCTTCGACGAGCACGAGGCCGACCCCGAGCCGTTCCGCCGGGGCCGGAAGTAACGCCGAGTCTTGAAGTGGGAACGTAACGGGCACCTGAACCGGTTCCCACTTCAGGCTGTCACGTTCTAGCCGTTCAAGGACCCCATCATCCCGGCGGCGTAGCGGTCGCCGACCGAGATGTCGGCCGGGAAGGCCGCGTCGATCTCGGCGAGGTCGGTGGCGGTGAGCACCACGTCCACGGCCCCGGCGTTGTCCTCCAGATACTTGATGCGCCGCGTGCCGGGGATCGGGACGACGTGCTCGCCCTTGGACATCACCCAGGCGAGCGCCAGCTGCGAGGCGGTGACCCCCTTGGCCTGGGCGAGCGCCTTCACCTTGTCCACGATCGCCAGGTTCCGATTGAAGTTCTCGCCCTGGAAGCGGGGGTTGGAGCGGCGCCAGTCGGCGGCGCCGAAGTCGTCGGGGGTCTTGATCTCGCCGGTGAGGAAGCCGCGGCCCAGGGGACTGTAGGGCACGAAGCCGACGCCGAGCCGCTCGCAGGCCGCCAGGGGGCCGCTCTCCGGATCGCGGGTCCAGAGGGAGTATTCGCTCTGCAGGGCGGTGATCTGATGGACCTTGCAGGCCCGCTCCAGGGTCTCGGCCGAGGTTTCCGACAGGCCGATGTGGCGGACCTTGCCGGACTTCACGAGCTCGGCCATGGCGCCGACGGTCTCCTCGATGGGTGTGTCGCGGTCGACGCGGTGCAGGTAGTAGAGGTCGATGACGTCGGTCTTCAGGCGCTTGAGGCTGGCCTCGCAGGCCGAGCGCACATAGGCCGGGCTGCCGTCCACCCCGGTGGCGTCGCCCTTGCGGACGATGCCGAACTTGGTGGCCAGGAACACCTTGTCCCGGCGGCCGGCGAGGGCGTCGCCCAGCAGCTCCTCGTTCTCATAGGGGCCGTAGATGTCCGCGGTGTCCCAGAAGTTGATCCCCAGCTCCAGGGCGCGGTCCAGGGTGGCCAGGCTCTCGGCCTTGTCGGAGGGCGCGCCATAGACGGCGGTCATGGTCATGCAGCCCAGGCCCATGGCCGAGACGGTCGGGCCCTTGGCCCCCAGTTGACGGGTCTTCATGCGCGTACTCCCTGGATGACGTGACCGATTCAATATCGTGATCACTATATCGCAGCGCGGGTTGGCCGTATCTCTCCGGCCTCGACGCCGCTACAGCCCCTTATCCTTGGGAGACGACCATGACCCATCCCGCCTTGACGTCCGGCCGCGCCGCGGTGGTGGCCGGCGCCGCCAGCGGCATCGGCCTGGCCGCCGCCAAGCGGTTCGCGGCCCTGGGGATGAAGGTCTGCCTGGCCGACCAGAACGCCGAGGCCCTGAAGGTCGCCGTGAAGGCGGTCGCCGCGGTGGCGACCGCGCCCGACCAGGTGTTCGGCGTCCCCACCGACGTCTCCGACGCCGAGGCGGTCAACCGCCTGCGGGACGCCGCCTACGAGCGCTTCGGCGAGGTGGCGGTGCTGATGAACAATGCCGGGGTCGGCGGCGGGGCCGGGGCCTGGGAGCACCCGGACCGCTGGCGGCGGCTGCTGGAGATCAATCTGTGGGGCGTGATCAACGGCCTGCAGGCCTTCACCCAGCTGATGATCGATCAGCAGACCCCCTGCGCCATCGTCAACACCGGTTCCAAGCAGGGGATCACCAATCCGCCCGGCGACGTGGCCTACAACACCAGCAAGGCGGCGGTGAAGGCCCTGACCGAGGGGCTGGCCCACCAGCTGCGCAACGTGGACGGCGGCCAGGTCACCGCCCACCTGCTGATTCCCGGCTTCACCTTCACCGGCATGACGGCGCGGGCCACCGAGAAGCCGCCCGGCGCCTGGAGCGCCGAGCAGGTGGCCGACTTCATGATCGCGGCGATGGGGAAGGGGGACTTCTACATCCTGTGCCCCGACAACGACGTGACCCGCGAGATGGATGAGAAGCGAATCCGCTGGGCCGCGGACGATCTGATCCTCAATCGCCCGGCCCTTTCCCGCTGGCATCCGGACTACAAGGCCGCCTTCGAGACTTTCATGGCGTCGAAGCGCGCGGCAGGCTAAGTCGGGCGAAGACGCCGAACCGTTGCGGCGGCCAAGCTGCCGCTATAGGTTCCGCCGCTCTATTCCCTTGCGCCTTTCGTGCGGAGTTTCCCGACGTGGTTGATGTCTTTGAAGAGGTCGAGGAGCAGCTTCGCTCCGACCGCTACAAGGCGCTTGCGCTGAAAGCCCTGCCCTGGGTCGGCGCCGTCCTGGCCGCCGCCCTGGTGGTGGCGCTCGCGATCTGGGGCTACGAGACCTACCAGACCAAGACCACGTCGAAGGCCTCGGAGCAGTACAGTCAAGCCCTGGACGCCTTCAACGCCGGCCGGGCCGACGAGGCCGACAGGCTGTGGACCGAGGTCGCGAAGTCCGGCTCCAAGGCCTACAAGTCGCTGGCCCTGCAGCATCAGGGCGGCGTGAAGCTGGCCGCCGGCAAGACCGCCGATGCGGTGAAGTATTTCGACCAGGCCGCGGAAGTCTCGCCGAACGACATCATCGGTGACGCCGCCCGCCTCAAATCCGCCTTCGCCTTGCTGGACACGGCTCCTTACAAGGACTTGGAGGCGCGTCTGACGCCGATGCTCAAAGAAGGTCGGCCCTATCGCACCGAGGCGCGCGAAGCCCTGGCGTTCGCCAAGATCATGGCCGGCGACCTGGCCGGCGCGCGCGGCGACTTCGTGGTGATCTCCCTGTTGGCCGACGCCTCCGAAGGCGCGCGGAACCGCGCCAAGGCCGCCATGGATCTGATCGATTCCGGCTCGGCCAAGAGCGTGGCCGCCGCGGCGCGGGCCGCCGCGGCCCTGCCGCCCCAGAGCCTTCTTCAACCGGGGGCCGCCGGCCCTTCCGCCCCGACGCAACAGCCAACCCCGGACGCCCAATGACGTTTCGCAGCCGCACCGGCCTCGCCCTGCTCCTGACGGCCGCGTTGACCGCGAGCGGGTGCTCGACGGTCAGCCGCCTGAATCCCTTCCCCAAGAAGGAAGCCCCTGGCGAGGTCGCCAGCGAGGGCGAACGCATCGCCATCATCGCCTTCGACCAGAAGGTGGAGGCCGCCGAGGCCCTGAAGGGCGCGGACTTCTTCCTGCCCGACCCTGTCGCGGTGACCCAGTGGTCCCTGCCGGGCGGCACGCTGGAGAACTCGGTCGAGCATGTCGCCGCCGGCGGCGACCTGTCGATCGCCTGGAAGCGCGGTTTCGGCAAGGGCTCCGACCGCGGGGCCCATGTCACCGCCCCCCCGGTGGCCGCCAACGGCAAGATCTTCGTGATGGACGGCGAGGCCACGGTCTCCGCCCACGACGCCCAGTCGGGCGCCGAGGTCTGGAAGGTCGATCTGCGTCCCGAAGGCAAGCGTGACAAGGAAGCCTTCGGCGGCGGCGTCGCCATCGCCGACGGCAAGCTCTATGTCGCCTCGGGCTATCGGTTCGTCGCCCAGCTGAACGCCGACACCGGCGCCGTCGGCTGGAAGGTGAAGACCGAACAGCCGATCCACGCCGCCCCCACCGTCTCCGGCGGTCGCCTGTTCGTGGTGGCGGTGGACAACACCCTGCTGACCTACGACACCGCCAACGGGACCCCCAGCTGGACCTATCAGGCCCTGTCGGAGTCCTCGCGCATCCTGGGGGCCTCGAGCCCCGCGGTGTCCGGCGACACGCTGGTGGCGTCCTTCGGCTCGGGTGAGCTGGTGGCCCTGCGCGCCGCCAACGGCAACGACCTCTGGAACGAGGCCCTGTCGCGGGCCAGCCGCAACAACGCGCTCTCAGAGATTCGCGACATTCCCGGCCGGCCGGTCATCTATCAGGGCGACGTCTTCGCGGTCAGCCATTCGGGGGTCTTCGCCGCCACCGACCTTCGCACCGGCCAGGCGCGCTGGACCCTGCCGATCACCGGCATCACCACCCCCTGGCCCGCCGGGGACGTGGTCTATGTGGTGGACAAGACCGGCCAGGTGATCTGCGTGGCCCGCGAGAGCGGCCAGATCTACTGGATCCGCGATCTGAGCGTGGGCCGCGGCAAGGCCAAGGGCGGCATGATGGGGCTGAGCCTGGGACGCAAGAAGTACGTCTCCAAGCCGGTCTGGTCGAGCCCGCTGCTGGCTTCCGGCAAGATCATCACCGTGTCCAACCAGGGCGAACTGGTGGCGCTCAACGCCAAGACCGGCGCGGTGGAAAAGACCATGAACCTCGGTTCCAGCGTGCTGCTGGGCCCGATCGCCGTCAACGGCGCCATCTATATCGCGACCGATGAGGCTCAACTCATCGCGCTGCGCTAGAAGCAAGAGAAGACCAGGACCCCATGCCGCTCAGGCTTGCGATCGTAGGGCGTCCGAACGTCGGCAAATCGACCCTGTTCAATCGGCTGGCGGGCAAGAAGCTCGCCATCGTCGATGACCGGCCGGGCGTCACCCGCGACCGGCGCTTCGGCGTCGGCACGATCGGCGACATCGATCTGGAGCTGATCGACACCGCCGGATTCGAGGACGTCACCGACGAGAGCCTGGAGGCGCGGATGCGCGCCCAGACGGAGCTGGCCATCGACGAGGCCGACGTGGCCCTGTTCGTCGTGGACTCCCGCGACGGCATCACCCCGATGGACCGGGTGTTCGGCGAGATCCTGCGCCGCCGCGACAAGCCGGTGATCCTGCTGGCCAACAAGGCCGA
This sequence comes from Phenylobacterium sp., assembly GCF_030645195.1. Lineage (GTDB taxonomy): Bacteria > Pseudomonadota > Alphaproteobacteria > Caulobacterales > Caulobacteraceae > Phenylobacterium. The sequence goes on along the minus strand of NZ_JAUSLW010000126.1, from coordinate 6,921 downwards.
GGGCAAACGCGGCGACGCCGGCATCAACGACGCCTTCAGCCTTGGGCTCGGGGAACCGATCCCCATCTCCGCCGAGCACGGCGAAGGCATGGCCGACCTCTACCAGGCGATCGCGCCCTATTCGGTCGAGCACGAGTTCGAGGATGGCGAGGCCGTCGAGAAGCCGGTGCAGATCGCCATCGTCGGGCGTCCCAACGCCGGCAAGTCGACCCTGGTGAACAAGCTGATCGGCGAGGATCGCCTGCTGACCGGCCCCGAGGCCGGCATCACCCGCGACGCCATCCCCGTGGACTGGACCTGGGACGACCGGGCCATTCGCCTGGTGGACACCGCTGGCCTGCGCCGCAAGGCTCGGGTCGAGGAGAAGCTGGAGAAGCTGTCGGGCCAGGACTCTATCCGCGCCATCACCTATGCCGAGGTGGTGATCCTGGTGATGGACGCCACCCACCCCTTCGAGGTCCAGGACCTGCAGATCGCCGACCTTGTCGAGCGTGAGGGCCGGGGCCTGGTCTTCTGCCTGGCCAAGTGGGACCTGGTGGAGGATCAGCGCGCGACCCTGGCCATGTTCAACGAGGAGGCTGCCCGCCTGCTGCCGCAGCTGCGCGGGACGCCGGTGGTGGCGCTGTCGGCCGAGACCGGTCGCGGCCTCGACAAGCTGATGCCCGCGGTCTTCAAGGTGCACGGCGACTGGTCCACCAAGGTCAAGACCCGGGACCTGAACGACTGGCTCTCCATGGCCACCCAGCGCCACCCGCCCCCCTCAGTGGGCGGTCGCCGGATCAAGCCGAAATACATGGCCCAGACCAAGGCCCGGCCGCCGACCTTCGTGCTGTTCGCCAGCCGGGCCGACCAGCTGCCGGACCACTATCGCCGCTACCTGATCAACTCGCTGCGGGAGAGCTTCGACCTGCCGGGCGTGCCCATGCGGCTGACGGTGAAGTCCAACAAGAACCCCTTCGCCGAGGGCGAGGCCAAGAGCGGTCCGGCCGCGGGCTTCGCGGCCAAGGCGGCCAGCAAGGCGGCCTCAGGCCCCTCGACGGGCTTGCGCGCCAAGACCAAGGCGGCGGCCTCGGCCAAGGCCAAGGCGGGGGCTGCGGCCAAGCCGAAGCGGACCTATGTCGCCAAGCCCAAGCAGGTAGGCAATCCCAAGGGGCGGACCCAGAAGCTGGCCCGCCCGGGGGTCAAGCCGAAGCGGGCGAGCCGGACGTCCGCTTCCAGTCCGAAAACAAAACGCTAGATTTCGGCAGGCCCAGGTCCGCCTGGGCCAGTTCCACGATCATCGGCCCGATTTCCGAGGGCTCGGGCAGGGTCATGGGATCCTCGCCCGGCATGGCCTCGGCGCGCATCTTGGTGCGCATGACGCCGGGATCCACCAGGGCGGCGCGGATGGTGGTGTTCTCCAGCTCGTCGGCCCAGGTCTGCACCAGGTGCTCCATGGCCGCCTTGGAGACGCCGTAGACGCCCCAGAAGGCCTTGGGCCGCTGTACGCGACCGGTGGTCAGGAAAATGGCGCGACCGGCGTCGGAGGCCCGCAGCAGGCGCTCGGTGGTGCGGATCAGCCGGTAGGTGGCCGTCAGGTTGGTGGCCATCACCTTGTCCCACAGGGCCGGATCGATATGGCTGACCGGGGTGATGGCGCCCAGGATGGCGGCGGCGTGGACCAGGATATCCAGGCGCCCGTGGCGCTCGTGGATGGCCAGGCCCAGCTGATCCAGGCCCTCGACCTGGGAGATGTCCATGGGGACCAGGGTGGCGGGCTGGCCGGTGGCGGCGCGGATCTCGTCGTCGAGCTCCTCCAGGCCGCCGGTGGTGCGGGCCACGGCGATGACGTGGGCGCCGGCCTTGGCGAGCGCGAGCGCGCTGGCGCGGCCGATGCCGCGGGAGGCGCCGGTGACGAGGGCGATCTTGCCGGCGAGGGGGAGATTCTGGTCAGTCATGGCGGGGCTTCTAGCTGGTCTGGGCGTCGCTGTCCGCCCGCTTTGCATAGGCGCCGGCGATCACCGCGCAGGCCATCAGCTGGATCTGGTGGAAGATCATGATCGGCAGCAGGATCAGGCCGAGCGTCGCGCCGGGGAACAGCACCCCGGCCATGGGCACGCCGCTGGCCAAGCTCTTCTTGGAGCCGCAGAAGACGATGGTGATCTCGTCCTCCTTGTTGAACCGCAAGGCGCGCGCCGCGAACAGGGTGGCCAGCAGGACGGCGGCCAGCAGGACGACGCAGAGGATCAGCAGGCGCACCAGGTCCAGCGCGCCGACCTTGGTCCAGATGCCCTGCACCACGGCCTCGGAAAAGGCCGAATAGACCACCAGCAGGATGGAGCCGCGGTCGACATAGCCCACCGCCTTGGCCCGCGCGCTGATCCAGGGGCCGACCCAGGGGCGCAGCACCTGGCCGGCGATGAAGGGCAACAGCAGTTGCAGGACAATCGACTGCGCCGAGTGCAGGGAAAATCCGCCCTGGGTGTGCATCAGCATCGCCGCCAGCAGGGGCGTGAGCGCGATCCCCAGCAGGTTCGACGCCGTGGCCGAGGCGACGGTGGCCGCAACATTGCCCCGGGCCACGGCGGTGAAGCCGATGGAGGACTGGATGGTCGACGGCAGGCAGCCGAGGAAGATCAGGCCTGGCGCCAGGGCCGCGGGCGTGAGGGCGCCGGGCAGGGCGGCCAGGCCCAGGCAGAGCACGGGGAAGAGCACGAAGGTGGCGGCCAGGATCAGCAGGTGCAGTCGCCAGTGGGTGACGCCCTTGATCACCGCCTCCCGCGACAGCTTGGCGCCGTGCAGGAAGAAGACGAGCGCGATGGCGATCTTGGTGGCCAGGCCGAAGGCTGGGGCCGCCGCGCCGCGGGCGGGCAGGATCGAGGCCAGCACCACCATGCTGACGATCAGGATGATGTACCAGTCGGGCTTCAGGCGGCTGAGAAGTCCCGCCACCCTAGATGCTCCCCCATTGGGGGAGCTGGCGCGTAGCGCCTGAGGGGGACTTTGACTCTCGTTTGTGGGCGTCAGCCCCCTCCGTCACGCGTCTGCCGACGCGCGCCACCTCCCCCAATCCGCGCTGCGCGCTGGGGGAGGATCTGAGTCTTGGACTCACGCGTCGACCAGGAACGACAGCTGGCGTTCGGCCGTCTCGTTGCGGCCCTCGGCGATCTCGCGGTCCAGCAGGCGGGTCGGGTAGTCGCCGGTGAAGTAGTGGTCGGTGAACTGCGGCTCGTTGGGATCGCGCGGGGCCGATTCCATGGCCCAGTAGAGGCCGTCGATGGACAGATAGCCCATGGAGTCGACCTCCAGGATCTTGGCGATCTCGTCGACCGTATGGTTGGCGGCCAGCAGCTTGTCGCGGTCGGGCATGTCGATGCCGTAGTAGTCGGGCCACATGATCGGCGGCGAGGCCGAGCGCAGGTGGACCTCGGCGGCGCCGGCCTCGCGGACCATGCGGGCGACGCGGACGGAGTTGGTGCCGCGGACGATGGAGTCGTCGATCAGCATTACCCGCTTGCCGGCCAGGACCGAGCGGTTGGGCGAGAGCTTCATGCGCACGCCGTTCTCGCGGGCGCCCTGGGTCGGCTGGATGAAGGTGCGGCCCACATAGTGGTTGCGGATGATCCCCATCTCGAAGGGCACGCCGGTTTCCTGGGCGTAGCCGAGGGCGGCGGGGACGCCGGAGTCGGGGACGGGGACGATGACGTCCACCGGCACGTGGCTCTCCATGGCCAGCTTGCGGCCCATGCGCTTGCGCACTTCGTAGACCGAGCGGCCGTTCACGACGGAGTCGGGGCGGGCGAAATAGACGTATTCGAAGATGCAGGGGCGGGCCTTGGCCGCCGGGAACGGGCGCAGGGATTCGATGCCGTCCTCGTCGATGACCACCATCTCGCCGTGCTCGATGTCGCGGACGAAGCTGGCGCCGATCATGTCTAGGGCGCAGGTCTCGGACGCCAGGACCGGCTTGCCGTCCAGGTCGCCGAGGACCAGGGGGCGGATGCCGAGGGGGTCGCGCACGCCGATCAGCTTCTTGTTGGAGAGCGCCACCAGGGCGTAGCCGCCCTCGATCCGCGACAGGGCGTCGATGAACTTGTCCACCAGGCGCGCGCGCCGCGAGCGGGCGATGAGGTGAAGGATGACCTCGGAGTCCGAGGTGGACTGGAAGATCGCGCCCTCGGCCACCAGCTGCTGGCGCAGGGTCAGGAAGTTGGTGAGGTTGCCGTTGTGGGCGATGGCCAGGCCGCCGGCCTCGAGATCGGCGAACATCGGCTGGACGTTGCGGATGAAGCTGCCGCCGGAGGTGGAGTAGCGGGTGTGGCCGATGGCGGAGACGCCGGGCAGGCGATCCATGAGGTCGCCGCCGGCGAAGGCGTCGCCGACATGGCCCATGTGGCGCTCGGTATGGAAGCCCTGGCCGTCGAAGCTGGCGATGCCGCAGGCTTCCTGACCGCGGTGCTGCAGGGCGTGCAGCCCCAGCGCCGTGATGGCCGAGGCGCCCTCGGTGTCGAAGACGCCAAACACGCCGCACTCCAGGCGGGGCGTGTCGTCATCCGGATCGCGGGGAGCCTGTCGCCATCGATCCGAAGTCTGGCTCATCGGGATTTCTCCACTAGATCGTCGATACTGCCGCGATCGCGGGCGTCATAGCCGCGACCGTCGCCAGAGTCACGCGGGGCCTTCGCCGAACCGTCACGAACCGCCTCGGAAACCGCCGGCTTGAGCTTGTTGGCCATGTCCAGGCCGCGCGGCGCGAAGGCCTTCAGCAGCTGACCGGCCGCCGTGGTCATCGGATAGAAGACCGCGCCGGTCATCCATTTGGGCCGAAGCTCCGGCGGGGTGGCGGCGTTGAAGGCCAGGTTGAAGGCTCCCAGCACCACGAAGGCGCGGATCAGCCCAAAGCCGAGGCCGACGGTCCGGTCCAGCAGGCCCAGGATCTCAGTTTCCTGGATGCGCCGCGCAAGGCCTGCGCCTGTAAGTCGCAGGGCGCCATAGACCAGGACGAAGGTGGCCACGATGGCGCCGGCCATGCCGGCCCAGTCCGGATCGACCATGGCCCGCCCCATGGGGCCGGTGAACCGCAGGCCCGCCACCGCGACGATGGCGGCGATCAGGAAGGACAGCACCGCCACCATCTCGCGGGCCGCGCCCTGATAGAATCCGATCCCCGCCGAGGTCAGCAGGATGGACAGCACGACGATGTCGAACCAGGGCAAGCTGTCTAATCCCAATCGCCGTCGCCGATGCGGCGGATGGCGTCGCCCAGGCGGGCCACACCGGTCATCTTCAGGGGGCCGCCATCGACGTCGGCGGGTCCGAAAGCCCTTTTAAATCCGAGCTTCGCGGCTTCTTTCAGACGTGAATCCATCCGGCTGACGGGGCGAACGTCCCCCGACAGGCTGACCTCCCCGAACACCACGCAGTCCTGGGGCAGGGCGACGTCCAGGGCCGAGGAGGCGAGCGCCGCCGCCGCCGCCAGATCGGCCGCCGGCTCGCTGATGCGCAGGCCGCCGGCCACGTTGAGATAGACGTCGCGGTTGCCGAGGCCCAGGCCGCAGCGCGCCTCCAGCACCGCCAGCACCATGGCCAGCCGGCCGGTGTCCCAGCCCACCACCGCGCGTCGGGGCGTGCCATAGGCCGAGGGGGCCACCAGGGCCTGGAACTCCACCAGGACGGGTCGCGAGCCCTCGATGCCGGCGAAGACCGCGGCGCCGGCCGCCCGCTCGCCGGAGGTGTCGAGGAACAAGGCCGAGGGGTTCTTCACCTCCGCCAGGCCGGCGTCGCCCATCTCGAAGACCCCGATCTCGTCGGTGGCCCCGAAGCGGTTCTTGACCCCGCGCAGGATGCGGAACGGGTAGCCACGCTCGCCCTCGAAGGCGAGGACGGCGTCCACCATGTGCTCGATCACCCGGGGCCCGGCGATGGTCCCCTCCTTGGTGACGTGGCCCACGAGGATGATGGCCACGCCCTGCTTCTTGGCCAGGCGCACCAGCTCGCCGGTGGCGGCGCGGACCTGGGTGACGGAGCCGGGGCCTGCCTCGTGGGCGTCGCTCCACAGGGTCTGGATGGAGTCGATCACCACCAGATCGAACTTCTCGCGCTTCAGGCCCTCGACGATGTCGCGCAGGGAGGTCTCGGCGGCCAGGCGGACCGGGGCGTCGGCCAGGCCCATGCGCTGGGCGCGGCTGCGGACCTGCTCCACGGCCTCCTCGCCGGAGATGTAGGCGCAGTTGGCCCCGCGTCGGGCGGCGAAGGCGGCCACCTGCAGCAGCAGGGTGGATTTGCCCACCCCGGGGTCGCCCCCCACCAGGATGGCCGAGCCGGGCACCACGCCGCCGCCGCAGACGCGGTCGAACTCCGCCACCCCGGTCAGGATGCGGGGCGGGGCGGGTGTGTGTTCCTGCAGTCCCTGGAAGGGCAGGCCCTTGCCGCGCGCGCTGGCCCGGCTGGGGGCGAGAGCCCCGGGCGGCCGGCTCTGGACCTCCTCCACCAGCGAATTCCACGCCAGGCAGGCCGGGCACTGGCCCGCCCACTTGGACTGGGTCGCGCCGCAGGTCTGGCAGACATAGACGGCGCCGTCGCGGGCCATGGGGTCTCCTGATTCGGGGTCGGGGCAGGTTAGCCCGAAACCTCGCGCAGGGGCGGGGGATCGGCGGCGTTCGGGTACATATAGGGAACAAACCCCGCTCCGGGAAGGCGGTCGTGACCGTGCGCGACGTCCCGGCCCTAGGCGGCCTGGGCGAGCCGCGCGGTCCAGACCCGGAGGTTCACGCCCCTCAGCAGCAGCCACAGGCAGAGGGTGGATTCGCCGACCAGGGCCGGCAGCAGGATGGCCGGGGTGATCTGGGCCGCGAAGCCCGGGGCGAACAGCTGGGCGAAGGACGCGACCAGGTAGCTGAGGCCGGCGGCCTGCATCAGCAGGCCCACGAGCCGGGGCAGGTA